>JAGBLA010000140.1 GCA_017635675.1 Ruminiclostridium sp.
CAGCGGGGTTTGGGGCAGAGCCCCAGCGGGGTTTGGGGCAGAGCCCCAGCGGGGTTTGGGGCGGCGCCCCATTCTGTTCTTCTGTTCTTCTGTTCTCTCTGTTTCTCTCTGTTTCCCTCTCTCACACGGTCTCGGGAAGCTCCCAATTCTCTGCCATTTCGCGGTATTTCGCGGCGCTTTCAAGGTCGCCTGTGCGCTCATAGCAATCTGCGAGCAGGGCGAGGTTCTCGCTGCCCTCGGTGAGGATAGTTATCACGGGCTGGGTCTCGAAAATAGCGTCATTGAGCCAGCACAGAGCTTCCGCGTAGTTTCCCGCATCGTAGAAGTACCGCCCTGTCTCGCTGCACATCTCCGCGCAGGGGCTTGTCAGCGCTTCACGCAGGCACAGCCGCACGAAATCCGCAGTCCTGCCGCTTATGCGGTACGCCCGCGCAAGCACACAGCGCGCCTCGCGGTGCTCGTCCTCCGAGCGCGCAGGGTCGTTTAAACTCTCCTCAAAGAACGGCACCGCATCCATAAGGTCGCTCTCGTCACCCGCGGTAAAAAGCTCCTTCGCAAGCATGGAGTGAAGCGTCTTGTCAAGCCGCACGCCGCGCCTGAGCGCTTTCGCGAACGTCGCAAGGTCGCGCTTGACATGGTTTCCCTTTGCAAGATGCTGTATCTCGATGTCGCTGTCGTATATCACAGGGTCGAGCCGCACCGTTTCGTGTATCGGGTTCACCCACTCGAACGTGCGCAGCCGCTTATACAGCTTCGGGCGCAGCTCGCGCCGTGAGCTGTACACCGTGTTCTCCTCCATTAAGTTCAGATAGTGCATCTGAACTATCTCGGTCTCGGGCGGGAGAAGCTCCTTCACCCGCAGGAAAAGTCTGATATTGTCCTCATCTATCACCTCGTCGGCGTCGGCGGTGTATATGTATTCCTTCGTCGCCTTTGAGAACGCGAAGTTGCGGGCGGCAGCAAAATCGTCTATCCACGGGAAGTCATATACAAGCCCTGTATATTCGCGCGCTATCGCCTTGGTGGAGTCAACCGAGCCCGTATCGACGATGACTATCTCGTCGGCTATGGGTTTAAGGCTGTCAAGGCAGGCACGGAGCTGCCGCTCCTCGTTTTTGACTATCATGCATACGGATATGGTTATCATGCGGTTCGGCTCCTTTTAAGCACGACAGCGTTCCAGCCCTCGGCGTTTCGGCTGTTCACGGCAGCGAAACCGTTCTCCGTCAGCGCGTTCATCACCTCGTCAAGGCGCTCGTCGATTATGCCCGATACGATAAGAGTGCCGCTTTCGGTGAGAAATCCCCCGAACAGCGGGCTCATGGCGATGATAACGTCCGCGACGATGTTGGCGGTGATAATGTCAAAGCCCGTGCCTATCGTATCGCGCAGGACGGCATCGTCGATGATGTTGCCGCGGTAAGCGCGGTATCTGTCCTCTGTGAAGCCGTTCTTGCACACATTCTCGGCAGCGGTCTTCACCGCGTTCTCGAACACGTCCGCCATGGTCACGTCACGCACTCCGAGCAGCAGCCCCGCTATCGACAGTATGCCGCTGCCGCAGCCGAGGTCGAGCATCTTCTCGCCGCCTTTCACTACGCTCTCCAGAAGCTCCATGACCATTTTGGTGGTGTGGTGCTGTCCCGTGCCGAAGCTCGACGCGGGGTCTATCTCAAGCACCTTGCGCCCGCGGGTGTCGCCTATATCCTCCCACGAAGGCTTGACGATAAGCTTCCCGCCGACGTCAAAGGGCTTGTAATACTGTTTCCAGTTGTTCGCCCAGTCCTCCTCGCGCACGCTGCCTATATGTATATCGGGCTCGCCGTAAAGCTCGGGCTGCGCGGAGAAAAGCTCCGTCACCGCGCCTTTGAGCTCCGCGAGAGTTTCAAGCCCCTGCGCGTCATCGGGCAGGTAAAGCGTGATATGGGTCGGTACGGTCTTCAGCCCCATAAGCTCGTCGTCGACATAATCCCAGTTCGCATCCTTGTTTTCGAGAAACTCGTCGAAATCGGCGCTGTCGTGTATCTCAAATCCCGTTATGCCAAGCTCGGAAAGCTGCATGACGAGAATGTCCACCGCCTGCGACTTCGTATATACTTCAACCTTCAGAAAATCCATGATTATACTCTCCTTTCAGACATACTTCTATTATGCCTTATTTCGGAGAAAATTGCAATAGCCCGCGAAGAAATTATCCTGCTTTTTCCGAAAACCTGTGCCTTATGACGTCCTCCACGATTATCGCGGGGAACGACAGCAGCACCCAAGCGAAAAAGAACATCGGGCAGACCTGACCCATGATGTTCAGCGGGAGCTTGCTGTAATCCCATACCTTCATGCCGAGCCACACATTGTACACGAGCCCGCAGGCAAACTCCGCAAGGGTGATGAACACGCCGCCGAGGAGCAGCTGTACCCAGAGCGGCGGAGTGCGTCTGAAAAAGCTGTTGAGCCCGCCCACCCAGAGCAGGCATATCCCGCCGAGCACGAACATGGACGGGTGAGTATGCCCGCGGTAAAGTATCTCCACCGCTCCGTAAATGAACCCGCCCGCCAGGAATATCACAAGTGACCGCAGAAACTCCCGCGCAAAGCTGTTTTCCCCCATACCGCACCTCCGAAAAGTTATCAACGCTGATATTCTGCGCATTTGCGGGCGGGTTTATGCATATATTCTTACAAAGACAGGCACAGAGGAGGGTTCGCAATGCGTATAAATAAGCTGCGGGCGGTATGGGTGATAACGGCGGCGGCAGTGCTTTCCTGTATATTCGCGCCGCAGGCGCGCGCCGAGGGAAGAACGGTGACGGCGGACATAAAGTCGGCAAAAGCCGCGATACTGACGGAGAGCTCCACGGGCATGGCACTGTGCGGGCTTAATGAGAACACGCGGCTTCCGATAGCGTCGGTGACTAAGATAATGACGCTGCTTATCGCGGCGGAGGAGATAGAGAGCGGCGCTCTGAGCTTTTCTGACACGGCGGTCTGCTCGGAGCACGCGAACAGCATGGACGGCTCGGTGATATGGCTCGAAACGGGCGAGGAGATGTCGGTGGGCGACCTTGCGAAATCCATAGTCATAGCGTCCGCAAACGACGCCTGCGTCATGCTCGCGGAGCACATCGCGGGCAGCGAGGAAGCGTTCGTGGAGCGCATGAACGCGAAAGCCGCCGAGCTCGGCATGACGAACACCCATTTCGTGAACTGCGTTGGCTATGACGATGAGCGGCATTACAGCACCGCGCGGGACATCGCGGTAATGGCGGCGGAGCTGCGCAGATACGACATCTACGACGAATTTCTCATGACCCGCCTTGACAGCGTGCGCACAGGCACCCCGCGCGAGACGCAGCTTCTCAATACCAACAAGCTGATAACCTCGTACAGCGGGATAACGGGGCTCAAAACAGGCACCACCGACGCGGCGGGCTGCTGCTTTGCCGCCACGGCGAAACGCGGGAACATGGAGCTCACGGCGGTGGTGCTCGGCTGCGACAGCGACACCGACAGGTTCGCCGCCGCGCGGGCTCTGCTCGACCTGGGATTTGACGGCTATGAGCGGGTAACGCCCCGCCCCGATGTGTCGGAGCTTCTCGAAGTCCCGGTGGAGGGCGGCGTAAAGCGCGGGGTGGACACGCGGTTCGCGGGGGTGCCGGAGCTTATACTCCCGAAGGGAAGCGGCTCGAAGATAAAGTACAGCTACAGCCGCCCCGCCGCCATAGAAGCTCCCGTGGAAAAGGGGCAGGTGCTCGGCTTCGTGACCATGACCGTTGACGGCAGCATAATCGGGAACGCGAAGATAATAGCCGCCGAGGAGGTGGCGCGGCTGGACTTTTCCCGATGTCTCGGTTATATATTGAACGCCCTGTTCGGTTTCTGATGCTCATTCTCCGTCGGCGCACCCGCGCGGCGGAGATTTTTATTTTCAAAAAACATTGACTAATCGTGTCGGGAATGGTATAATAATATGGATTATAATGTGCCGCTAAAGGCACATGATCACGGAGGTAAAACACAATGGTAGTAACAAAGGACACACTTATAGGCGAGATCTTACAGGAAAACGCGGAAGCCGCGGCACCCTACTTCTTTGCTATCGGAATGCACTGCCTAGGCTGCCCCGCGTCAGTGGGCGAGACTATCGAGGAGGCGTGCCTTGTGCATGACGCCGACCCGGACGAGCTTGTGGAAAACTTAAACAAGGCTCTCGCGTAAGGTGATAAGGCTCGACGAACGGCTTTCCGTCATAGCGTCGTTCGTGCGCAAAGACGCGCGTATATGCGATGTCGGCACCGACCACGCGCTGCTCCCGTGCTATCTCTGTGAGAACGGGGCGCGCGAGGTCATCGCGTCGGACGTGAACGAGAACCCGCTTAAAGCTGCCCGCGCAAACGTTGAGAAATACGGATTCGCGGACAGGATACGGCTCATACGCTCGGACGGGCTCTCCGACATACCGCCCTGTGACGATGTCATCATCGCGGGAATGGGCGGCGAGCTTATCGCGCAGATACTTGACGGCTGCAAATTCATATCTCACGGGGTGCGGTTCATTCTTCAGCCCATGACAAAGGCGGAGCTGCTGCGGCGGCACCTTTACTCCCGCGGCTTTGAGATAGCCGAAGAAAAGGGTGCCGCGGTGAGCGGCAAGGCTTACACCGTCATGCTCGTGCTTTACACCGGCGAAAAGCGGGAGATAACCGACGAATTTGCGTATTTCGGGAAGAACACGGACGAACGGTATATCACAAAGGTGAACGGACAGCTTGAAAAGCTCGGAAAGGGCGACCCTGCGCTGCTCCGTCTCATAAGAAAGGAACAGCCATGACAGTAGGAGAAGTGTACGATTATCTGAACACATACGCACCCTTCCGCCTGCAGGACAGTTTCGACAATTCGGGGCTTCTGGTGGGCAGCAGAGACAAGTCGGTGTATCGTATAGCGGTATGCCTTGACATAACCAACGAGGTCGTCGATGAATGCGAACACGTGGGCGCACAGCTCATAATCTCCCACCACCCCGTCATTTTCGGCGGCATAAAGCGCATCGACATAAACAACCCCGTATATAGGCTCATAAAAGCCGATATAGCGGCTATCTGCGCCCACACCAACGTCGATATGGTGCGCGGCGGCATAAGCGACATAATGTACAGCCTTATGGGTTTCGGCGACCCGAAGAACGCGCCTGTGCTGGACGTTATCCACCAGGACAGGAACATAGGCTACGGGCGCATCGCTTACCTCGATTTCGAGATAAGCGCCGACGGGCTCGCGGAAAAGGCAAAGACCGTGTTCTCGGCGCAGGGCGTGAAGTACGTTGACGGCGGGAAGAGCATCAAGAGCGTCGCGGTAAGCTCGGGCGCGGGCAACGACGAGGTGTACAACTGCATCAAAATGGGCATTGACGCGATAATAACGGGCGACGTCAAGCACCACGGCTTCGTGGACGCACGCAACGCGGGCGTTACCGTCATCGACGCGGGGCATTACGCCACCGAGAACATCATCGTAGGCGTGCTCAAGCAGAAGCTCGCCGCCCACTTCCCCGAGGCGGATATCTTCGAGCCCGAGAGCAACGCGGAGATATGCAGGTATATCTGAACAGGCGAAAGGCGGTGATATATTGTCACTCGACGGAGCATTTCTTCACTGTATAGTGAGCGAAATGCACAGCAAAAATCTCATAGGCGCACGGGTCGATAAAATCCACCAGCCCTCACGCGACGAGATAATAATGACCCTGCGCACCTTCGGCGGCGCGGAAAAGGTGCTGATGTCCGCGGAAAGTATGTCGGCACGGGTATGTCTCACCACACAGGCTCCCGAGAACCCGCGCCAGCCTCCCATGTTCTGTATGCTCATGCGCAAGACGCTCGGCGGCGGACGGCTCACGGGGATATCCCAGGACGGGCTCGAACGCATAGTGAACTTCGACTTTGAGTGTACCAACGAGATAGGCGACCTTTGCGAATGCCGCGTGGCTGCCGAGATAATGGGCAAGTACAGCAACATCATACTTATGACGAAGAAGGACGGCGTCTGGCGGGTGGTCGATAGTATCAAGCGCGTCACGGACGATGTTTCCTCCGTGCGGCGGGTGCTTCCGAACATAGTTTATGAGCTCCCGCCCCGCGAAAAGCGGCTTAACCTGCTTGACTTCGACCCCGCGCAGCTTTCCGCGCTCACGGAGAACCCCGACGGACGGCTCGCAAAGGCGCTCATGGGTATGTTTGAGGGGATATCCCCCATTTTCGCCCGGGAGTGCGCGTACAGCGCCGCCCGTGACGCGGACGCGCTCGTGAGCGACCTCGGCACGGACAGGCTCGAAAAGCTCGCGTTCTTCCTCGGAAGGGCAAAGGAGCACATCGAAAAGCTCGACGGCTGCACCATGGTGAGCGACAAGTCGGGCAAGCCGAAGGATTTCTGTTTCGTGCCGATAGAACAGTACGGCGCGGAAATGGTGGAAACGCGGTACGACACCCCCTCGCGGCTCGTGGACAGGTTCTTCGGGGACCGCGCCGCCGCCGACAGGGTAAAGCAGCGCTCGGGCGACCTGCTGAAAACCATAATGACCGTGTATGAGCGGCTCTCCCGCAAGATAGAGACGCAAAAGCAGGAGCTTCGGGACTGCGCCCGCAAGGAACAGGCGCGTCTCATGGGAGATATACTGAGCGCGAACCTCTGGCGCTGCGAGAAGGGTATGAGCGAGCTTACCGCCGAGGATTACGTCAACGGCGGCGAGGTGACGATAAAGCTGGACGTGCGGCTCACCCCCGCACAGAACGCCCAGAAGTTCTACTCGGAGTATAAAAAGCTGGACACCGCGGAAAAGCTGCTGACAAAGTTCATAGCACAGGGCGAAAAGGAGCTCGCGTACATCGACAGCGTTTTCGACGCGGCGTCGCGCGTCGGCAGCGGCGCGGGCAGCGAATCCGCCATATACGAGATAAAGCAGGAGCTCATAAGCTCGGGATATATACGCTCCGCGAAGACCGAGCGGGAGGCAAAGGCTCCGAAAGCCGCGCCGCCGCTGAAATTCCGCTCGTCGGACGGGTTTGAGATACTTGTGGGGCGCAATAATATACAGAATGACAAGCTTACGCTAAAGACCGCCCGACCCGACGATATGTGGCTCCACACACAGAATATTCCCGGCTCCCACGTGATAATCCGCGCCGAGGGCGCCGATACTATCCCCGACAGCACCATTGTCGAGGCGGCGCAGCTCGCGGCGACCTGCTCAAAGGGCAGGAACGGCACAAAGATACCCGTGGACTACACGCTTGCGCGGTTTGTCAAAAAGCCCGGGGGCGCAAAGCCCGGAATGGTCATCTTCGTGAACAACAAGACCATTCTTGTTGACCCGAGCGAAGAATTATATGAAAGGCTGGCTGTAAAATGAAAGGCAAAAACTCTCGGAAGCATACTTCCCGACATCAGGGAATTTATCGTTGATGCAGTAATTGGCATTTTCACAGGCGGTTAAAGGTGCCGCCGCCGAAAGCATGACAGGCAGGATACAGCCCGGACCGAAACGTTCCGGTTCTATTTCGTATGAGAACGAACCGAAGAAAGGATATAAAGCAACATGAAGAAAGAACTTGCAAAAACCTACTCCCCGAAGGATTTCGAGGAGCGCATCTATCAGAACTGGGAGGAAAAGGGCTATTTCCACGCCGAGCGCGACCCGAAAAAAAAGCCCTACACTATCGTTATCCCGCCCCCGAACGTAACGGGACAGCTCCACATGGGTCACGCCCTTGACGAGACCCTTCAGGATATACTTATCCGCACCAAGCGTATGCAGGGGTACTCGGCGCTGTGGCTCCCAGGCACGGACCACGCTTCCATTGCCACCGAGGCAAAGGTGGTCGCGAAGATGAAGTCCGAGGGGCTGAGCAAGGAGGACGTAGGCCGCGAAGGGTTCCTCGAACGCGCATGGGACTGGACGCATGAGTACGGCGGCAAGATACAGAACCAGCTCAAGAAGCTCGGCTCGTCCTGCGACTGGGAGCGCGAGCGCTTCACCCTTGACGACGGCTGCTCCGAGGCGGTGCAGAAGGTGTTCCTTGATTATTATGAAAAGGGGCTCATCTACCACGGAGTGCGCATCATAAACTGGTGCCCGAACTGCAGGACCTCTATCTCCGACATCGAGTGCGAGTACGAGGAGCAGGAGGGTCACTTCTGGCACATCAACTACCCGCTCTCCGACGGAAGCGGTTTCGTGCAGATAGCCACCACCCGTCCCGAGACGCTGCTGGGCGATACCGCCATTGCGGTACATCCCGACGACGAGCGCTACAAGAGCATCGTGGGCAAGACCGTGAAGCTCCCCCTTACCGACCGCGAGATACCCGTCATCGCCGACGAGTACGTTGAGCGGGATTTCGGTACGGGCGTGGTAAAGATAACTCCCGCGCACGACCCCAACGACTATGAAGTGGGTCTGCGCCACAACCTTCCGATAATCAACGTAATGAACGATGACGCGACTATAAACACCGAATACGGCGGCAAGTACGCGGGCATGGACAGATATGAAGCCCGCAAGGCTATGGTAGCCGACCTTGAAGCGCAGGGACTTCTCGTAAAGGTGGAGAAGCACGTTCACAACGTCGGCACCTGTCAGCGCTGCCACACCGTAGTTGAGCCGCGCTGTTCAAAGCAGTGGTTCGTTAAAATGGAGCCCCTCGCAAAGCCCGCTATCGAAATCGTAAAGAGCGGCGAGCTCAAATACGTGCCGAAGCACTTTGAGAACACCTATCTGCGCTGGATGGAGAATATCCGCGACTGGTGCATCTCGCGTCAGCTCTGGTGGGGTCACCGCATTCCCGCGTACTACTGCACCGACCCCGCGTGCGGCAGCGAAGTGATAAGCGGAACTCCCGTCACCGTCTGCCCGAAGTGCGGCAAGCCCATGAAGCAGGACGAGGACACCCTCGATACATGGTTCAGCTCGGCGCTGTGGCCGTTCTCCACCCTCGGCTGGCCTCACGAGACAGAGGACTTCAAATACTTCTACCCCACAAACACGCTGGTCACAGGCTATGACATAATCTCGTTCTGGGTATCGAGAATGATATTCTCGGCGCTCGCCCACACGGGTCAGAAGCCCTTTGAGCACGTGCTGATACACGGTCTTGTGCGCGACGAGCTCGGACGCAAGATGTCCAAGTCCCTCGGCAACGGCGTTGACCCGCTGGAGATAATCGGCGAATACGGCGCGGACGCGCTGAGATTTGCGCTTGTAACGGGCAACAGTCCCGGAAACGATATGCGCTGGACAAAGGCTAAAGTCACAAGCGCCCGCAATTTTGCCAACAAGCTGTGGAACGCGAGCCGCTACATTCTGATGAACCTGCCCGACGACATGGAAAAGGCGGAGCTTCCCGCACAGCTCACTATCGAGGACAAGTGGGTGCTGTCCCGCTGCAACAGGCTTATCAAGGAAGTCACCGACAACATCGAGAGCTTTGAGCTCGGTATCGCGCTCGGCAAGCTGTACGACTTTATCTGGGACACCTACTGCGACTGGTACATCGAGCTCACGAAGCCCCGTATCGCACAGGGCGGCGATACCGCGAGAGCCGCGCAGAATGTGCTTGTCTATGTTATGCGCGACATTCTGAAGCTCCTGCACCCGTTCATGCCGTTCATCACCGAGGAGATATGGCAGTCTCTTCCCACCGAGGGAGAAGCCGAGAGCATCATGATAGCGGAGTGGAGCAGATATGACGATAAGCTTGACTTTGCCGCCGAGGAAGCGGACTTCACCAAGATAATCGACGCGGTGAAGGCTGTACGCGGCAAGCGCACCGAGCTCAACGTACCGCCGTCAAAGAAGGTCACGATGCACATCGAGACCGGCGAGAAGGCGCTGTTCGAGTCCTGCGCGGTGTTCTTCAAAACTCTCGCGGGCGCGTCCGAGGTCACTGTCACCGACAGGCAGGAGGACTCCGCGAATATGGCTGCCGCGGTAACATCGGCGGCAAGGATATTCATGCCGCTCGGCGAGCTCGTAGATGCGGAGAAGGAGCTTGCAAGGCTTGAAAAGGAAAAGAAGGCTGTCGAAAAGGATATAAGCTTCCTGAGCGGCAAGCTCGGCAACGAGGGCTTCCTGTCAAAGGCTCCCGCGCAGCAGATAGAGAACGAGCGCGCAAAGCTCGCCAAGGCGCAGGAAAAGATGACGAAAATAGAAGAGTCCATAAACGCTCTCAAGGCGCTTTAGTATAAGTCAGACACCGCACCTGTCAGCCGACGGGTGCGGTGATTTTTTTGTTTTAGGGGCGGCACGACCCCAAACGTTGTATATGTTGCACAAAATTTGATTTGGTATTTCTACATTCGTAATTGTTTATTCACAAAAAAAGTGTAGATTTTTTTGAAAAAATAGTGTATAATATTAATCGTACAGTTGAAAAACGGCACTGCCGTTGTATCAGCAAATAAATTCAGGGGGTTACATAATGAAAACCTATAAATGCAAAAATATCAGAAATATAGCACTTGCAGGACACGGCGGAAGCGGTAAGACTTCCCTTAACGAGGCTATCCTCTTCACAAGCGGCGGGATAGACAGAATGGGAAAGATCGCCGACGGAAACACCGTGAGCGATTATGACCCCGACGAAATAAAGAGAAAGGTCTCCCTCAACACCTCTATCGCCTACGCCGAGTGGAAGGACGTCAAGATAAACATCGTCGATACTCCAGGTCAGTTCGACTTCATCGGCGGTATGTATGAGGGTATCCGCGCTGCCGAGACAGTAGTTATTACCGTTCCCGCAAAGGACGGCGTACAAGTCGGCACGATCAAGGCGTACAGAGAAGCCAAGAAGCTCGGCAAGGCGACCATGTTCGTCATCACCAAGACCGACGAGGAAAACTCCAGCTTCTACCGCGTGCTCGAAGAGCTCAAGACCAACTTCGGACCGTCGGTATGCCCGATAATCGTGCCTTTCGACAAGTTCGGCACGGTGGAGAGCTATATCAACCTCTTCGAGATGAAAGCATACAAATACACCAACGGCAAGCCCGAGGAAGTTGAGATGCCCGCCTCCGAGAACCGTATCAAGGGACTTCGCGCCGCTATGGCAGAGGCTATCGCGGAGACGGACGAGGAGCTTATGATGAAGTTCTTCGAGAACGAAGGCGAGGACTTCACCGAGGCGGAGATAACCAAGGGTCTGCATGACGGCGTTGACCAGGGTATCATCACGCCTGTGGTATGCTGCTCCGCGGAAAAGCTCGAAAGCATAGACAAGATGCTCGACACCATGATATATATGCTCCCGTCACCCGACGAGAGAAAGGACGAGATAATCGACTACGACGAGAGTATGCCCCTTGCGGCGTTCGTTTTCAAGACCCTCGCAGACCCGTTCGTAGGCAAGCTCAGCTTTGTCAAGATAGTTGCAGGCGTGCTCACCGCGAAGGTGGATATGGTCAACTCACGCACAGGCGAGAGCGAGAAGTTCGGCAAGATGCTCGCGCTCAGGGGCAAGAAGCAGGAAGAAATGATAGAAGCCTACGCGGGTGATATAGTTGCGCTCACTAAGCTCAACGCAAATACGAGCGACACCCTCTGCGACTCCACAAACGTGATATCTCTCGCGCCCATCGAGTTCCCCGTACCGTGCTATTTCAAGGCTGTGGCGGCAAAGGACAAGAACGACGAAGGCAAGATAAGCAGCGGCATAAGACGTCTGCTTGAAGAAGACCACACATTGAGCTATGTCCACAACCACGAGACGCATCAGCGTATCCTCGGCGGTCTCGGCGAGCAGCATATAGACTCCGCGGTGCAGAAGCTCAAGAACAAGTTCGGCGTTGACGTGCTGCTGAGCGACCCCGTTATCGCGTACCGCGAGGCTATCCGCAAGAAGGTCTCCGTTGAGGGCAAGCACAAGAAGCAGTCCGGCGGTCACGGTCAGTACGGTCACGTAAAGATAGAGTTTGAGCCCCATGACGGCGACGGTCTCATATTCGAGGAGAGAGTTTTCGGCGGAAGCGTCCCGAAGAACTTCTTCCCCGCGGTCGAAAAGGGCTTGCAGGAGAGCATAGTTCACGGCGTTCTCGCGGGATACCCCGTTGTACGCCTTAAAGCGACCCTGTTTGACGGCTCTTACCACCCCGTTGACAGCTCGGAGCAGGCGTTCAAAATGGCAGCTCACATTGCGTACAAGAACGGACTTACCCAGGCGTCCCCCTGCCTGCTTGAACCTATCGAGCTTATGAAGTTCACCGTCCCGGACGACAATACCGGCGACGTTATGGGCATTGTGAACAAGCGCCGCGGCGCAGTCCTCGGCATGAACCCCGTAGGCGACGGCATGACCGAGGTAGATGCCGAGCTTCCTATGGCTGAAACGGGCGACCTTGCAACCGTTATCCGCCAGATGACAAAGGGCATGGGTTGGTTCACCATGGAATTTGCGCGCTATGAACAGCTCCCCTCAAACCTCGAAGCAGATGTTATCGCAAAAGCTCCGAAATTCAGCGAATACGAGGGATAATGCACAAAAACAGTGCGTGCTTTCATGCGCTTTTGCTCCACATTGCACAAATATTTTGACGCAAGTTTATCTATAATTACCATTGATATGAACGGCAAAGAATGATATAATGTATGTAATAAGTTAAACGATCTGTTTAGCTGCTAACTTTTGCAACATTTCATTTTTTCATAACTTATCTCCTTTATTTTTTCGCCCCGTATATGAGAATATACGGGGAGTTTTTTTGCGCGGATCTCCGTTGATGTATGAAAAATGATGTTTTTTTGCTGTGCCTATTGATTTTTGACGGGACTCGTGGTATAATAAAATATGATAGTTTTCATAAATAAATAGGGTCTGCTTATAACGGGCTCTTAGATCAAACAGGGGGAAATATAACATGAAGGATAATCTGACACAGCTGCTCTTCGCTTTCGATTACGCTCTCGTACCTCCGGGACATGGTGACGAGGCTCTGAAAGCACTCAAAAACTTCGTAGCCGCAGTTAAAAAGACAAACAAGGAGCTGCGTGTCTCGGCAATCTCGTTCAACGCGGGCGAGGAGATAAAGATAGTCAATCAGCCTATCGACAAGGTAAAGCTCCCGAAGCTCGGCGCGGGCGCAAAGGCGGGCGGTGCCTGCTCTATGCTCGATAAGACGTCAAAGCTCATGGACGATATAGGTGAGCGCCTGACAAATACTCCCGAGGAAGAAAGACCTTCACAGATAATCCTTACTATCATGGTGTTCGGAAGAGACAACGCAAGCAAGAGCTGCACATACGAGCGTCTGAGAGACATGATAGCTCATCAGCGTGATGTATATAAATGGAAGTTCTATCTTATAACCGATTTCTCCATTAATATGGAAAAGCTCGGTATCGCGGAAGATGATACTATCATGCTGAAACACGTTGACGGCGATTGGTTCAAGCAGCCGTTCGAGGAGCTCTCGGAAAAAATAGTGGGACTTCTTCAGGGTTAAGACCGTTTATGCGGCGCCGCGCGAGCAAATCCGCACGGTGCCGCTGTTTTCTTACTATAACGACGAAAGGAGCGTGACGGCATGAACAAACGCTTTGAAGCGATACGCAGCAGCCTGAGAAACACCGAGTTTTTCTTCATCGGCGTTCTTGTGTTCGTTATCCTGTCCATATCCATGCTGCTTATGATATACATTCCGTCCGTCGCGCGGATCGTTTCCGAGGGTGCGGAGGCGGAGATAAGCAGCGCCACCCTCGCAAACTCCTATACAGCCGATACTTACTTCAGGAACAAGATGTCGTTCCTTGAGGCGGCAGCGTCAGAGTTCAGAAAGATAGACACAGCCGATACCGAAAAGGTGCTCGAAACATTGCGCAGTATCCACGCAAACAGCCAATTCCGTCATATCGGCTTCACCGGCACCGACGGCGTTACCGTAAGCAGCACCGGGTCGGTGGAGAATACCTCCAACCGTCAGTTCATACAGGCGGGTCTTGCGGGCAATGCAACCGTGTCGCCCCACGTTACCTGCGATTTCGACAACACGTACTGCGATATGTACACCGTCCCCGTATATAACGATTCGGGAAAGCTTATCGGCGCTCTCACCGGCGACGACGAACAGTTCGAGTTCACCGAGATTATGCTCCTCGGCATCGCGGGTGACAAGTCCTGCTACTTCATATTCGATTCCATGGGCGATGTGATATACTGCAGCCCCGGAAACAGCGCGGGTATAGGTCACGCGGACAACCTTCTCGCCGCCATAGACGACGAGGTGGTATCAAAGGACATCGGTTTCCTGCTCAACAGCCTTAACCGCAGCGCTGTCAAGCGCGTGAGCATAAACGGCGTGGAATACATAGCCTCTTTCATGGGCGTGCTCAACGACGAGTGGACTTTCGCGGCTATCGTTCCCGCGGAAACAGGGTACTCCTCCTTTACGGGGCTTGTGGTGTTCACGGGATTTCTGATAGCGATACTTTCGCTGCTGCTCATCGCGGCACTTATCGTCGTTGCCGTGCGTATCCGCGCCGTCAAGCACGACGTTTCCGACTTCGTCGGGGAGAGCGAGCAGCTCCTTTATACCGACAGCCTTACCGGCGGCGAGACCATAGCCCTGTTCCGTGAGAAGTACGCCGCAGCTATGGCGGATACCGCGTCTGAGCACGCGCTCATCTCACTTGACGTTGACCGTTTCAAGGCGGTAAACGATGTGTTCGGCTTTGAGGGCGGAAACAAGATAATACGTGTCATATCCGACATCATAGCCCGCAGTATCGGCAGGGACGATTTCTTTGCGAGAAGCAGCGGCGACCTGTTCTATATCTGCGCGGAGTTCGGCGATAAGCGGGAGCTTTGCGAGCTCGCGGAGCGCATAATGTCCGATGTGGAATATCAGATAACCGAGGTGCATCTCAGCCTTTCGATCGGGATCTACATGATCGACGACAAGCATATCCGCTCACGCGTTGCCGCGGACAGAGCCGATATGGCAAGAGAGACCGCAAAAAACTCAAAGGACAGCAGCTACGCGTTCTTCGACAGCTCTATGCTCGAACGCATACGCCGTGAAAAGCGCATCGAGGACATCATGGAGGACTCACTCGCCCTCGGCGAGTTCCGCGTATATCTCCAGCCGAAGTACAGTCTCGGCTCACAGAATGAAGTTGTGGGCGCTGAGGCTCTTGTGCGCTGGAACCACGACGGAAGGCTTATACCCCCCGGCGACTTCATACCGCTGTTTGAGCGCAACGGCTTCGTGACAAAGATAGACTACTATATGTTCGAGGAGGTCTGCAAGCTTCAGAAGAAGTACGCTTCCCTCGGTTTCACGCCGAAGATAATCTCGGTCAATATGTCGCGGCTTCACATTCACAAGCCCGGTTTCGTTGACGAGCTCGCGGCGATGTGCGACAAGTACGGTGTGGAAACGAAGTACATCGAGATAGAGATAACCGAGAGCGCCGCCTTTGAGAACATGGAGACTCTCCGTGAGATATTCCGTCAGATAAAGTCAAAGGGGTTCCACGTTTCCATAGACGACTTCGGAAGCGGCTATTCCTCACTGAATATGCTCAAGGATATGCCGGTCGATGTGCTCAAGATAGACCGCTCGTTCCTCACCGAGAAGGCGGACGAGAACGAGGACGCAAGCATTATAATCTCCTGCGTGGTAATGCTCGCGTCGCACCTTGACATACACACGATATGCGAGGGTATAGAAACACAGGTTCAGGCAGACCTGCTCACGAAGCTCGGCTGCGAAATGGCGCAGGGTTTCTTCTTTGCAAGACCTATGCCCGTGCCGGATTATGAAAAGCTCACATACGGGCTTGGCGAAGGGAAGTGACGGCAGTTGGCAGACGAGATAGCACAAAGATTCGCGGATATAATCGAAGGCGCGTCAGAATCGCTGTTCACGGCGCTCAAATGCTGCTATGTGATAGCGGACGAGGACTTCTACAACGTGAATGTCAAGGATATTTTCCGCGTGGGCTTAAGCAACATAACCGACCCCGACTGCTTTACGTACCTCGGGTTCCCGCTTGAGGGCGAGAAGCTCGGTGAGGTAGGCACTCCGAAATTCCGCGAGGTGCTTGACATTATAAGGTACAGCTTTGCTATCCGCATACCATTTGCCCGCAAGGACGCGCCCGACTGCTATATCAAGGACAATCAGATAAAGCAGATGTACGATATACTTGAAGGCTATGGTTTCGCGAACCCCGACGGGATAGTGGTGGAGAGTTTCAAGTCCATATCGTGGCTCGCAAAGACCAAAAAGCCCGAACCGCCGTTCGATACCGAATGGCTTCGGAGCTGGATATACACCTACGGGCATGACATTGCGGCGATAAACAACCGCAATATGTTCCTGCTTGGCTGCGCGGACGCGCTGTTCCCGCTGTACTACTCGGCGCTCAGAGAGCGTCTTGTCAAGGAATTCAACAAGTACGGGTCTATATGACCAAAGGAGCAATTCAGAATGGACAAGCGTAAAACAGTCGCGCTTACATTTGACGACGGTCCGAACACAGTGCATACGGGTATGCTTATCGACCTGCTTGCAAAGCTCGGCGTGCCGTCGTCATTCTTCCTCGTGGGGGAGAACATCACCCCGCAGACAGCGGGGCTTCTGAAACGCGCACACGAGCTCGGTATCGAGCTTGCGAACCACAGTTTCACCCACAGGGATATGACCGCGTTCAGTCCCGACGAGGTGAAAAGCGAGATCGCCCGCACCTCGGCGCTGATACATGACATCACAGGCTATGAGCCGCGGTTCTTCCGCCCGCCGTATATCGCGGTGAATGACGGGCTTTACGGACTTGTGGGGCTGCCGTTCATCTGCGGGGTGGGCTGCAATGACTGGGACAAGGCTGTCTCGGTGGAGGAGCGGTTGAAGTTCCTTACTGAAGACATTCCCGACGGCTGCATTATCCTGCTCCATGACCAGTGCGACAATCCCGGTACCCCCGAGGCTCTGAAAAGGGCGCTGCCGCGTATGCTCGATGACGGCTATGATTTCGTTACTATATCAGAGCTTTTCCGCATAAAAGGCGTCACCCCCGAGGTCGGCAAAATGTACAGCGTGCTGTGACAGAGGAGCAGAGAGAGCAGAGAGAACAGAAAGAACAGAAAGACAGATTGGGGCGCCGCCCCAAACCCCGCAGGGGGCTCCTCGCCCCCTTGACCCCTCGGCGGTGAGCACCGCAGGCAGTACCGTACAACGGAGACTCGTTACTCTGTTCATAACAAAAAAATACAGCAGACTCGTCAGTAACGGGTCTGCTGTTGGTTTTTATTCAGAAGAAAATTCTCTCTTCGATGTACTTTCTTACATCATCTATCGGTATTCTTACCTGCTGCATGGAATCGCGCTCACGCACCGTCACGCACTTGTCAGTCTCACTGTCAAAGTCGTATGTGATGCAGAACGGCGTGCCTATCTCGTCCTCGCGGCGGTAGCGCTTGCCGATAGCTCCCGCGTCATCGTAGTCAACAGAGAAGTACTTGCAAAGCTCGTCCGCGATAGCCTGCGCAGGCTCCGCAAGCTTCTTCGACAGCGGCAGCACCGCAGCCTTGAACGGAGCGAGGAACGGGTGGAAGTGCATAACGGTTCTTACAGAGCCGTCTTCAAGCGTCTCCTCGTCGTAAGCCTCCGTGACGATAGACAGGAACAGTCTCTCAACGCCGAGCGACGGCTCGATAACGTAAGGTACGTACTTTTCGTTGGTCTCGGGGTCGAAGTATTCAAGCTTCTGACCGCTCGTCTTTATGTGCTGGGTGAGGTCGTAGTCGGTGCGGTCGGCAACTCCCCAGAGCTCGCCCCAGCCGAACGGGAACAGATATTCAAAGTCCGTGGTAGCCTTTGAGTAGAAGCAAAGCTCCTCGGGGCTGTGGTCGCGAAGTCTGAGATTTTCTTCCTTGATGCCGAGAGACAGCAGCCAGTCCTTGCAGAAGTTCTTCCAGTAGAGGAACCAGTCAAGGTCTGTGCCGGGCTTGCAGAAGAATTCAAGCTCCATCTGCTCGAACTCGCGCACGCGGAAGATGAAGTTTCCGGGGGTTATCTCGTTTCTGAATGACTTGCCGACCTGACCCACGCCGAAGGGTATCTTCTTGCGGGTGGTGCGCTGAACGTTTGCGAAGTTGACGAAAATGCCCTGTGCGGTCTCGGGGCGCAGGTAAAGCTCGGACTTGCTGTCCTCGGTAACGCCCTGGAAGGTCTTGAACATAAGGTTGAACTGTCTTATATCGGTGAAGTTTGCCTTGCCGCAGTTGGGGCAGGTTATACCCTTGTCGCGGATATAGTTCATCATCTGCTCGTTAGTCCAGCCCGCAACGTTGGTGCCGTCGAAGTCCTCGATAAGGTTATCGGCGCGGTGGCGGGTCTTGCATTCCTTACAGTCCATGAGCGGGTCTGAGAAACCGCCGATATGACCGGAAGCCACCCATGTCTGGGGGTTCATGAGTATAGCGCTGTCGAGCCCTACGTTGTACTTGTTCTCCTGCACGAACTTCTTTGTCCATGCGCGCTTGATGTTATTCTTGAGCTCAACTCCGAGGGGACCGTAATCCCATGTATTTGCGAGACCGCCGTATATCTCGCTTCCGGGGTAGATAAAGCCGCGTCCCTTGCAGAGCGCAACGAGCTTGTCCATTGTTTTTTCGGTATTCTGCATAGCCAATGCTTCCTTTCAGATGAATATAGTGTATTATAGCATATTCTTCACGAAATGTCAACAAAAACCGGGAGTATCGGATACCCCCGGTTTCGCCTGCTTATCACATATTGTTCAGATGATACTTTCTGAATATCGTCGGCCAGTCCTTATAGCTGTAATCGAGGTCAACGGTGCGATTCTTGTCGTCTATGTCGGTTATGCCGCTCACCTTTCCGGTGAAGGAGTACTGCCACATATAGTAGCCGCCGTCGTAGGTGACTTCATCGCCGACCTGCGCGAGCCACACAGCGTACTTGTCGAGGGTGCTCATGTCGAGATAGGACTCTATCCAGCTCTTGTAGGAATAGAACATGGGGAAGTAGTGGTTCTCCATGAGCACCTCAAAGAACGCGTCGATGATGTTGGTGAGCTTGCTCTTGCCGATATGCCCCTGGTACTGCTCCTCCATATCGAGAATGCAGGGGTACTGTATCTGATAGTCTTTAATGGTCTCTACGAAGAACTCGGCTTCCTCGCGGGCTTCCGCGACGGTGGAGGCGTAGCTGTAGAAGTAAACTCCCACATCTATGCCGTATTTCTGGGCTTCCTCGATATTTCTGCGGAAGTAGATATCCTCCGCCATGGGCTTTGACTTGCCGGGGGAGCTTGCGTCGCCGCGGGCTGCGCGGATTATCGCGAAGTCTATGCCGGACTCAGCGACGCGCTTCCAGTCTATCTCTTCCTGCGCCCATGAAACGTCCACGCCCTTGCGGAGCACATCGGGCTCGTCGATAAGGATATCGACGGTCATATCGCGGTATTCATATACGGGTCTGCTGTCGGTGAAGGTGCCGCTCTTGGTGAGGGTTATTGGCTTGAAGCGGGTGAAGGTAGCGGTCTCGGAGAGGGTGAGCCTGCCGCTGCAGCGGACATTTGATGCTGTGCCGACGGTGAGATGACCGTTGACCGTGACCGAGCCGCCCACAGACACCGCCATGATACCGCGGAGCTCCAAAGTGCTGTTTTCCGCGGTGTTAATGGTACCGCTCATCTTGACATCGCTGCTGCGGTAGAAACTCGCGATGCCCTTTATGTAGATCTCCGCGCCGGTGTATATCTTGCTTGCGGAGGAGGATTCAAAGGTGCCGCGGTTATAGACGGTCATGCTGCCGCCTATATTTGTCTCGGCGCTGACGGAGGACTGGAATGAGCCATAGATGTTGAGCCTTCCGCCCGCCTTGACCTTCAGGTTGCCGTAGTTTATAATGGTGCCGCCGATAGCCGCGGAAAGCTCGCCGTAAACGGTCATTTTTCCCTTGGCGGATATTTTGAGGGTACCGCCCTCACGCACGCTCACTTTAGTTCCCGACGGCACGTTTATGGTCGTTTTCACCTTTATCGTCTCAAGCACGTAATATGTACGTCCCGCCTTGAGCTCGCTCTGTCCGTCCCATATTATTGCCGAGGCCGCGTGCGAGGGAACGGTTATAACGGAAAGGGCGAAAGCGATACACAGCAGCAGAGCCGCCGCTATGCGGATACCCTTTATGTCTTTTGTCATAAAACTTGTCCTTTCGTAGGAGTAATAGTATATATCTATTTTCTCATATTTAGGCGCAAATGTCAAACATTTTTTTGCATTTTCCAGTATTTTATCCGAAAAATCGACAGATTTTATAGTTTTACCGTAACGGCACGCTGTTCCGACAGTTTTTCCGTTTCGTATAATATGGGTGTTTTTTAACTTTTTAACGTTGAAAGTCTGTTAAAAAACAGTTTAAAGTCATGGTTTTCCCTGTTTTTTTCCCCTTTTTCCATACTTTCCACAGCAAAACATTCCCCCATAATCATTTTATATCTGTCAAAAATCACTATTTTTTTGCGGCAGCGGGAATAACGGCGGAAAAACGCTTGACGATACCCCGTTTTTGGGTTAAAATTATTCTGCGTACCATAGGAGTACCATATATTTATGCTGCAACGGAGGGGTAAACTATGCCCGAAACTATCATATCAGCCTCAATACTCAATTCCGACCTTTCGAATCTTCGCGGAGCCGTAAAAAGGGCGAACGACAGCGGCGCAGGCTGGCTGCACTTTGATGTCATGGACGGCGAGTTCGTGCAACAGATCACATTCGGAAGCTCGGTGCTTGAAGCGGTCAAGCCGCACACAAGCGCGTTCCTTGACGTTCACCTCATGGTGACGCACCCGCAGCGGCAGGTAAAGCTGTTCGCGGATGCGGGCGCGGACATGATAACCTTCCACGCGGAAAGCTACTGCGACCCCGCGAAGGTTATAGATGAGATACACGCTCTCGGCAAGAAGGCGGGCATCGCCATAAAGCCGGGAACTCACGTAGTCACCGCGAGACCGTATATCGCCGCGGCGGACATGGTGCTCATAATGACAGTCGAGCCCGGCTACGGCGGACAGGGTTTCATCGAATCGACCCTCGGGAAGATACGCGAAGTTCGCGCCCTCGCTCCCGACAAGGACATAGAAGTTGACGGCGGCATAAACCCCGAGACTGCGGAGCGTGTCCGCGAAGCAGGCGCGAACGTGCTTGTGGCGGGTACATATCTGTTCAGATCCGCCGATATGTCAGAGGCAGTGCGCAGCCTCAAGGGCTGACGCTCACAGCTTTTCGGACATGATCCGCACCGCGTCGGTCTCACAGATGACCGTGCCGTGCTCGGTGACGGACGCTATATCCACAGGGTCATCGGAGAGCGCGCCGAATTCCGCGGCATACCGCGAAACGGTGTCCGCGGCGGCGGGACGCACCTTCAGTATCAGACAATACCGTCCGTCAAGGCGGTAAAGCGCCGACCCGCGCACGCTGCGCCGTATGCATCTGCAAAGCTCCGCCGCGTCGGAAAGTGTGTCGGTGCTGCACATCAGAACGCTCTGACGGCGCTCGGTGTCGGGCGGCGGCAGCACATCACAGCCGAGAGTGCTCACATACAGCACGCAGCCGCCGTCCTCCGACGGAAAGGCTTCAAGAAACAGCCGTTCGGCGCTCCTGTCCGCGAAAAGCGAGCTTTCCGCCTGGAACTTTTTCAGAAAGCCGATAAGACTGCGCTTTGAGTCGGCGCTTCGCGTGCGAAGTCCCTCGGCCCGGATAGAGTTCTCACGCATATCCTTGCAGGTGAGCGTGATCTTGACCGTGTTTTTGCTCAGTGTGTCGTAGTGCATTACGATACCTCCGCGTAAATTAATGTCAGCGTCCCGTGAGACGGGACAGGATAAACAAAGGATAACAATGTCGGATAATACCAATGAATTGCTGGACAAGTTTGACAGCGACGTAAAAACATACGAGACCACCGCTGTCAGACGGCAGCGAAAGTCGAAATCCATATACGGCGACCAGCTTATCTGCCTCACGGCGCTGCTCGGTATGAGCGTGTGGCAGAACGGCTATCGCTCGCTTATCATAAGCATAGGTTCGGTGCTTATCTGCGTGCTCGCGGACATGGTCTTCTGCCGCATGACGCACAAGACCTACAATCCCCGCGACCTCTCAACGATAGCGTCGGGGCTTTGCATCGCGCTTATGATGCCCGCCTCGGTGCATTACGGGATAGTTGCGGGCGGAGCCCTGCTCGCTATCGCCGTCAAGCACATCTTCGGCGGCAAGGACAATTATATATTCAACCCGACCTGTGTTGCGGTGGCGTTCCTGATAATCTGCTATCCCAACGATATGCTGCTATACCCCGCGGTGGGCTCGAAGCCCGCGCTGTGGGGCGATGTGGGAGTACCGCTCGTGTCGGGCGTCGAGAGCTATCTGTTAAAGCTCGGCACAGCCCCCGATGTTTCGCTTGAAAACCTGATGCTCGGAAACGTGGCGGGTCCCATGGGCTCAACGCAGTTCCTTATAATCGCGGTGTGCGGTGTATGCCTTATGATGCGCAGGTCGCTGTCCCCGCTGGTAACACTGTGCGGGCTTGGCTCCTACTGCGCGCTCACGGCGCTGTTCCCTGTGTTCTCAAGCATCGGAGACACTATGCTCATGGAGCTTTCGGGCGGCTATCTGCTGTTCGGACTGGTATTTCTTGCCGCCGACCCCCAGACCGTGCCGAAGACCGCGAAGGGAAAGATACTCTACGGGCTCATCATCGGCGTCGTGGGCTGTCTTTTCCGCCACTTCGGAAAGGTAGAGGGCTCGTTCCTGTTCGTCGTACTTATAGCCAACGCGCTGTCGCTGCACCTTGACGAGATGTGCGAGGCTGCCGCGTCGGCGGTTAAGCGCTCATTCGCCTACATGAAGGGCAGCATGGGCAAATACGAGAAGCTTCGCAGCGAGGCGGAGAACGAGAGCCGCCCTAAGCTTACCGATACTATGGAAATTATTGTTCCCCCGACGAACTACAATATGCCGCCGATAGACAATAAGGTCATAAAGATAAACCGCAAAAAGCCCAATATTATTACAAGATACGCGGATAATATGCGCATAAAGCGCCGCAGGGACGAGCTTGTGCGCAAAAAGCAGATACGCGACGGCGAAAACAACTACATGAACGCAATGCGTATGATGATAGGGCGGCACAGAAAGGAAGCCGCACCCAAGACCGAGGAAAAAAAGAGCCTTATCCCGCACATAATAAAGCAGCCGCAGAAAAAGTCGCAGCAGAAAAACAACAAGCAAGGACAGTGAGAGCAGTATGGAAAACAAGATAAACCTTCGTGACGGGTATATAAAACAGAACATGATATTCATGAGCGGCATGCTGATAGCGCCCGTCATTGCCTGCGCGACCACGTTCATGAAGAGCTTTGCGCTGTGTTTCGTGTTTTCGCTCGTGTCATTCTCGGCGATACTGCTTTGCCGTTTTATTCCGAGAACTATTGTATATACTATAAGAGTGACGCTTTACACGGCGGCGGCAGCGGTGGTGTATATCCCGTCTGCGCTGCTTGCGGAGCTTTTGTTCGGTGTTGAAGTCATAGGCGCCGCGGGAGTTTATCTTCCTATACTGATAACCAACTCGCTGATACTCTCAAAGACCGAGACACGCTTTTATCTTGAGCCCTTTGACAATATGCTCGGCGATGTCATGGGCTTTATCGTGGGCTTTGACATTGCCTGCATTGTCACGGGACTTGTGCGTGAGCTGTTCGCTACCGGCAGGATAAACGGTGCCGAGGTGCCGATACTGTTCACGGTGCCTGCGCTTGAGACCACCTTCGGGGGATTTCTGTTCGTAGGTATCGGCGCGGGGCTGTTCAGAGCGGTGTATAACTACCGCAAGGACCATGCCGGCGCGGAAAGCGAGGATTCACTCGCGGATTACGCCGAGGGCATGGGTGAATTCCTTGTGGGTAAACACCGCCACGAGGACAAGGAGAAGATACGCATTTACAAGGCTGCCGTCAAGCGCGCGAAGACAGAGAACGACTGGCTCAACATGGAGTTTCTGAACAACAAGGACGTTCTTGCGGCGTTTGAGGCGATAGTCTCCGAGGGCAACGAGCTGGTGAATTCTGCCGGCGCGGGGTCTGCGGAGAAGACCGAAAGCCCTGCGGCGGAGGAGGAAGAAAATGGACATATTTCTTAACATCGTTTCCGCGGCGCTCGCGTCCATATTTGTCCAGAACCTTGTGCTGGAGAGGGCGCTGGGCGCGAACGTGCTGCTATACGCGTCGCGCAAAAGGGAGCACTGCCTCGGCTTTGCGGCGGCGATAACCTATATTACGACAGTGTCCTCGCCGCTTATATGGCTGCTTGACACGGCGCTGGGCGGGAACGACCATTACAATGTCATCATGCCGCTGCTTTACGTGCTTGTGATAGCGCTGATATACATTGTCTCGCTGGTAGTGATATGGCGTTTTTTCCCGCAGCTCTTCCGCACGCTGAAAAAGTACGTGCATCTTTCGGTGTTCAACTGCTCGGTGATAGGCTCGCTGTTCCTCTGCTCTCAGCAAGGCGGGGACATCTTCACATACATAGGCTACGGCTTCGGAACGGGCGTGGGATTTCTGCTGGCGGCGTATCTGCTGTACATTGCCGCCGACAGGCTCAACTCCTCACTTGTCCCGGCAGCATTCAGAGGTTATCCTATAATGATAGTTTACGTCGGCATATTGTCCCTTGCGCTGTACGCGTTCACGGGATATTCGACGACGGCTGTATAAACGCTACGCATTTATGCGAAAGGGGAAAGTGCTTTGGAAAAGCGCAGATATTACGGCAGAAAGATAAAAAGGACCAGGAATCTGTATCGCAGGAAGCGGGGCGCGGGGCGCAAGGTGATGAGCACCGTGCTGCTGGTGCTGGCGGCTTCTGCGATAGCTTTTCTCGGATTTTGTATAGGCAAGCCCCTGCTTGACTATATCGGGAACATAGGCAAGGACGACACCTCCGTGTGGACGCCCCAGTCTTCATATACCGAGCTTCACGGCGAGGACACGACAGCGGAGACACCCGCCTCCGACCCTGTCGGTCTTCCCGCCGAGGGGCAGATAGACGCTGCGGTCTCCACCGATGACAGCGGCACTGTCATCTCTCCCGGCTCCGAAACAGCGGAAAACGCGGAGACATCGGGAACTTTGGGTACGAACCAGCCCCACTCCACCACCAATGGGGAAGGGCGAATAGAGACATCGCTTATAATTCCTGCCGACGACGGCACGCTTGCAGCTATGGAAGCCCCCGCGAGCGCGCTCGCCAACCGCTCGTCGCTGGCGGCGGTGCTCGCCAAGGCAAAGGCGGCGGGGTGCAATTCAGTGGTACTGCAGCTCAAAGACCGCAGCGGTCTGTTCAGATACAAGTCCTCTATCGACAGCATAGACGACAGCGATGTTGACGCGGGCTCGATGACCCTTGACGATATCATGTCGGTGTTCCGCGAGAACGGGCTCACCCCGATAGCGGAGATAGCGGTGCTTTCCGACGATAAGGGCTGTGAGCAGTTCCCGGATATGAGCTTCAAGTGCATAGACGCGCCCGCGATATCGTGGCTGGATTACTCGCTTTCGCCGCCGCGCCGCTGGGCGAACCCCGAAAGCAACGCCACCCGCGAATACTTCGCCATGGTGACTGCCGAGCTTACGGTAGCGGGATTTGAGAACATTCTCATAACCGACGTGACCTTCCCGAACTTCCAGAACTACGACACTCAGTTCATCGCGGGAAAATACTTTGCCGCCGACCGTTACAAGCTCCTTTACAACGTGATAAAATCGGGGAATATGATAGAGATGAAGGCTTCCGATGTCATCGGTGAGAAGTACGGCAGGACTGCTGAGTGCCTCAACGATGTCTCGCAGCTCCACGACAACTCCGTGGCGCTGATAATCAGCCGCAGCGACCTTCCCACCTCGGCAGGCTATCCCGCCGACGCAAAGACCCTCACCGAGACAGTGACCGCCCTCGCGGAGAAGAACTGCAAGGGTCTGAAAATGATACCCGTGATAGACAGCTCGGGCTTTGACGATGCCGAGCGCTCAAAGATAGTGAGCACATTGAGGGCTCTCGGATATGAAAGCTATATAATGCGCTGACAAAATATCGCTTTTTTCTCTTGCAATTGACGGAGAAATATAGTATAATAAGCATTACGGCAAAAACGGAAAGAAAGGACACAAAAACATGGACATTTTAAGATTAATGGCAGCTACCGCTGCCGACCCCGCAATGCAGGGCAACGGATTAACATCTATCCTTTTTACGGTGGTACCCCTCGCGCTCATGCTGGTGGTATTCTACTTCCTGCTTATCCGCCCCGAGAAAAAGCGCGCGAAGAAGGACAAGGAAATGCGCGAGAACCTTCAGGTAGCCGATGAGGTAGTCACTATCGGCGGCATTATCGGAAGAGTGCTCAGCATACAGGAGGAGACCGTCGTAGTCGAGACCGGAAGCGACCGCAACCGCATAAGAGTATTAAAGACCGCGATAGCCGAGAACCGCACCGCTCATGACGACGTTGAAAAGGTGACTATCAAGAAGTGACCCGTTGACAGCTTTTCGGGCGGCAGGATATCCGTGGGCGGAGAGAACTGCCGCTTTTGAAGTTTACAGGCGGTAATACTATCGGAAGGAGGGATATACTTGCAGGATAACGAGACCGTAAACGGCACAAAGTCAGACGATGCCGCAGAACGCAGAGCGGAAGCCCGTGCTGTGCGCAATGCCGCGCTGAAAGCGGAGATGAACGACCTTGCGGTATATCTCTCGAAATTCGGCAGATACATAATCATGATATTCGTCGGCGTTGCCAAGCGTCTCGCCAAGGGGACGGCAAAGCTCGCGGCGTATATCTGGAAACGCTCGGAGAACCTTGTGACAGCGCTCATGAAACGTATCGGGTATCTCCTTGTGCTTATAATGTCGCCGTTCGTCAAGGTGCACCACGCGCTCAGGCGGGCGCGGAGCGATATCCGCGAGAACCGTGTGTCCAAGGGTTTCGGAGCCGCGCTGAAAATAGCGTTCACGCACCTCGGTGAGTTCATCTTCGGCTCCACGGGCGTCATGGTGACGCTGTTCAATATCGCGGCACCCGTGGTAAGCGTGCTGTTCCTGTTCAACATCGTTTCCTACGCGTCAAATCTCAATTACTGCGTTAAGCTCACGGTCAACGACAAGCTCCTCGGCTACGTTGAGAACGAGCAGGTATATTACGATGCCGACGAGATACTAAAAGAGCGTATCAACTACCTGGGAAGCGACGAGAGTATTCGCCTTGAGCCCGAGTTTTCCATAGAGCTCGCCGGGACGAGCCCGCTGCTGACGAAGTACCAGGTGGCGGATATGATACTTGAATACTCCGACATCAAGGTCGAGTACGCCTACGGTTTCTATCTCAACGGCATATTCCAGGGCGCGGTCCCCGACAATGCTCCCATAGCGGAGGCTCTTGACGGGCTTATCGAAAAGTACCGCGCCGCGCACCCGAACGCGGACGTATCGTTCCGCGATACGCTCGAATACTCCACCGCGGGTCTTTACCTCTCGGGAAGTATCATAGACACCGACTGGCTCGTGTCACAGCTCACGAGTGTCAAGGCGAACGCGGGCTACTACATCGCGGAGGAGGGCGACACCCTCTCAGGCATCTGCGACAAGGTGGGCATTTCACTGCACCAGGCACAGCTCATGAACCCGGATATCGGCGACGGTGAGCTTTCCGCGGGCGACCATGTGAAGATAAGGGACGAGATACCGTTCCTGTCCGTGAACGTATCGGTCGTGGAGGATTATGACACCACCGTTGCGTACTCCACCGAGTATTACAACGACGATTCGCTGTACAACGGCGTTACCCGCACTACGACATCGGGCGTGAACGGCACCAACCACATCACCGCGTCGGTAACATACGTGAACAACATCGAGACATCACGCCGCATAACCCATGCGACCGTCGTGAGCGCGCCTGTCACCGAGCGTATCGCTGTCGGCACAAAGGTGCCGCCCGAGCAGTATTCGTCGGCTGACGCGGGCTACGGCAAGTTCATCTGGCCTATGGAGGTCGGCAAGAGCCACGTAAGCGAGCTCACCTACTGGGACGGCGGCTACGCGGGACACGTGGGCATAGATATCGTACAGGCTTACGGCGCGCCGATATACGCGGGCGGCAGCGGAACGGTATTGCTTTCCGGCTGGAACTACGGCTACGGCAACTGTGTCATCATCGACCACGGCAACGGCTATCAGACCCTTTACGGTCACTGCAGCGAGCTGCTGGTGTCCGTCGGCGAGCAGGTGATCCAGGGTCAGATGATAGCCAAGGAGGGAAGCTCCGGCTATGTAACGGGTCCGCACCTGCACTTCGAGGTGCGCATGGGAAGCGTAAAGCTCAACCCGATAAACTATCTTGAGAACGTATATTACGGCTGACGGCGCGGGAAACGGATAAATTCGGCGGCAAAGTGATATCTGCTTGACAAACTATGGCAGGACTGTTATAATAAGGTGGGGTGATGTTATGTCCAAAGACGGAGCCGAGTTCTACGAGAACTTCACAAAAGAGATATTCGAGACAGTAAAGGGTCTGAGCAACGATGACAGAGGAGATTTCATCATCAATACCTATGAAAACCTCTACGGCAAGCTCAGAACGGATACCGTAAGCAGCGGCGTGAACGTTGACATGGCAAAGCTGCGCGAAGACCTGAGCCACATCAGAGGTATCGGGGGACAGCGCCTTGACGAGATAATGGCGGTCATTCAGCGGCACCTTTCCGGCGACACCGCACCCGCACAGGTTATCGGCCGTGCGGACGGCGCTGACGATGACGGGACAGAAAGCTGAACTTTCACGTGCGCCTTGTATCAAAGCATTTATATATTCCAATACTTACGGCGGCAGAAATGCTGCCGTAATGTGCATTTTGACGATTTATTCATCAAATCGGGGAATTATTTGAAGAAAACGCTTGACTTATTCGCCGTTATGCACTATAATATTATAGTATTTCCATTAGCAAAAGAAACGGAGTGAGACCAAAAATTGAAGCAAGTCAAAAAACCGGTGTTTTTTATCGTGTTCATTCTCATCGCGGTATTCACATACTTCGCAATAGCGGGTTTCAGCACGTTCTACGGTGATATCGAGACCACACATATCAGAGGTGTCAAGGATATCCGCTGGGGCATAGATATCCGCGGAGGCGTTGACGTTACCTTCACGCCGTCCGAGGACGCGGTGAACGTCACTACCGATGATATCGACGCGGCACGCTCGATAATCGAGACACGTATGGTCGAGAAAAACATCACGGACTATGAAATTTATGTTGACCAGAACAGCAAGAGAATAATCTGCCGTTTCCCGTGGCAGTCAGACGATTCGAGCTTCGACCCCGAGCAGGCGGTAAAGGAGCTGGGCGAAACAGCCATGCTCACATTCCGCAAGGGTTACAGCGGCGAGCTCACCACGGGTCAGACCTATGAAGACCTTGAGCTTGTGCTCTCGGGCGCGGATGTCGCAAAGGCTACTCCAATGTACAATACCCAGGATCACGAGTGGCTCGTTGACTTAGAGCTCAACGAAAGCGGCAAGGAAGCGTTCAAGAACGCTACGCAGGAAGCTTACGGCAACAACGGACGCATTTCTATCTGGATGGACGATATCGAAATATCCGCTCCGACGGTAAGCGCGGTCATCTACGACGGCAAGGCTACCATTTCCGGCAGCTTCGAGACCGCGGACGACGCGAAATCATTGGCGGACAAGATAAACGGCGGTTCGCTCCCGTTCAAGCTCGTAACGGACAGTTTCTCCACCATTTCCCCGACGCTCGGCACAGGCGCACGTGACGCTATGGCTATCGCAGGCGTTATCGCTTTCGCGCTTATCGCGGTGCTTATGATAGGTATGTACCGTCTGCCGGGAGTTATGGCGGTCATTTCCCTTGCGGGACAGGTCGCAGGTACATTCGCGGCTATCACAGGTTTCTTCGCCTTCAATGACAGCTTCACGCTCACTATCCCCGGTATCGCGGGTATCATTCTCGCGGTGGGCATGGGCGTTGACGCGAACGTTATCACCAACGAGCGCATCAAGGAGGAGCTTTACGCGGGCAAGACCATTGACGGCTCGCTGTATATCGGCTTTAAACGCGCATTCTCCGCTATCTTCGACGGCAACATCACGATGCTCATAATCGCGGTCATCTTAATGGGCGCGTTCGGCACTCCCGACAGCTGGGCGTCGATAATCCTCTCTCCGATATTCACATGGTTCGGCGTTTCCACCGCAGGTTCTATCTACGCCTTCGGCTATACGCTTGCAGTGGGCGTTGTGCTCAACTTCCTGTTCGGTATCTTTACCACAAGGCTCATGACCATGTCGCTCTCGAGATTCAAAGCATTCAGAAATCCCGCTCTCTACGGCGGCAAGAAGAGGGAGGGCTAAGCTATGAATAAGAACAGATTTGACTTCCTCAAAAATAAGAAGATATTCTTCATTATCCCGATAGCTATCGCAGTTATCACCATACTCACCGCGCTTATCATCGGCGTTCCCGTGGATATCGAGTTCAAGGGCGGTACGATGCTAACTTACAGCTACACGGGCGACATCGACGTAAACGCGGTAAAATCAAAGGTAGAGGGCATGAACCTCGGTACCGTGGGAGTTTCCACGGGTTCGGCGTTCGGTTCCGACCTTGAGACAGTGCAGGTTACATTCGCCTCCGACGAGGGACTTACCGCTGAAGTACAGGCGAACGTTACCAACGACCTCCAGACTGAGTTCGCGGGCAATGACCTCACCCTCGTGAACAGCCAGGACGTAAAGCCCAGCGCAGGCTTCTCCTTCTTCCTCAAATGCTTTGTGGCAGTATTGTTCTCGTTCCTGCTGCTCATCATCTATATAGCGGTGCGTTTCAAGAATATCGGCGGCTGGTCTGCGGGCGCATTCGCGCTTGTAGCACTCGCAAACGATGTATTCATGGTATTCGCGACATTCGTATTCATGAGGCTGCCCATTGACGCGAATTTCATGGCGGTTATACTGACTATCCTCGGCTACTCGATAAACAACACTATCGTGCTTTACGACCGTGTGCGTGAGAACCGCAAGCTCTACGGCAAGAAGCTCACTATCGACGAGCTGGTGAACAGCTCCATAAACCAGTCTCTCACACGTTCGATAAAGACCACGGTCACCACAGCGATAGCAGTTCTTTCGATGTGTGTCGTTGCGCTTATCTGCGGCGTTGAGTCGATAATCAGCTTCGTATTCCCGATGTTCGTGGGACTTATTGCGGGCTGCTACTCGTCCATATTCATCGCGGGTCCCGCATGGACGGTCTGGAAGAACGCTCACCCCGAAAAGGCTAAGAAAGCGTAAGGCGGGCGTCTGAAATATGTGTCTTTCCCCTGCCGGATACGGCAGGGGATTTTTGCAGAAGGAGGGTATATTATGCTCGCAGGCGTGTCAACTGCATCTCTTTACCCGCTTGAAACAGAGAAAGCGGTAAGTACGCTCGGTGAGCTCGGTGTCAGAAATATCGAGCTCTTCGTCAACGATACTTCCGAGCTTGACGGTGACGTAAAGAAACAGATAAAGCTGTACACAACCGAGAAGAAGATGAACGTAATCTCTGTTCACCCCTTTTCCTCACCTCTTGAGACCCATTTTCTGTTTTCAGATTATCCACGGAGAGTTAAAACTATCACAGATATATACAGACAGTATTTTGTATTTGCCCGTGATGTCGGTGCAAAGCTATTCGTTCTGCACGGCGCGTATCGGGAAGCTCGCTGCACTGACGAGACCTGTGTGGAAAGGTATCTGATGCTGAGCGATATTGCCGCAGACTACGGTATCACAATAGCGCAGGAGAATGTGCATTACTGCCGCAGCGGCAGCCTCGACTTCCTCAGATATATGCAGCGTGAGTGCGGCGGGCGGGCAAAGTTCGTGCTGGACATAAAGCAGGCTGTGCGGGCGGGCTATGACCCGAAGGAGGTTGTAAAGGCGCTTGGCAGCGACATTATCCACATTCACGTGAGCGATAACAAGCAGGGAGCCGACTGTCTGCCCGTAGGAAAGGGTACGTATGACATCGCGGGGCTGGTATCGGAGCTGAACGGCGTTGGATTTGACGGCGCGCTGCTTATTGAGCTGTACCGTCGGAATTACGGCGAATATACCGAGTTGACAGATAGTGTAAACAGGCTCGAAAATATCATATCGTTATATGGTCAAGGCTGAACGGAGCCGACCTTTCTCACATAATTCTGCAAATATTTTCTTAATTGCAAAAAATATGAACATTTTTGTAAAAAAATCTTGCAATTGTAATTTTTTTATGGTAAAATAATTAAGAAAAGCGTGAGACCCGAAAGGTGAAAGGAGCGATTATATGAGATGCCCCGAATGTGGCTTCGCAGACAGCAAGGTCATTGATTCGAGACCGACCGACGGTAAGATAAGACGCCGCCGCGAGTGCCTTGAATGTAAATGCCGTTTTACTACATACGAGATAGTGGAGAATGTCCCGCTTATGGTGGTCAAGAAAGACCATTCCATTGAGCCGTTCAACGCGGAAAAGCTCGTCGAGCGTATCCGCCGCGCGACGATAAAGCGTCCCGTGAGCCTTGAAACGATAGAGAGCATGGTCGATGACATCGAATCGGAGCTCAAGAACAATCTCCAGAAGGAAGTCTCTTCGGCGCAGATAGGCGACATGGTGCTTGAAAAGCTCAAGAGCACCGATGTTGTGGCATATATCCGTTTCGCCTCGGTGTATAAGGAGTTCACCGATGCACAGAGCTTTATAAGCATGATATCCGAGCTTGAATAAGCGAGGAAAATTACGATAAAAGGAGAAATAACATGAATGACTGCATTTTCTGCAAGATAATCGCGGGGGAGATACCCTCGGCAAAGGTATATGAGGACGACAAGCTGCTCGCGTTCAAGGACATCAATCCTCAGGCACCTGTGCATATCCTTATTATCCCGAAGGCGCACTATGAGAGCGTGAACGCGCTTGACGAGAGCACTGCGCCCATTGTGGGCGACATAATGCTGCTGGCGGCGAAACTCGCAAAGGAGAACGGGCTCGACGGCGGGTACCGCCTTATCACGAATATAGGCGATGACGGCGGACAGACCGTTAAGCACCTTCACTTCCACCTGCTTGGCGGTGTGAAGCTCTCCGAGAAAATGGCATAAAAAAATACCCGCGGAACTTTAAGCTCCGCGGGTGTTTTATGTTTATGGTTTTCCCGGTCTGTTCAGCGTAAATGCCTTGACGGACATGAGTGCGGTCGCGGCAGTAACTCCCACGGCGCCTTGAATAAGGTTCTCGGGTACGCCTATAACAGCAGTCGCCGCGCTGCCGGTGATGAAAAGCCATTCGTACAGGAAATACCCTGCCGCCATGAAGATTTCAGCCGTAACTCCGCTTATGATGTGAGCTTTCAGAGGGTGGGAGCGCAGCCCGTATGCGACGGCAGCGGCTATGACCGCCATGAGCGCCTTGACTATGAATGTCCCGGGAGCATATATCGCGTACCCTGCTATCATATCCGCGAGGGCGGAGCCTATGCCTGCCGCCGCGGCGCCCCACTTCGCTCCGCATATCCACCCCGCGAGGAGCACCATGCAGTCTCCGAGGTTCACATAACCGCGGGTGAGCGTGGGTATCTGTATAAGCATCGTCGCCACGCAGGTGAGAGCGGCGAAAACCGCCGCGGTGACTATATTTCTGAGCTTTTCATTCATAACCGTCACTCCTTTTATCCTACTATTTATATATGTATATCATCAGATTTATTATACTACACTTTTATGTAATTGTCAATATATTTAGCCAATATATTTTTCCCTGTGTCAATAAAGATAACAAAGGCTCCCCGAACCGAGGAGCCTTGCACGTTATTCTGAATTACGCACCGTACTTGGCGGGGTTTATCTTGACACCGGGGCCCATTGTAGATGTTACAACGCAGCTCCTGATGTACTGACCCTTTGCAGCAGCAGGCTTAGCCTTTACGATAGCGCCCATGAGAGCCTCTAAGTTCTCGGAGAGCTTATCGGTACCGAAGGAAGCCTTGCCGATAGGGCAGTGAATGATGTTGGTCTTGTCAAGTCTGTACTCGATCTTACCAGCCTTGGCGTCCGCTATAGCCTTGCCGATCTCGGGAGTTACCGTACCCGCCTTGGGGTTAGGCATAAGTCCTCTCGGACCGAGCACCTTACCGAGACGACCTACAACGCCCATCATGTCGGGGGAAGCGATAACAACGTCGAAATCCATCCAGCCGTCCTGGATCTTCTTTACTGTGTCGTCGTCAGCGATGAAATCAGCGCCTGCGTCCTGTGCTTCCTTGATCTTCTCGCCCTTTGTGAATACGAGAGTTCTTACGGTCTTACCTGTACCGTTGGGAAGAACTACGGCGCCTCTTACCTGCTGGTCAGCGTGACGGGAGTCAACGCCGAGTCTGATATGCAGCTCGACAGTCTCGTCGAACTTAGCCTTTGCGGTCTTGCAAACGAGATCGCAAGCTTCTGCGACTTCGTAAAGCTTTGCGGGATCGACGAGCTTTACGCTTTCATTATATTTCTTACCATGCTTCATAATTATTATCCTCCTTGTGGTCAAACGGTCTGCGACCTCCCACTTACTTTATGTTGTTGAACTCCTTCTCAATCCACCACTTCGATACCCATGGAACGAGCGGTACCTGCGATCATGGATATAGCGGCATCTACCGAACCCGCGTTGAGGTCGGGCATCTTCTGCTCTGCGATAGCCTTTACCTGAGCCTTGGTGATCTTAGCCACCTTGGTCTTGTTCGGTGTACCCGAAGCTGTCTCGATACCGCAAGCCTTCTTGATGAGGACTGCTGCGGGAGGAGTCTTGGTAACAAAGGTGAAGCTTCTGTCTGCGTAAACTGTGATGACAACAGGGATTATAAGACCTGCGTCATTCTTTGTGCGCTCATTGAATTCCTTTGTGAACGCCATGATATTAACGCCGTGCTGACCGAGTGCGGGTCCTACCGGCGGTGCGGGAGTTGCTTTTCCCGCGGGGATCTGTAATTTGATAAATCCGACTACTTTCTGAGCCATTTTGTTTTACCTCCAAAAAAAATTAAAGAACTGTTCTGACTGATGATCCCGTTATTCGCTGACTTTCTCGACTGCCGAAAGCTCAAGGGTAGTGTTTGTTGCTCGTCCGAGCATCATGAGGGATATCGTTACCTTGCCCTCTTCCTCGTTGACTTCCTGTACAGTGCCTTCAAATCCGATGAGGTTGCTGAGACCGGAGACTATCTTCACGATGTCACCGACACGGACTGACGGAGCGGAAGCTTTCTTCGCCACGCCGAGGTTCTCTACTTCCTCATTTGTGAGCGGGATAGGCTTTGATCCGGGGCCTACGAACCCCGTAACGCCTCTTGTATTACGGCATATATACCATGTTTCGTCTGTCATGACCATCTTGACATAAACATAGCACGGGAACATTTTTTCTTCCTTCTGATTGCCTTCTCTGTCGAGAATGGGCTTGCCGTCGTCGTCGGTCGCGGGACCCATAGGCACCATAACGTCCTCGATGAGCGACTGAAGGTTTCTGTTTTCGGCTATTGTTCTGATGTCATTTGCAACCTTGTTCTCATAACCCGAGTAGGTATGCACGATATACCATTTAGCTTCTGACATTGACTGATCTCCTATACCGTTTAATTTCAGCCTTTTCTTCCAAGCATGAGCATAAGAAGCGAGCCGAAGCCCGTATCAAGCGCCCATATTGCAATGCCCGATACCACCAGGGACACGATAACAACGACGGTGTTGTTGAATACCTGTTTCCTTGACGGCCACACTACCTTTTTGAATTCGGATCTTGCGTCTTTGAAATACTTGACGATCGAACGCTTCTGCTTCGGAGCCGCGGCTGCGGCAACAGCTTTGACATTCGGCGTCTCTTTTTCTTTCGCCATTGCGATCCTCCTTACTTTGTTTCCTTATGGAGAGTGTGCTTGCGGCAGAATCTGCAGTACTTGTTCATTTCGATCCTGTCGGGGTCGTTCTTCTTGTTTTTCTTGGTGTTGTAATTACGCTGCTTGCACTCTGTGCATGCGAGTGTGATCTTAACTCTCATTTCGGCACCTCCTATTTTATTGCCGTTCCTGTGAACGGATAAGCCTCCCTCAAAGCGGCGTTTTACCGCGCGGCGCTCCCTTTGAGCATCTCGGGGCGAAGTGCGGGCTGCTTCCGAAAATCCGCACAAAAAAATAAGCCCCTTTTTGAGGTAAATTTATTCTATCACATTTTTCCCCTTCTGTCAAGGGCTTTTTTGAATTTTTTTCTGTTATGAAACTCCGGGAAGACACGGATGTCGTAAGGAAGTTTTCCCAAGCGCCGCAAGGACGCGGCGCAAAAAAGAAAACTTCCGAAACAGGGCGTTTTACCGCCCTGTCCAATAGTCCGTCAGTACGACACCACATCTCCCTCGGAGAGACCCGAGATTATGACCGTCATATCGTTCACCGTCCTGCCCGCTTCCACGGGGACGCGCACGCGCTCGCCGCTGTCCATGATATAGCAGTAGGTGCTGCCCGAGTAGGTCGTCACAGCCTTGGCAGGCACGCAAAGAGCGCCCTTTTCGCTGTATTCGAGGACGGAAACGCTCGCCCAGCCTGCCGAGGCGATATTGCCCGCTTCGGCGTTTGCGCGTTCAAGCTCGCCGTCACCGAGCTTTATCAGCACGGGTGAGCGGCTGCTCCCCGAGTCGGGCTCGGCTGCCACCGTGCCGTTGAAAGTGCTGTTTGTGCCGAATTTCAGCGTCACTTCCCTGCCGAGAGCGAAAAGCTCCTTTTTGTCGTTTACGGTGATATACACCTCGTCGGGCTTTGCCACGCTGCACACCGCAGTCCCCGCGGCGACAGCGCTGCCGGGCGTGAGTGCCTCGGTTTTCCACACGATACAGTCATAAGGGGCTTTCACGGTGCAGAGGTCTATCCTGTACTGCACGAGTTCGAGCTCCTTGCTTTTCTGCTCGTATCCGAGCCTGTCAAGCTCGCTGCCCGAGCTCTGCCAGCGGGCGTAAGCGTCGTCGGCCGCTATACGGCAGTTGCGCAGCTCGTAATCGTACATGGAAGAGTCGAATACTGCGATAACATCGCCCTCACTGAGCCTGTCGCCCTTGCGGACGCTGTATTCCTCTACGTTCGTGTCACACGGCACCGTGAGGGTGTCGGCATATACATAGTCCACGTTCCCGCCGACGGTCGTGAACAGTTCCACGTCGAGCCGCTCGGCGGCGGCAGTCGTGAAGCTCCTGCCCGCGTCGGCTTCTATCACGGGTATTTCCGCTTCCACGGCGGGACTGCCGCCGCAGCCGCTAAGGAAAGCCGCCGCGGGAATAACGGCAAGTCCCGTTAATGTCAATGCATTTCGTTTCATGTTATCTGTGTCTCCCGCCTCCGCCGTGGGTGCCGCCGCTGCGCGAATGGTGAGTGGAGCTGTGGCTGCGGCTGCGCGAGCCGCCCCCACCGCCGCCCGATGATGAGCTTCGCGGGGAATATACCTTGCGGGTGGTATTTCCGGCAAAGGTGTCGCTGAACCTGTCATACGCCAGCGAATTGTCGAGTATATAATTGCGCGTGCCTGGCTTTTCGAGCTTGTAGTTCCTGCTCTGAAAAATGAATATCAGCAGCCCTATGAAACCTCCCGCGAATATCGGCACGCCTGCGGTCATCAGGAATCCCATGAATGTCATCTCTTCTGTTGAGACTGTGGTGTCCTGGTCGTTGGCTTTGCCGACGTCGTAGTATTTCTCAACCTGTCCGATGAATTTCAGCGAGGCGGCGGCGAAATCTCCGCCCACCATATCGTCCCATATCGCGTCAAGCACCCGCTCAATGCGGTAATCGCTGAAATAGTTTATGCACGCGCCGCTTGTGGAGATATAGTCGTACTTGGTATCGCAGTTGATAAGGAAAAGTATGCCGTCGGTGTTGATGCCGCAAAGCTCCTCGTACTTATCGTCGGCGTAATCGACCGTTCTTTTGTCGGTCTTGGGCGTGCCGATGTCGTCGGTGGAGGCTATGACGATGTTAAAGCCCGTCTTTTCCGCCACGCGCCTTGCTTCGGATTCTATCTCGGGTATCCTGGCGGAGTTTATTACCGAAGCCTCGTCGATGATGAAGACCTTCGGCTCGTCCTGTGCGGACGCGAACACGCAGAGCACCGTGAAGCATACTGCCAGCGCGGTAAAAATGGATATCACACATTTCTTCATAGCTCACACCCCGATCAGCATTGCCAGAAAGTGGAAGAGAAGCATTACGCCTATGGGTATCCCGAAGGAGAACAGCGCCAGTTTCGCCTTGTTTACCGGCAGAGTGCCGCCGAATTTTCCCGTCTGTCCGTTCATTGCGAAGAAGAACATCTTCTCCTTGTACTTGAACGTGAGGAACCACATGGGAAGCATTGCCTGCTTGTAGTTTATGTTCGTTATCTTTATATCCTTGCCTGTGACGGTCACGCTGTCGTAGCCCTTTATGCTGCCGCGGAATATCTCCTCGGCGGTGTCTGTGGCACGTGTGCTGACGCGGCTGAATATCTGCTCCTTAGGCACGTCGTATCGCAGGGCGTTGTGACCCGAGAGGTATGACAGGTCGAACTGCTCAAGGCTGTTGTAATCGAACGGCTCGATGCTGTCCATGAGCGCGTCGTCCGCGCGGGAGGACGCGTCGGCGGGTATGCGGCGGAACACTAAGCTCCCGTCGCGGTCAACGATGTACTTTGACTCGGTGACATAGATGTAGTCGCCCCTGCGGACGGAGGATACCCGTTTTGTGCAGCTTGCGCTTATCTTCCCCTCTACGCAGCAGTCCGCCAGCCAGAACGGTATATACACGCCCTGTATCTTGTCGAGGGTCTCGGGGCTGCCGAAACCCTTGGCGAGGAAGAATTTCTTTCTTTTTATCCATTCGGCGAACTGCGACTTTGCGTCGTCGAGGGACTTTTTGAACGGTATTATAAGGTCGGGGCGGTATTCCCCCGAGAGCCTTCCCGAGAGCACCACGGGGCTGTGGCAGTAATAGCACTCCGCGGAGGCGGAAAGCTCGGTCTCGGTGATGACCGCCGCGCCGCACCCGGGGCAGACGTACAGGCGGTTTGCGTCACCGAATATCTTCTGCTTTTCGTCAATGTCGGGCTGTTCCTCGAACGCGGAATAGGTGTTGCCCTGAATTGGCACATCGAGCTGTTCCTTCGTGAAGTGCGAACCGCAGTATTCACAGTGGAAATCCGCCGTTTCGGCGGAATATGGCAGGCTTGCCCCGCACGCAGGGCATTTGTACGCAACTATGCCGTTGTCCATGGTTCTCTCCGTTTCCCGAATGTTCAGTCTATCAGATTTCTCTTGGTTATTTCCTTGTAAAAGCTGAAATTCACCTTTTTCAGCATATCTATAACGGTATTCTCTATCTCGTGTTCAAGTCCGATGCTCTTTATTCTGCGGTCTATCATGCTTTCCTTCGGGAGAGCGCGGCGTCTGTCGTTCCTCACGCGGTACGGGCGGTACAGCACGGCCGTGTCGGTGTCATACACCGCCGTCCCGTCGGGTTCGTCCTCCAGCATTCTCGCGAGCCCCGTGGGGATAGCGCCGAAAATATCCGAGAACATGAAGCTCGCAATGCACAGCGACTTTATGACCTCCTTCGGCAGTACGCTGCGGCTCAGCACACAGCGGTTGATGATGAACTGTTCGAGGGCGGTGAAGTAGTAGCCTCTGCCGAAAGACAGGGTAAGCATTCTTGCCCCTGCCTCCTCGGCAGCCGCGGCGTCCGTCACGCCTGTCATCATCGTGTTGAGCGGGCAGATATCCACAGGCAGGAAGATGTTGTTCCTGCACCATTTCACAAGCCCCGCTATGCTGTCGCCGAAAAGCCCCGTGAGCCGTATCGCGGCAATGCGCCGCACCAGCGAGAACCTGTGCAGGTACAGCAGTATAGCCTGTGCGCTGTATTCGTCGGCGGGCATCTCCAATATCACCTGCTGGTCGGCGGGAAGCTTGTCGAGGAGCCCTGTCTGTGCGGGAGAGATGACCGCGTAAGCGAATTTTGACGCCTCGCAGAAACCGCAGTCGTAGGCGCTCGTCACGCGGAGTATGTACTTTTCCTCAAAATCCGCAGGGTCGAGCTTTGCCGCGGTCACGGAGGTTATCTCCATGTAATCCGCGCCGCAGCCGAACACCGCGTTTGTGTATGACTTCAGCGCTTCGGAGCTCGTATGCTCCGCGTCGTATTTCATATATCCGAGAGTGCGGTCTGTGATGGCTGTTTTCAATCTGTCATTTCTCCTTTTCAAGAGCGGTAGTTACGGTATCCGTCCCGCGTGACCGCGAGCGATACACTATCTTTATTATTATATCATAGCTTTACGGATATTTCAAGCGGTTCGGTCAAGAAATTTGTGGATATCATGACCGCCGCGAAATATTGACAAGCCCCGCAAAACGCTGTATAATATATCCTGTGACAAAGGCGACAGACCGCGCCGCAAGAGCGCGGAGAAAGGACTATTATATGCCGATAACCTATAACGAAAAAGCGCGCGTGTTCAAGCTCGACACCCCCTGTTCAAGCTACGCGTTCCATGTTACACAGAGCAGAAACCTGCTGCATTTATACTACGGGGCGTATGTTCCCGAGACCGACCTTACCTACAACCTGCGCATACCCGACGGAGCGCCGTTCGTGCCTGCCACCCACGACGCAATGGGACCCCATTCCTTCGACTGCGCGCCCATTGAGTTCTCAACGAGCGGAGTCGCGGATTTCCGTGAGCCGTGTATGCAGGTGCGTGACAAGCTCGGCATGACCGCCTGCGAGATATACTACAAGGATTATAAGATATACAAGGGCAAGAAGAAGCTCGAAGGGCTTCCTGCCACATTCGCAAACGACGACAGCGAAGTGACCTCCCTCGACCTTATCTGCGAAGACCCACACACAGGACTGGAAATAATACTGCAGTACAGCGTTTTCGAGCAGCTTGATGTCATCACCCGCTCTGTGAAAGTCACCAACAAGGGCAGCGACCCGCTTGAGCTTATGCGGCTGCTTTCCTGCTGTGTTGACCTTGACCGCATGGACTACGACATGATAACCCTGTACGGCACATGGGCGAGAGAGCGCCATGTCCAGCGTTTCCCGCTGCGCTTCGGCAAGCAGTCCATAGACTCCTGCCGCGGCTCCACGAGCCATGCTCACAATAACTTCATGGCGCTGTGCGACCATACCGCCACCGAGGACTACGGCGAGTGCTACGGCTTTGCGCCCGTGTGGTCGGGCTCGTTCCTCGCGGAGGCGGAGGTGAACCAGTACGAAAAGACCCGCGTCGTTATCGGCGAGAACCCCTACGACTTCCTGTGGCATTTAGAGCCGGGAGAGAGCTTCCAGGCTCCCGAGATCATCATGACATATTCCTCCGAGGGGCTCGGAAAGATGTCCCGCAATCTGCACGACGTTATGCGCCGCAACCTTATCCGCGGCAAGTGGAAGGATATACGCCGCCCCATACTTATCAACAACTGGGAGGCTACATATTTCAACTTCGACACGGAAAAGCTGCTGGACATCGCGCGGGAGGCGAAGAAGGCGGGCATAGAGATGCTCGTCATGGACGACGGCTGGTTCGGTCACAGGAACGATGACCGCTCCTCGCTCGGCGACTGGTTCGTGAACGAAGAGAAGCTCAAAGGCGGGCTCAAACACCTTGTTGACGAGGTCAATAAGATAGGACTGAAATTCGGTATTTGGTTCGAGCCCGAGATGATAAGCCCCGACAGCGACCTGTACCGCGCTCACCCCGACTGGTGCCTGCACATCGAGGGCAGACCCCGCACCACGGCGCGCTCGCAGCTCGTCCTCGACTTCTCGCGCAAGGAGATACGGGACTATATCTACGGGCGGCTCCACGACATACTGTCTTCAGCAAATATCGAGTATGTCAAGTGGGACATGAACCGCCAGCTCTGCGAGGTGGGCAACGAGATACTGCCCCCCGAGCGCCAGCGCGAGATATGGCACCGCTATGTGCTCGGAGTTTACGAGCTCCAGGAGCGGCTCCTCACCGACTTCCCCGACCTGCTGCTGGAGAACTGCGCGGGCGGCGGCTCGCGGTTTGACGCGGGTATGCTGTACTACTCCCCCCAGATCTGGACGAGCGACGACACCGATGCTATCGAGCGGCTCAAGATACAGTACGGCACATCGCTGTGCTATCCCTGCTCCTGCTTCGGAGCACACGTTTCGGACAGTCCCAACCACTGCGTCGGCAGGATCACGCCGTTCAGGACCCGCGGACACGTCGCGATGGTAGGCACCTTCGGCTACGAGCTCGATGTCACCCGCATAAGCGATGACGACAAGGCGGCGATAAAGGAACAGATAGCCGAGTTTGAGAAGTACAATCCTCTCGTGCGCACGGGAGACTATTACCGCCTCGGCGACCCGTTCGCGAACGACCGCTTCGACGCGTGGCAGTTCGTGTCGAAGGACAGGAGCGAGACGCTTCTCGAATATGTGCAGGTCTTAAAGGAACCCAGCGTCTTCGAGCAGCGCATAAAGCTCCGCGGGCTCGACAAGTCGAAGAACTACCGCCACGAGGAGAGCGGCATGGTATTCAGCGGCGCGTTCCTTATGAATAACGGTTTCCACATTCCGAATATGTGGGGAGATTTCCAGAGCTATATAGCGTATTTCAAGGAGGTATGAGCATGAAGATTTTCAGGAGGATAGCGGCGCTGTTTACGGCTTGCGTCATGGCTGCCGCGGGCATGGCGGTGAGCGGAGCGGCTGTCGATTATTACGAGATATATTCCGGCTCGGAAAGCACATACACTTTCCCGGACAACGGCAAGGTGCGGCTGCTTTACACGGCTGACAAGAACGGGGCGCTGACGCTGAAATTCACCTATACGTCTGCGTACTTCATCGGGGTGATGACATGGGGCGACGACAACTACAACGTGGAGTATCTCAGACCCTCCTCCGTCACAGCGTCAAAGGGTACCGCGGCAGTAATGGACATCGGCGGTGAAGCGGGTGATGTCACGGGTTTCACCATGAATGCCGACAAAAGCGGCGGGTGCGTCTGCACGGTGAAGTACAATGTGAAGAAAGGCTACAACCTGCTCACCTTGTCGAATGAAAGCGAGAGCAGCGCGGACAAGCGCAAAGGCGGAAAGCTCACGGTCTCGGCGTCCTTCGGCACAAAGCAGGCGTCGATAGAGCGGCTTTCCGTCACGCTCACCAAGGGAAGCACCCTGCAGCTCGGCGCGCTTCTCACCGACAGCACGGCGGGCACGGTCAAGTGGTCAAGCTCCAAAAGCACCGTGGCAGCAGTAAGCTCCAAGGGCAAGGTCACTGCGAAGAAGAAAGGCACAGCGGTCATAACCGCCGCTTACGGCGACAGCAAGGTGAAGATGACCGTAATTGTGAAATAAATAGTATTTACCCCTGTTCTTTTGCAATTTAACTCTTTACAAATTGCAAAAAAGGTGATATAATATTAACAAGTATTACGGAAACGGACTGAAAGGGGGATAATATATGACATCAGAGGAATTTGACCTGCTGCTTGCGATGATGCTCACACTTCTCGAAAAGGGTGAGGTCGAGGAGGTCATTCGTCTGATAAAAGAAGCAAGAGAGAATAATAAGAAAAACGATTAATAATACAAAAAGGAAGGCAAATATCATGGAGATCAAAGTAACAAAAACCACAAATCCCAAGCCCAAGCCCGACCAGACAAAGCTCGGCTTCGGCAACTACTACACCGACCATATGTTCGTAATGAACTATGACGACGGCGAAGGCTGGCACGACGCGAGAATAGTTCCCTATGCTCCCTTCGAGCTCGACCCCGCTTCCATGGTGCTCCACTATGCGCAGGAGTGCTTCGAGGGCATGAAGGCTTACCGCACCGTTGACGGCAAGATACAGCTTTTCCGCCCCGAAAAGAACATGGCAAGAATGAATGTTTCCTGCGAGCGTCTTTGCATACCGAAGTTCGACGGCGATTTCGTCATCAAGGCTATCAAGCAGCTCGTAAAGATAGACCAGGACTGGATCCCCACAGAAAAGGACACTTCGCTTTATATCCGTCCGTTCGTATTCGCGGTAGATAAGCACGTGGGCGTTCACCCCGCAAAGCACCTTATCTTCTGCGTTATCCTCTCGCCTGTGGGAGCATACTACGAGAGAGGCCTGGAGCCCGTGAAGATCTATGTTGAGCAGAAGTACGTCCGTGCGGTCATCGGCGGTACAGGTTTCACAAAGGCTGGCGCAAACTACGCTATCTCCCTCAAGGGTCAGGAAGAAGCAGCCGAGCAGGGCTACGAGCAGACACTCTGGCTGGACGGCGTTGAGAGAAAGTACGTTGAGGAAGTCGGCTCGATGAACGTTATGTTCGTTCTCGGCGACGAGGTCGTAACTCCCGAGCTTCGCGGCTCTATCCTCGGCGGTATCACGAGAATGTCCATAATTGAGCTCCTCAAGGCTAAGGGCTACAAGGTATCCGAGAGACTCCTTTCTATCGATGAGATAGTTGAAAACTTCAAGAAGGGTCAGCTCAAAGAAGCTTTCGGTACAGGTACGGCTGCCGTTATCTCGCCTATTGGCGAGCTTAAATACGGCGACCTTGTAATGCCTATCAACGGCGGCAAGATCGGACCTATCTCCCAGATGCTCTACGATACCCTCACAGGCATTCAGTGGGGCCGTATCCCGGACGAGTTCGGCTGGACACAGGTCGTTGAGTGATAATACAAAACAGCACGATATCAAGACAGCGGCGAAAGCCGCTGTCTTTGTAAGATGAAATGCTGAGAATGTGTTGACAAATCCTGCGGCAGATGTTATAATATAAAATAGTTATCAACTACACATATTTCCACTGAAAAGGAGAAATTATCATGGCTTTTTGTACTAAATGCGGAGCACAGGTTCCCGACGGTTCC
>JAGBLA010000014.1 GCA_017635675.1 Ruminiclostridium sp.
AAGCTGATAACTGGATAGTTGAAGTCCGGCTCGATGATACTTCCGACCTGTATGGGGAGATAACAGATACGGCGATGCCGGAGCCTTACGACGATGAATATGTAAGACATATTGATTTTACGGCGCAGTGGGAAAGCCGTTTTTACACATTCGAGCCGATGATTCCACAGGAAAAGCGGGAGAAATACTATGAATTGATGCAGGATCCGTCAGTTGAGACTCCATACACGATAACCGACAACTGGAATATACTGAGCTGTATACGCAGGCTTGAACTGGACTGGAGTGATACAAAGGAGTTCCTGAGAAGCAGTCAGGTGTTTTCTGACGAGGATATACAGGTCATTTATAATGCTATGGTTCTCAGTGACGGATCGGCAGTTTCGGCTCTCATTGAACACTATCGCTCGCCTTATGCAGTCGTTGGTGATTTTAACGGCAACGGATATAGAGTATTCTCGCCTATGTGGCTATATTACCACACGATAGGTGACTATAAGGCTATGGATGTTCCGGCTAAGTCAGTGGAGGAGATGATACCGCTCTATGCCTCAAAACTTGGCTTGCGTGATGAAGCATGGGAGAAATTCAGAAATAAGCTGTATAGGTATATATCATCTGAAAACAATGCGCCGGAAACAACGACTTCTTCGGTAACAATGCCAGACGGTACAACAGCAGAAGCGGTCACCACTACTGCTGAGGTGTCTGAAATTACAGAGGAAATAGCCGACACCTTCACCTACGACAGACCTGCCGGAAGCTGGTTCGAGCTTGAAGAAACGCTGTACCGTATCGACCATACCGCACCTTTCGATTGTGTGACATTCAACGATGACGGCACTTGCAGCTCCATATTCATAGATGAATGGAAAGAGGAGTATGACGCGATAGGCTATACAAGCGAGCTTGAAAATATTACCGATGAAAACTTTGTATTTACATTCGGTTTTATGAAGCAGCCGGGCGAAGAACCGCGTTCCGGATCGGATCTCGACCTGACAAGGGTGTACAGCGCAGACTATAAGAATGCGGACAAGGGTGAAGCCCTTGCAATGCGGAATAAATACGTTACTATGCCTTTGAATGAAAATCAGATCATGTACATCGACAAGTATATGCGCGGTAAGCTGAATGTCCCTTATGACAGCATTGTATGGGACGATGTTTACGGAGTTTACTATGTTGATACACAGAAAAGATGTGAGCTTATGCCGGACAGGTATTACAGCGAAGTCAATGATGATCTGCGCCATGACCTTTTTGAAGCTATGTATGAAGCTGACAGAAATTCGGAAATGGACGGCAACCCCGGAACAACGTATTATCACACAAACCCGCTGCCGATAGTCGGGTCTGATGAGTATATCGCGTTCTGGGTCTCGGGTGCGTATAAAGCGAGAATACTTGTGACATACATTATCAGGAAGGATTTTGAGGGGCAGTATAAGGCAGAGCAGAAGACCGATATAGCCGATGAACTTGACCGGTTGTATCTCGACGGCGCAAAGCTGATGTTCGTGAAGTCCGGCGGCGGTTATTACGCAGTGACGGAAAGCAACCGCAAGATCGAGTTGATTCCGGGAGACGAAGGTGCAGTGCCGAATTACGAAGCGACGTTTGCATACCGCGTAAGACCGTATCTGCCGCTTCCGGACGGCGCTGCGGAAGATATAAAACTCGGCGAGGAGCAGAAGAAACTGCTGATAAAAGAAGCATACGAGTCCGCACAATCGTTTGAAAACAGCATATCCCTTGACAGACTTGCGGTAAGCGACCCGGTAAAGATCTCGGAACAGCAGTATGTCGTGTTTGTATTCGACGGAGACGAGATAGTAGGGAAGATATGGTGCTTTTACAGCGACAGCACCGAAAACGCATCGGGCTTCGACACAGGCGGTTACGATAACGCGGTTGACGGTCTGACCGAACTGTATAAAAGCGGCGAAAAGGTATCGTTCACATGGTTCGGCAGCAATCTCTACTGTTGCCCGGAAAATGCTGTCAGCTACCCGATAGAATGGCAGGTGTTCCACAAGCCCTCGGTCGTGTATCTGTACAATGCGGAGTACGGCGCGCAGATAGTGCGGAATGAAACAGAATAACGGCATATCCCCGTATCACCAAACGGATACGGGGATATTGCATTTTATGATATATTGCGTTTTATGAAA
>JAGBLA010000141.1 GCA_017635675.1 Ruminiclostridium sp.
GCGCACGCACTTGCGGCATGCCTGTTCAAGCTCCTCGGCGCTCATTTCCTTGACTATTCTCCCGCTGTCGATAAAGCCGTAGTGCGTAGCAAGACGGGAAAGTTCATCTAAAATATGGCTTGATATGAGTACGGTTATCTGTTCTTCACGGTTGAGTTTCAGGATAAGTTCGCGTATTTCGATTATACCCTGCGGATCGAGACCGTTTATCGGCTCATCCAGAACAAGAAAATCCGGACTTCCGCATAAAGCCACCGCGATACCGAGGCGCTGCCGCATACCGAGGGAGAAGTTCTTCGCTTTCTTCTTGCCGGTGTTATGCAGTCCCACAAGCTCTAAAATATCGGATATCCCGCTGAAATCCGGCAGTCCGAGTATGCGGTACTGCTGCTTCAGGTTATCCTCGGCGGTCATGTCAAGATAGATCGACGGGGTCTCGACAACAGCTCCCATTCTGCGACGGGATTTGAGTATATCTCCGCTTGTATTAGGTGCTCCGTATATCTCGAAACTTCCGCTCGTCGGGAACTGCAAACCGCAGATAAGGCGGATAAGCGTTGTTTTGCCCGCGCCGTTGCGCCCCACAAAGCCGTATATCGAACCCTTAGGAACGCTCATTGTCAGTTTGTCCAGCGCCTTGAAATTCCGGTAATGCTTGCTTAAATTGTTGGTTTTCAGAACATATTCCATTACTTCCAACTCCTTTCACAAAGCATTATAACACACAAAAGTCAAGAAACCGGATAAGAAAAAGTCAAGATAAAGTCAATATTTCATCTTGTAGCCGATACCGTACACCGCCTCAATGTAGTCTGTGCCATTCACTACTTGCAGCTTTTTACGAATATTGCCGATATGCTGTTTCAGTGAGCGCTCGGTACAGTCCGGTGTGTCTTCGCTTATCCTGTCAAGTATTGCGGAACGTCCGACAGGAACATTCGGGTTCTGCATGAGCAGCTTTAATATCGCGCATTCCGTGCGGGTCAGATGTATCTCCGTGTTCGAGACCGTTGCAGTCAGCGTATCACAATTCAGCGACAGATCGTGGAATGTCAGTACCGACGGTTCGTAATTGCCAGCCGATTTACGGAGCTGCACCGTTATCCGCGCGAGAAGCTCCCGGATATCGAAAGGTTTCGTGATATAGTCGGCTGCACCGCCAATCAGTAGGTCAACCTTGTCGGCAGTATCAGCCTTTGCGCTTACTACAATAACGGGAATATCCCCCAGCTTCGGCAGCAGCTCCTCACCCGACAACCCCGGCAGCATAAGGTCGAGCAGTATCAAGTCAGGCTTGCACTTTGACAGCACAAGAAGCGCTTCCGTTCCCGAAAACGCCTTTGATACGGTATAGCCTTCCGCTGTCAGAGCTTCCTCCAGCAGCGCGTTTATGTGAATGTCGTCGTCAATGATAAGAATGTGCGGCAATGATATCACCTCGAACACTATTATAGCATAAGATCACGAAAAGTGCAAACTGGATTTTATATCATACCCAAGGATTATATGAGATACATTTATAATGGTATATCTCCGAACGCCTTTTTGGTCAAAAAATTGGTCAAAAAAAGGTCATGGAAAACGGGTTGAAAATAAAGTATATTATAAGTAGAGGGTTGATACCGGCTATCGGGTAGTCAGCACCAACCACAAATGTGTTTGATAC
>JAGBLA010000142.1 GCA_017635675.1 Ruminiclostridium sp.
GCTTTATCGGCGACAACGAAAATGACTGTCCCGATCTGTCCGACCACAAGAGCTGCGGACTTGTTATGATCTCGCCTTACGAGGAACTTGCGAAGGAGGCGGGTGAATGAGCATACTGTATGATATAATTAATATCCTGCCGTTTTCATTGCTCGCGGTCATTATTTTCGGCTCTTATACCGGTATGCCAGAGAACAGCGCCGCAGGTTTTATCATCTGCCTTGTTGTTTCACTTCTGATAATATCCCTGCGCGGCATGAAACGTAAAAACAGGTTCCGCGGTATCTGTATCGCAGCGGTATTCATCATCGTGCTGACGATAGCCGCGGGAGAAGAGAACCGGCAGCTTTTCCTGAAGGAATACCTCTGGGTGCTGCACATCATATTCCTCTCTGCTGCGGCGCTTGCTGTCGGTATCCTTGCAACGCGGAATATATGGATAAGGCGAACCGCCGCGGTATCGCTTCTGATCTACACCGCCGCGGGTACAGTGCTTTCGTGGGAGATAAGCAAGGAAGCATTCGCTCTGATATGCTTCATCGTCCTCGTCCGTATTGCCGAGGAGATACAGCGCGGCTGGGTAAAAACCGGAAGCCCTGACATAAAAGCACACATAACAGGCATATCCCCGATGCTGATCGCTGTATGCCTTATAACGTATCTTGTTCCTGCCCCTGCCGAGCCTTACGACTGGCAGTTTGCCAAAGACATATACAGCGGTGTTTCCTCGCTTTGCGGCAGGATATACGGCTATCTCACCCACCCCTCAGACGATTACGGCAGTATCGGCTTTTCCGACAGCGGCACATTTCTTGCGGGTCTGCAAGGCAATGACGAGGAAGTACTGCGTATCGAGGTAGGAGATCCGGCAGTAAAAGAAGTCCGGCTCACAGGCTGCATCAGCGGCGATTTCACAGGTCGGGAATGGGTATTCGACACCGATACGGTAAGCAATTACAGAATGACAGACACGGCGGAGACTGCCTGCGCTGTCAGAAAATACGCGGGTGCCGCACAATCCGACCTGCTCCAGAATACCAATATGTACTTTGAGTCCTTTATGTACAATACTAAGTACATTTTCTCCCCCGAAAAGATACGGCTTGCAAAAACAAAAGAGAAGCTTCCGGGGATAAGCGAAAGAAACGGCAGCATCATCACGGAGCAGAGGCTCGGCTATAACGACAGCTATCTGATATCCTGCTATGTGCTAAATTACAGTTCTCCCGAACTGCCGGAGCTGCTGGAAAACGCCGAGCCGATCACTGAAGCCGAGTGGGAGCAGACAGCGAAGGCGGAGAACATTTCCGGTAATGACGGATATTCTTTCGGGGATCATCAGGAATACATCTCCTGCATATACGAAAAATACTGTATCCCGCGCGGCTTGTCGGAGCGGGCAAAAGCAGTCATCAATGATATAAAAAACAGTTCTGACAGCAGATACGGGAGAGCGAAAATGCTCGAAGCTTATCTGAAAAAGCTGGAGTATTCCACGGATACCGGA
>JAGBLA010000143.1 GCA_017635675.1 Ruminiclostridium sp.
CAAAGGTTGTTCGCCTGTTTATACGAATCAGCCTTGTATTTCATTGTGACATTCAGCTTTATCTTATCACTCATTTATGAGCCACCTTTCTCCGTCAATGTCCTCAAACTTTTCATTTGTGGTGTTCTGCTCGAAATACACCGCAAGGAGTGTCTTTATGCCGTTATTATCGAATCTCGATACCGTGAAGCCGTTTCGAGAACGATCTTTTCCACACGGTTGAGATGCGCGAACAGCTCCTTTTCTTTCATATTCCGTGTCCTGACGAGAAGCAGGAATTCGCGGGCTGTCGCTGTCTGCGCCTGAATATGATCGAGGTGTACAGCGTCCTTTTCAAGAAGTTCCCGAACAGCGGGATTTTCCTCGGCTGCTATACGCTTTTTGATGAACGCCTTGTTGCTCTCGAAGCTCTCGCGGCTGTTCATGCACACAAGCTCGACCTCAGTCACGCCCTTGAGAACCGACATCAGCGCATATATCTTTGCTCCGAGGGCTTCTTCGGACAGCACCGAGATATTGCTCGGCTTGATTGAAAAAAAGACAAGCTCGGTGTTCGAGCCTGTCTTTAACGAATATTCGGTTATGCCCTCAATGCCGATGATCTGGCGAGTTGCCAGCTTTTTGCGCTCGGCGAGCTGCTGTTGTTTTTTTGTCTGCAATTATTCTCCACCTTTCATCTGCCAACGGTATTCCTGCTGCTCGATAAAGAAGTAGTTTATCGCGTAGCGCAGGAAATCAAGGATCGATGTATCATCGAACCGTATGGCAAGGAATGCGTATGCTAAAGTTATTACAAGCGGTATCGTGAAGCCCGTTTCCGCGAGCGCCACCACCGCTATTATCGCACCTATACCGATCTTGGCGAGGTCTTTGAGCCGCCAGAGGAACAGCATAGGTGCGCTTTTCAGATTGTCGGGGTAAATGTAATTTGTCAAGCTGTTCCTCCTTACTTAGCGACCATTTTTACAAGATGCACTGCCGACTGTGCCGTGTTTATCACCATGTTCACGTTGGGTCTTGCCGCCGTTTCAAGTCCGAAGTTGCCCGCTATCCTCGGTATCTCTCCGGCTGCGAGCATTACACCGAGTCCGAGCAGCCAAGTGTCCTTGAACAGTATCAGACCGGCTATGAGCATCGTTGACTGCAGGAATGATGTGAGGCACAGCGCAATGACCTGTTTTATCCACATTACGAGACCGTCGGTGTAACCCCTCGGAACGCTGAACATATACAAGCTGCCTATCGCTATCTGTATCAGCAGTATGCCGCCGCGTTTGAGCGAAGCGAGGAACACCTTGACCACCGCATACGCCATCATGACGATTATGATGATAGCGAGCAGCGGACCGAAAAGCTTCACGCTTATGACATCGAGCGCGATATCCACATAGCTTTTGACCGCATCGACCTGAATGTAGCCGGTAATATCCGAGTTCATTCCGGTCTGCATCGTGAGCGACAGAGCGTACAGCCTCACGGGAAGCACCGAGAACAGGCTGACCGCGAAGAAGCCCTTGAGCGTGTTCAGCGCGAGGGCTTTCGGGTCGCCGCGCCCATTCTGATATTCGATAGCGAACTCGAATATCGCCACCACGAACCCGACCGCGAACAGCGCCCAGCCGAGCTTAGAGAACAGCGCCACGATCTGTTGAATCCACGGTTGGCTGAACAGATCGACACCCATCTGGTTTATCGTGCCGAAGAAATCACCTATTACCTTTACGATCTGTTGGTAAATCCAGTCGAGCAGCATATTCATCAGCTGATCGACCGAGAAATCAAGTAAAAACAATGTTTCACCTACCTGTGAACCCCGATTTTTGTCGGGGATTTATTTTGCAAAAAACTCTTGCAAGATACTAAAGTTTGTGATATACTATTTTTGAAATATATTATTGTATAATTGTATTAAAATAATTGAGGAGAAAACTAATGAGTGATTTTACTAATCGACTTAAACAGGAATTTCAAAACTTTTTTCCCGAGATCATCCAAGGAGTTCGTGGTAAAGTTAATGAGGAAATCAGTCTTCAAATTCAAAACGAACAAGAAAGAAATATAGCTATAGCAACAATGGCAATACCGCGTTCATTTATGCTCTCCTTTCCGTAAAAATCTGTTCAGTTCCTCTACGGACGCACCGTTCTCCAGCATTCTGCGCTGTAAGGACGGCGACGGATCCTCGACCTTGATGTGCTCACCCTTGATGATGAACTTTCCGTCCTCAACGCGGTTCTCGCTGATCTTGTAGCGGTACAGCGTATGGTATTCGCGCTCGCCGTCCGGCTTTATCTCGCATTCCATGATCTCCATGATACGGCGCTGCTTGTTTTCAAGCTGCTTTGCGTAAACTACGATCGGAAAGGCTTCTGTAACAAGATTAAGTATGACTGTATCATCGACATTCGGGTACTTACGCTTGCATAGCGTCACCATTCTGCGCCATGTAGCTTCGCAGGAGTTCGAGTGTATTGTGGTGATAACGGTATGGCCTGTTCGAGCCGCTTCCTGGGCGGAGTCGGCTTCACTGGAACGCATCTCACCGACAACAATGTAATCGGGGTGGAAACGCAGAGACATATCAAGCAAGTTATCCTGCGTTATCGACTTTTTCTCATCTTCGCTTTCTCTTGTGATAGTGTGAATGACCTTGTTTATTATCTTTCCGTTCTCGTCACGCTCAACAAGGTCAAGCTCACGGGAACCAGCTTCAATAGTGAATATACGCTTATTGTGGGGTATAGTTGTAAGCAGCCAGCCTGTGAGCGTCGTTTTGCCGGACGAGGTCGCACCCGCGACAGTCGTGGACGCACCATAGCGAACCGCGAACGAAAGAAAATCCATCATTTCTTCGGTAGCCGTGCCGTGCTTGATGAAATCCTCTTTGGTGAGGTGCTGGGAATTGACGATTCGGATAGATGCCGCAACACCTACATCTTCATCGACCAACGGAGTCTTTAATACCGCGATTCGTATGTTCTTGGAAAGATGTCCGAGAATAGCCGGAGAAGTGTTATCCAGCACCATTCCCGACACATGGAGCATACGGCGGACGATGTTTATTGCATGGTCGGGACTTTCAAATTTCTCGTCGATCTTGACAGTCTCACCGGAAGAATACTGCACCTCTATATCGTCCCAGGAGTTGATGTTTATTTCTTCAATGCCCGTTCCGAAGATATATTTTGTGAGAAACGAAAACTCAGCCATTTCGGTGTAG
>JAGBLA010000144.1 GCA_017635675.1 Ruminiclostridium sp.
TCCTTTTGAGCTTTCGCTTTTTCAGCCTGTGCCGCTTTACGCTGTCGTTTACGGACATCTTGCCGAGCCTGTTCTTCCTCGGATACTTCTTCGCGCGTCTGCTTGCTTTCGGAGAGCTTTTTGCCTGCCGATGAACCCGTTGACAGCTTATCGGCAAAATGTGACTGCTTTTCAAGCGTCCTGTCGGTATGCTCGAATTTCAGAGTATCGGCTTTCTCGCTTTCCTCCGAGAGAGGTTTATCATCGTCAGGCTCATCACGGCGCTGTCTGCGCTTGTGTGATAGCTTTGAGCTGCTTTCACCTTCAACTGTTGCGGAAGTATCGCCCTCAATACTCTCCAAAGGCTTTACAGCAGCGGCAGAGCCGAACATTAAGCCGCTCTTTGCGGTATCCTGTTTCAAAGAAGTGCTTACCGTTTCCGCTTTCAGCTTACTCTCGCCGAGCTTATCTTCCTGCAAGCGTCCTGTTTTTCGCTTCTTTCCGGTATCGGGTGCAGCCTGTTCTTCCTGTCTGAAAGAGAACTTTTCAGACTTTGATCCGCTTGCCGGAGCTTCATCACTACCGTAAAAATCCGCAAACAGGTTTTCAATAACGAAACTGTCCTGCGGTATCTCGTCCGTATCATCGCGTTGATCGGCGGCGACCTTTGCGGGAATAGTGCTTTGCAGCGTTTCCGGCTGCTGTTCGCCGTTGTCGGGAACAGCAATATCACCGTTCTCATTTTCGGCAGCCGCAGGAGCTTCAACGGGAACAGTCTTATTCGCAGTCGGAGCGGGAATGTCAGCATTATCGAACTTGAAAGTCTTATCCTCAAACTTCAAATCGCTGTTTGACTGTCCGTTCTCGGCATTTCGCGTCTGTTCCTGCACATCGGACGGAGTATGCCGCCTGTGCTTATGCTCCTGTTCCGGCTGTCCTGCAATACTCTCACGGGCATTCAGCCGCTCATCGGTGCGTTCTTTCTGCAAAACAGCGTCCTCCGTTCTGCTGCTTATCCTTGATTCCGAATTCTCGGCAAGGTTACGCTCAACAGCTCCGTCACGGGAATACTTCATAACCCGCTTTCCGCTTGCTTTCAATGCTTTTCCTGCCATATCGCACCTCCTTTCGCTTTGGAATATGTATTGACATACGGCTCAATAGGTGCTATAATTATAGAAACGCTTGCAAGCGTAAATCGGGATTTACAATGAAAGCTAATGAGGAGATGGCGAGATGAACATAAAGCTCAAGCCAGATGAGGACGTCTCTGTTCAGAAGACCAGAATCGGACGAGTTCCGACACTTATCCTTCGGCCTGTGAATCGTCCATCCACCCCGGTATCTGTCCTGTGGATTCATGGCGGCGGGTATATTCTTGGTATGAAAGAAATGGTGTACATGACCCGCGCGGAGGATCTCGTGAAAAAGTTTGGAGTTACCGTCTATTCACCGGGGTATCGTCTTGCCTGGCAAAAACCGTATCCGGCAGCAATAGATGATTGCTATCAGGTGCTGGAATATATGAGTAAACATTCAGATACGCTTATGGTCGGTGGAGAAAGTGCAGGCGGAGGGCTTGCTATCGCTGTGTGTATGATGGCACGAGACAGAGGGATCAAAGTCGCATTTCAAACGCCACTGTACCCAATGATCAGTAACATCGACACAGAGAGCTCCAGAGATAACCATGGCAAGGTCTGGAATACTCGTAGAAACCATCTCGGTTGGAGACTGTATCTGAGGAGAGATGCGAAAAAGCGTGTATCGCCTTATGCAGCCCCAGCATGGCAAACAGATTACAGCAACCTTCCATCTTGCTATACCTTTGTTGGGGATGGAGAGCCATTCTTCTGTGAGACAGTAGAATACGTCAAGAAATTGAAAAATGCAGGCGTGGAAGCTCAGGTCGACATTTATCATACTGACGTGCATGCCTTCGACATTTTCAGTGAAAAGAGCTACAGCATTGAAGCTAAAATGAAGTTCTATCAGCGGTTTGAAAAAGCTCTTGACGCCTGTCTCAAAGTATGATCATCTCGATAAATTCTGATTTATCTATGTAAAACAGCCGTGTACGGAAAATCCGCACACGGCATTTGTTTAGAGCATAGCCGCCTTGTTCGCCTTAACCTTGCGGATAATAGCGATAGTGCCGAAAGTAGCGCCTACTGCTGTTGCTGCGATAACGATTATTCTTACTGCCTTCTTCATACTTGTTTCCTCCTGTTAATTACTGATTTTCTGTTTCCTCTAAACGAGTCGTCATTATGCGGTAAAGTTCTGTGTCCTTCGGGAACTTGTCAACAAAGGGGATAATGATGTTTCCGAAGAATATCAGACCCTCGCCCGCGCCGCTGTTAGTGACATAAGAGAGCTGGTGCGGTGAAATGTTGAGCTGCTTTGCGAGTATCTGCCTGTCACCGCCCGCCTGATTGAGCATATAAATGAAGTCGCTGTTTTCAAAGATATTCTCGATCTCACGGCTTGCAAGCAGGTCTTTGACATTCTGTGTCAGCCCTGTGGGAATACCGCCCCACTTACGGAAACGCTTCCATATCTCACAGGAATACGCCGCAGTCTGTTCCTCTTTGAGCAGCAAATGGAACTCATCAATGTAGTAACGGGTGCTTTTGTGTTCCGCACGATTGACCGTGACCCTGTTCCATACGGCATCCTGCACTACCAACATTCCGAGCTTTTTAAGCTGCTTGCCAAGCTCCTTGATGTCAAAGCATATCAGCCTGTTGTTAAGGTCAACATTCGTCCGGTGATTAAACACGTTCAGCGATCCGGTGACGTACATTTCGAGTGCGGTCGCTATTCTCTGCGCTTCCGGCTCCGTCTGTTTCAGAATAAGCTCATACAAATCCTGCAATATCGGCATTTCCACCGTGTCGGGACTGTTGAGATAGTCACGGTACACCATACGGACGCAGCGGTCAATTATCGTCTTTTCGATAGGTTCAAGACCGTTCTTACCGCCGACAATAAGCTCGCACATCGAGAGAATGAAGTCGGATTTGAGGGCAAGGGGATTGTCCTCGTCCGAGTAGTTCAGATTGATGTCAAGGGGATTGATGAATTGTGAGGAAGTCGGGGAAATCTTGATTACCTGTCCGTTAAGACGCTCCACAAGTGGAAAATACTCCGCTTCGGGGTCACAGATGATTATATCGTCCCTTGTGGTGAGAAATGCGTTAGCGATCTCACGCTTTGCACTGAAAGACTTACCGCTGCCCGGCGTACCGAGTATCAGACCGTTCGGGTTTTTGAGCTGCTTGCGGTCACACAGTATCATATTGTTGGATAATGCGTTCAGACCGTAGTACAGCGCCTCGCCGCCCTGAAAAAGCTCCTGCGTGGTGAACGGCACGAATATCGCCGTTGAGGAAGTAGTCAGACCTCGCTTTATCTCAATGTCA
>JAGBLA010000145.1 GCA_017635675.1 Ruminiclostridium sp.
GTATTATCGGGAGCTTTGTGCCGCATGAACGCGGCGCGAAAATCCCCATTCCCATTCCGCTACGCTACATGTGAATGGGGATTTTCATCTGAACTCGCTATTTTTGAGAAAATGTGTAAAGTAATATTGACAATATCAGTCCTATCTGTCCGAGACTGTAACGGTACTCGTCGTAATCGGGATATTGTTCCTCGATTCCTTGTATCCTTGCGGCAAGGTCTGTTTCAAGCTGTGTCATATAGTCATTCGCTTGGTTCATCTGCTCGTCCTCGGAAGTGTAAGAGGAAAGTATCACAGCAGCACCGCTTTCAGAGCCGATTGAGGCAAATATCGAAACAAGGCACATCACGAACACCAACAGCACAGCCACTATCAGCAGAATAATGATAACAACAGGATTGGAGAGAGCCTTGACTATGCCGGCAACAGCTTTCTCGGTAGCCTGTGCCGCCTTTTGCACAGCATTTTCGGCTTTCTTTGCAGCCTTTTGAGCTTCCTTGCGCTGTTTCTTCCGTTGAGCCTTACGAGCCGCTTCACGCCTTTGCTTCTTGACTTTGGCTTCTTCAAATTGGAGCTGAGATTTACGGGTATTGGCTTTCTTGACCGCACTATCCCGTTCAAAGCGCAGCCGTTCGGTCTTACGATAGACAGCTTTCTTTTCACGGTCATTCTCACGTTTGATAGCATCTTTCGTGAACTTCAAAGCGGACTCTCCGACCTTTTCAGTTTCGTGAGCGGCTTTCAGAGCGGCGTTATCCTGCTCGTACTCCGAGATCTTACCGTGTACACGGCTCTTGACCACACCCGTCACGGTAGTAGCTATGCCTTGCGCTCCGGTCTGCAAAAAGCTGTCAGGGCGATTCTGCGGCTTCACGTCCTTTTCGAGCTTAACCTTGCTCTTGATCTTACCGGATTTATTCGGTTCACGGCGAACGTGGAAAGTACGCTCGGTAGGCAGCTTGCTTTCGGCTTTTTCGAGCTTCACTTGTGCTTTTTCAGCTTTCTTTTCGGCATTTGCAGCTTTCCGAGCCGCACGTCTGACCGCCCGTGTCCGTTCTTCCTCGGACAAAGGCTGAATATCTGTCAGCGGTAAGACCTGCTCCGTCCGGTCAAAAGTCTCGGAAACCTTATCGTCAACCGCAGAGCCGCCGTTTTCCGTTTTTTCTTCCTTTTGAGCTTTCGCTTTTTCAGCCTGTGCCGCTTTACGTTGACGTTTGCGGACATCTTGCCGAGCCTGTTCTTCCTCGGAGATTTCCTCGCGCGTCTGCTTGCTTTCGGAGAGCTTTTTGCCTGCCGATGAACCCGTTGACAGCTTATCGGCAAAATGCGACTGCTTTTCAAGCGTCCTGTCGGTATGCTCGAATTTCAGAGTATCGGCTTTCTCGCTTTCCTCGGAGAGCGTTTCATCATTGTCAGGCTCATCACGGCGCTGTCGGCGCTTGTGTGATAGCTTTGAGCTGCTTTCACCGTCAACTGTTTCGGAAGTATCGCCTTCAACGTTTTCCGCAGGCGTTACAGCAGCGGCAGAGCTGAACATTAAGCCGCTTTTGGCGGTATCCTGTTTCAGAGAAGTGCTTACCGTTTCCGCTTTCAGCTTGCTTTCGCTGCGCTCATCTTCCTGCAAGCGTCCTGTTTTACGCTTTTTTCCCGCATCGGACGTAGCTTGTTCGTCCTGTCTGAACGAGAACCTTTCAGACTTTGAACCGCTTGCCGGAGCTTCATCACTACCGTAGAATTCAGCAAACAGGTTTTCTATAACGAAACTGTCCTGCGGTATCTCGTCCGTATCATCGCTGTGATCGGCAGCGACCTTTACCGGAATAGTGCTTTTCGGCGTTTCCGGCTGCTGTTCGCCATTGTCGGGAACAAGTGTATTGCCGTTTTCATTATCGGGAATAGCGGGAGATTCAACCGGAGCAGGCTCATTCGCAGTCGGAACAGTAATGTCAGTATCATCGAATTTGAACGACTTATCCTCAAACTTCAAATCGCTGTTAGGCTGCCCGTTCTCGGCAATTTGCGTCTGTTCCTGCACGTCAGTCGGAGTATGCCGCCTGTGCTTATGCTTCTGTTCCGGCTGTTCGGCAGCATTTTCACGGGCATTGAGCCGCTCATCGGTACGCTCTTTCTGTAAAACAGCGTCCTCCGTCCTGCTACTTATCCGTGTCTCGGAGTTCTCTGCAAGGTCACGCTCAACAGCACCGTCACGGGAATACTTCATAACACGCTTTCCGCTTGCTTTCAATGCTTTTCCTGCCATATCGCACCTCCTTTCATAACAGAATTATGTAATCAGCCGTGTACGGAAAGCCCGCACACGGCATTTGTTTAGAGCATAGCCGCCCTGTTCGCCTTAACCTTGCGGATAATGGCGATAGTGCCGAAAGTTGCGCCTACTGCTGTTGCTGCGATAACGATAATTCTTACTGCCTTCTTCATAATTGTTTCCTCCTGTTGATTACTGATTTTCTGTTTCCTCTAACCGAGTTGACATTATGCGGTAAAGTTCTGTATCCTTCGGGAACTTGTCAACAAAGGGGATTATAATATTTCCGAAGAATATCAGACCTTCGCCCGCGCCGCTGTTGGTAACATAAGAGAGCTGGTGCGGCGAAATGTTGAGCTGCTTTGCGAGTATCTGCCTGTCGCCACCCGCCTGATTGAGCATATAGATGAAGTCGCTGTTTTCAAAGATATTCTCGATCTCACGGCTTGCAAGCAGGTCTTTGACGTTCTGCGTAAGCCCCGTAGGAATACCGCCCCATTTTCTGAAACGCTTCCATATTTCGCAGGAATACGCCGCTGTCTGTTCCTCTTTGAGTAGCAAATGGAACTCGTCAATGTAGTAACGGGTGCTTTTGTGTTCCGCACGATTGACCGTGACCCTGTTCCATACGGCATCCTGCACTACCAACATTCCGAGCTTTTTGAGCTGCTTGCCAAGCTCCTTAATGTCAAAGCATATCAGCCTGTTGTTGAGGTCAACATTCGTCCGGTGATTGAACACATTCAGCGATCCGGTAACGTACATTTCGAGGGCTGTCGCTATCCGCTGTGCCTCCGGTTCCGTCTGTTTCAGAATAAGCTCATACAAATCCTGCAATATCGGCATTTCCACCGTGTCGGGACTGTTGAGATATTCACGGTACACCATACGGACACAGCGGTCAATAATTGTCTTTTCGATAGGTTCAAGACCGTTCTTGCCGCCGACGATAAGCTCACACATCGAGAGAATGAAGTCGGATTTGAGGGCAAGAGGATTGTCCTCGTCAGAATAGTTCAGATTGATGTCAAGCGGATTGATGAATTGCGAGGAAGTCGGTGAAATCTTTATGACCTGTCCGTTAAGGCGCTCCACAAGCGGGAAATACTCCGCTTCGGGGTCGCAGATGATTATATCGTCCCTTGTGGTAAGGAACGCATTTGCGATCTCACGCTTTGCGCTGAAAGATTTACCGCTGCCCGGCGTTCCGAGTATCAGACCGTTCGGGTTTTTGAGCTGTTTCCGGTCACACAGTATCATATTGTTGGATAATGCGTTCAGACCGTAGTACAGCGCCTCGCCGCCCTGAAAAAGCTCCTGCGTGGTGAACGGCACGAATATCGCCGTTGAGGAAGTAGTCAGACCTCGCTTTATCTCAATGTCA
>JAGBLA010000015.1 GCA_017635675.1 Ruminiclostridium sp.
GCCCCAAACCCCGCAAGGGGCTAACGCCGCCCCTTGACCCCGCGCCAGCGTGACGCTGGACCCAACCCCGTAACACGGAGATTAGGAAGATACATCAGAATAACAGAAACAGCAGACTCGTCAGTAACGGGTCTGCTGTTTTTTGTCGTTGCGAAGTGAGTAACTGATCTCCGTGTTACGGTACTGCCTGCGGTGCTCACCGCCGAGGGGTCAAGGGGGCTGGTGCAGGAGGCACCAAGCACTTGCCCAAAACGCGGCATGGACGCCGCGATAAAAAGCAAGTGCGCAAGGAGCCCCCCTGCGGGGACGGGGGCGGCGCCCCAATCTGTCTCTCTCTTTCTGCCAAAATTGGAAACCCGCCCGAAATGTGACATTTACGTCAGACGGAGGTCTCCCTCCGAACTTTCCGGGCGGGTATTTGGATTTCTTTTGATATTAGCGTCAGCTCGTCCAGCTGTTGCTTTCCGCAACAACGACCTTTTCGCTGTCGGAGGAGATCACTCCGTAGATGCTCGCGGGGCGGTTGATATAGCTTACGGACGCGGTGCTCTCGGCAAGCGAGCCGTCAGCGGAGACTGTGTAGTTCTTGCCGCCGAAACCTATATAGATAACGCCCTTTTCGGTGGTTATGGACGCGTCACCCGCTATCTCAACGGGGATAAGAGAAGATGTCGCCGCGTCGAATACGAAAGATGCCATATCGGAGCTCTCTGCCGCGCTTGCGGTGATTATGAAACTTCCGAAATTCTTGCTCCTGCGGAGCTTGCACTCTGTACCGAAACCGCATATCGTCTTTCTTTCGCCTGTCTGGATATCAAACGAATACAGGGTATTCTTCATGTTCTCGTCCGTGCCTACGAACCATAGCTTGCCGTTCTTTGCGCCTGCGGGAGATACCGCGCCGGCGTACTCGAACAGAGGACGGAACTGGATATCCTCCTCACCGCCTATGGTGAGCTCGTACATATAAGTCGCGGAGCCTGCAACAGCCTTTAAGAAGTACTTGTGGTCGGAGCTGTGGTGGATAGTGCCTATCTCGGCTTCACCGAACCTCTCGCCCGCCTCCTTATAGGACACCTTGCCTGTTTTGGTGTTGAGCACCAGCACGGTATTCCTGCGCTTGGAGCTTCCGCAGCCTGTGAGTATCACAATGCCGCTGTCGGAGTATGCGAGCTTGGGGCTGTCGATCTTATACACGCTGCCGTCGTCGCTTATCAGACCGCCGAGCTTGCTGATGTATGCCTCGCCGCGGGTCAGCACGACTGCGTAATCGCCCGCGAGAACGGTCTCAAGCGCGTTTTCGACATTAAGCTGATATATCTGTGTCATGAGCCCGATAGACGGTGCGGGAGTTATCTCGGTGGAAGCCACCGTGACCTCTGCCGTGGTCTCGGAAACTGCGGGAGTCTCCTCGGGCTTTGATGTGGTCTCGGAAGGCTCTGACTCGGCGGTCTCGGAAACATCGGAGCTGTCCTCGTCGGGTTCTGTTACCTCGGGGTCATCACCTGTCTCGTCGTCGTACTCGCTTACGTCGGGCTCGGAGTCCTCATCGGGCTCAGTGGTAGTATCAATGGTAATATCCGTGCCTGCGGAGGTGCTGCTTTCCGATACCGAGGGCTGTGCCTCGAATACGAAAGGCGTGGTGGTGGATTCCGCAGATGCGGTGGTAACTATAATGTCGTAATCCTCTGTGAAGGGATCGACATCGTCAAGCAGTATGGGAGTGAAGGTATCGTCATTTATCTCGTCAGAGCCGCGCTCCGCAACATATACCTTCGAGAGATCCGCGATATCGCGGTATGCCTTCGCGGGAGCACATACCTTAGCGCCCGCTATACAAGCCTCCGAGCCCTTAGTCTCGGCAAATGTGTCGATCTCTTCCTTTCCGCGGACAACAGTTCCGTCGTTCAGATATAAACATTCAATATCAATATCCTCGAAATCCGTCAGTGCCGAGAAACACACCGACATATCGCTGAACTTAAGATGATCGAGGAACGAAACATAGATATTTATCATATCGTCCGTCTCGTTATCGGTACTGCTGTAATAGTTCTGCTCTGCTGCTTTGAGTCTCTGTGACGCTGAGAGCAGTGTATCGGGAGATTCAATATCAATTGAGCTGCCTGTATTGCCCACGGTATAGGCAACAGCTCCGACTGTGACCGCTACTGCCGCGGCGGCGCCGACTGCTGATTTCCAATGAGCACTTACAGCTCTCTGCCATGCGGGAGTTTTAGCGGCTTTTAAAGCGTTGCGTTTTATCTTCTTTTCATCGAGAGCGTATTTCTCGAACAACTCTTTATAAAAGTCGTTGGTATTCATATACTGAACCTCCTTTCATAAGATGATGATTTATTCAGATATCAAACTTCTTTTTCTGCCGTTCAATAGTGCGGTAGAGCTTGTTCTTGACGGAGGAGAGCGTAAGGTCGAGCTCTCTCGCGATGTCATCGAGCTTCATATCGCATACGAAGTGCAGGTAGAAGATACGACCGATAACGGGGTCGTCTTTGGCAATATCGTCGAATATCTGCCGCGCGAGAAGCTCGTTTCCGATGACGTCCTCAAGATTTTTCTGCTCCTTGGACATCTCTTTTTCGATCTCCACCATCTGCTCCTCGGTATATTCGGAGAAGCTGGTGCTCACGCTGTGCTTTTTGACGGCACTGAAATAATTGCGGCACTCGAACTTGGCGATATTGATAAGGAAAGCCTCGGCGCTTTCGATATCCTCGTACCCCTTTTTGGCTATTCGCTGATAAAAGCGGGTATAGATATTCTGCACGATATCCTCGGAGTCCTGTATACTTCCGCATTTTGAGACTACGAAACGCGACACCGCACGGAACGTTTCGCCATAGACTTTATTGAAATAGGCATCAAGCGCATCGCTTCCCAACAAGCTCACCTCGCTTTTTACCCCCTACATATAAGTAGTAGGAGATTTCGGTAAAAAAGTTTCACTTTTACAAAATTTTTTCCGTAAAATTTATATCTCCTGCCTGCACATATTATATATATTGTGCAGAACAAGGAAAAAAATACTATATGTGTAATACCGTTGTCATTCAACGGATTTGAGGGCTTCTATCATGTTCACGTGCTTTAACCGTCTGTGCATCGCAAGCGTGACCATGAGCGAGAACACCATGGTAATGACGGCGGCGAGCACGAAACTCATGGGGTAGATGTTCCGCCCGAACATCACGAGATCGACCTCCGCGGTGGTTATGACGAACCTCGCAAGGAACACTCCGAGCACGAGCCCCACTCCCGTTCCGAGCAGCGACAGCAGTATGTTCTCGCGGAACACATACCCATCGACCTCGCCGTCGTAGAACCCGAGGACTTTAAGCGTCGCTATCTCGCGTATCCGCTCGGTTATGTTGATTATCGTAAGGTCATACATCACCACGAACGCAAGCAGCCCTGCCGACGCTATGATAACGATGATGACCATGCTCAGCGTATTGAGCATATGCGTGAACGTCACCATGGTGTCGGAGTTGAAGGTCACGTTGAGCGCGCCCTCCACCGAAAGCAGCTCCTCGCCAAGCTCCTCCTGCGCTTCGCCCGTCCCGAGCCCGTGGCGGAAGTATAGCACGTTGTACTCGGGGGCTTTCCCGAATATGCGCTTATATCCGTCCTCGGTCATGTAGATGTAGTGGTTCGGATAGTTCTCAAACGGCGCGGTGAGCGTCACAGTCACCGATTCGGTGTCGCTTATCTCGATGTCCACGCTGTCACCGGCTTTTATATTGTTGAGCAGCAGCGTGGTCTTTTCATCTATATAAATAGTATCCCCCGAAAGGGTGTATTTCTCGCCCGTAGTGCGGCTGCGAAGGTCAAAGAAATCCGTGAATGCCGACGCATCTGAGGGCACGGCTATGTACGCATCTACCGACTTGCCGTTCGCTTTCACCGTCACGAGCTTCTGATAGACCCGTATGCTGTCGCCGCCGTGTGAGGCTATTATGCGCTCGGTCTCTTCCGCTGCCTCGGGGTGCTCCTCGCGGTCATAGGCGAGTATGCCGTCGTAGTTCTGTATATCCTCAAACTGCTTTGCTATGATGTCGTTTATAGCGTCATACAGCGCAAGTCCCGTCAGCAGCAGCGCCGTACAGCCCGATATGCCCACCACGGTCATCAGCATCTTGCGCTTGTAGCGGAAAAGATTGCGCGCCGTGACCTTGCCGCTGAACCCGAACCTCTCCCACAGCGGCTTTACTCGTTCAAGGAGTATTCGCTTGCCGTTTTTCGGAGCCTTCGGGCGCATAAGCTGCGCCGCCTGTTCGGCAAGCGCCGAGCGGGTGGTGAGGTACACCGTGAGAGCTATCGCGGCAGTGAACACCGCTCCCGCCGTGAGCGCCGTCACATAGTCAATGCTTATCGACATGGTGGGGATATCGTACATCATACCGTAAGCCGAGATTATGACGTACGGGAACAGGTACATTCCCACGGCAACGCCGAACACCGCGCCCAGAACCGTCGCCGACACCGCGTACAGCATATACTTGAAGATTATGCTGCCGCTGCCGTAGCCGAGGGCTTTGAGCGTGCCGACCGCAACACGCTGTTCCTCCACCATGCGGGACATGGTGGTAAGGCACACGAGCATTGCCACGATTATGAAGAACACAGGGAAAACTCCCGCGATATTGTTTATCCTGTCGGCGTTCTCGCCGTACTCCGCATAGCCGGGGAAGTCCTTTCGCCCGAACACGTACCACTTTGGCTTTGAGAGGTCATTGACCTTCTGCCGCGCGTCTTCGAGCTCGGCTTTCGCGTCGGCTATCTTCTCCGCGCCCTCGGCTTTCGCGTCTTCAAGCTCCCTGCGCCCGTCTTCAAGCTCACGCTTCGCGTCTTCGAGCTTCTTTCTGCCGTCCTCGTACTCCGCCTTGCCGTCTTCAAGCTGTTTCCAGCCGTCGTCAAGCTCCGCGCGCGAGTCTTCGAGCTGTTTCTTTGCGTCCGCAAGTTCCTTTTCGCCCGCGTCAAGCTGCGCCCTGCTTTCCGAGAGCATCTTCTCGCCCTCGGATATCTGACGCTCGCCGTCCTCAAGTGCCGCTATGCCGTCCTTGAGCATCTGCATATCGGGGCTTATGGCGGCATACATATCTATCATCTCGGGGGTAAGCTCGGAAACGCCCAGTATCTCCATAGCCTGACGCTTGCCGTCATCGACAAGAGCCTTGCCCTCGGCGTACTGCGCTTTTCCCTCTTCAAGCCGTCTGAGCCCGTCATTGTACTCCGCAAGCCCGTCGTTATACTGCGCGAGCCCCTCGTCATATTCCTTCTGTCCGTCGGCGTATTTCTTCTCGCCGTCGGCAAGCTTCTCCTCGTTCTCGGCTATCTCTTTCGCCGCGTCGGCGAGTTTCTGCTCGTTCTCGGCTATCTCGGCTTCGCCGTCGGCAAGCTCACGCTCGGCGTCGGCTATCTTGTCGTTATATTCCTGCTCCGCGTCGGCAAGCTCCTTCTCCGCGTCGGAAAGCTTTTCGTCAGCCTCACGCTTTATCTCGGCAAAGCGCTCCTCAGCCCGCCTGTCGCCTATGCTTTCGGCAGTTTCCGCATATCCGTCCGCCTTATCCTTGTACTCCTGCAAATAGCAGTTGAGCCCCGCAAGCCCGGGGAACCGCAGATATACCTCGGTGTAGTATTCCTGACAGAAATTACCGTCGGGAATGTAATATACCGACTCGATAGAGCCGCTGCCCACGGAAGTGCTGCCGCGGGTGGTCTTGTCGATGTACATCGCCGAGCGTGCCTTGCCGACTATGGTATATTCGCTCACGGTGAGTGTATCGTCGGGGACATCGCCGTTATTGGCGGTGAAGCTCACCGTGTCGCCCACCTTGGGGCCGCCCATCATTTTTGTGGAGTTCACGATACATTCATGCTCGTTCTCGGGAAGCCTGCCCTCAACGAGCGTTATCACATTGGCGCTCCCGTCACGCATGAAATCGCTGAACGCGATGAGCCTTGCGGCAGCGGGCGAGCGGTCGGCGTAGTGCGCTATAAGGTCGGTGAAGTATGAGGGATATACCTGTGCATCCTCCATGCCCCGAAGAGCGGCTATGTCATCATCGTTGAAGCCGTAGGTGGAGACTACACGCATATCCGCAAGACTTGCGGAATCAAGATAATCATCGACCGTACTGCGCATATCCGGGGCGGCAGCCTTGACTCCCGCGAAAAATCCCACGCCGAGCGCCACTATGCCGAATATGGACAGAAAGCGGCTCATGGTGGAGCGTATCTCGCGGAAAGCGCTTTTGACGAGTGCTTTTTTCAAATCAATCCTCCGTGGTTTCGTCGGTGCCTGTGCTTTCTGCCTCTCCGCCGGCAGCGCCGCTTTCATTGTCATCGTCCTCGGTCTCCGCGAACTGCGGCGCGAGTGAATCGTATAAGTCTCTGTATTTCTGCTTTACAGCGGGCGCGAACCCGCCTATCATGTTGTATATCGTGCGCTTGTCGGGGTTGAAGATTATCGCCACATCGCCGTACTTTTCGGTGCCGCAGATGAAACAGTACATATCCACGCCCGTTTCATCATTCGCCATGACGGTGATGTCGGCGTTTATCTCCGAGCCCGAAACGTACTCGGAAAGCTCCTTGCCGTCCCGAAGGCTCACGGTCATAAGGCGCTTGCGCTTGCGGCGGCCGGTTATCTTGTCGATGTCAAGGTCGTCGTTGGTAACGATGTACTCGTACTCAGTTATCGTACCCTGTAAAAGCCACACGAGCCCCCATATAACTCCCGCGGACAGAACCACGCCCACCATGAGCGCTCCTATGCCCGTAAGGAAGAACATCAGCACGCCTATGAGCAGCATTCCTCCCGCTATCAGAAGACCCCGCAGGAACATATCCTTGCCTGTCGCCATTTTTGAAATGAGCTGTTCAGAAAATCTGTCCATATTTATCTCCCTTTCAGCGCTTTGCGCCGTATTCCTGCTTTTTATCACATATACCATATATTATATCACAATTGACCAAAAATTACAAGTACCTTTTGTGCAAAAATTCAAATGCGGTGCGCACTGTCTCCCCGCGCACCTCTAAAGAAAAAAAGAAACAGCGGAAATGTATAAAAAGCTTGACAATTAATAGATAATTGTATATAATTAATGTGTGTATTTGTAAGATTTTACTATTACACCTTTCAGAACCGACTTAAACAACGAGCACGGGAGGTAACAAAATGGCGAGTATAACCCTCGTAACAGGCGGAGCGTCAAGCGGCAAGAGCCGCTGGGCTATCTCTTACTTCAGGACCTGTGACAATGTCCTTTACATGAACACAACTCCGGAAATGCCCGAAGACACGCTAAACAGACTTGAATACTCCAACCGCGAAAACGAAGTACAGTGGGAGATAGTGAACAACGTCACTGACCCCGTAGCCGAGATGCACGACCATAAGTTCTTCATCTTCGATGATGTCGGGACTTTCGTCATGAATAAGATGAGGGAAATGGTGAGCGATTTCCAGCACGTTTCCAAGGAAGAGCTCGAAAAAGTGCGCACCTCCACCGTCAACAGCATCATCGAGTGCATGAATAGGGCAATAGAGCTCAACGGCGCTCTCGTCATCATTACCGTCGAGCCCGGATTTTCCGTCCCCCCTCTCGACCCCGAACAGTACGTGTTCCGCGATATCATGGGCATGGTAAATCAGCGTATAGCAAACACCGCACAGGAAGTATATCTCTCCGTGAGCGGCATCCAGTTCAAGATCAAATGATTTTATTTATTAAAGGAAGGTACAGGATATGAATATCGATCAGCTTGTAAATTTCGCCAGAAGCAAGAACGCGTCCGATATACACCTTACCGTAGGCGCGCCTACGGCAGTCCGTATCAACGGCGCTCTCAAGAAATTCGACGGTATCAAGGACGATGATGTCAATAAATTAATACTCTCAATGCTCACCGCCGAACAGGAAAAACTCCTCGGCACAAATACAGACCTCGACTTCTCATTCACCTGCTCAAGCGGCGGACGTCAGAGAGTCAACGTTTACCACCAGAACGGAGGCAAGCTCGCCGCGGCGATACGACTGCTCAACGAGCACGTTCCCTCCTTCAAGGACATCATGCTCCCGAACGCGGCTGTCGAGCTCACCAAGGAAATGAAGGGGCTTATCCTCGTCACCGGTCCTACCGGCTCCGGCAAATCCACCACCCTCGCAACAATGGTCGATCAGATAAACAACACCCGCGAGTGCCATATACTTACCATAGAAGACCCCGTGGAGTATATATACGAACCCAAGCTCGCAACCATACATCAGCGTGAGATAGGCACCGACGTTTCGGACTTCAACTCAGCGCTGCGAAGCGGTCTCCGTGAGAACCCCGACGTTATCCTCGTCGGTGAGATGCGTGACTATGAAACTATCCGCCTCGCTATCACCGCCGCCGAGACAGGACACCTCGTGCTCGGAACGCTGCATACCACAGGTGCCGCGCAGACCATCAACCGTATCATCGACGTATTCCCGTCGGAGGAACAGAACCAGATACGCTCACAGCTCTCGAGCAACCTCCGCGGAGTCATTTCCCAGCTCCTCGTTCCGTGTATCAGCCAGGAGCGTGGACGCGTGGCGGCGTTCGAGATACTTATAAATACCGATGCCTGCGCAAATAATATACGTACAGAGAAAGTCCACATGATCGAGCAGGTAATGCAGTCCAGCGCCGCCATGGGTATGCGCGTCATGAACGAAAGCTTAAAGCGTCTCGCCCGTGACAATATCATCACCAGAGAGGTAGCAATGCAGTACAGCCCCGACAAGGACGAGCTCAAGAAAATCATCTGATATCAGACCCGGAGGCATCTTTAGTTTGAGATATGTTAAAGCCCGCCTTTCTTACGAGAGGCGGGTAAAGCTTACTTTAGTGTGTGTTATCGCCGCAGCCGCCATGCTCCTGCTGAACTGTTTCGCCGTTTACGCCGAACAGCCCGCGGCGGAGCCCTACGAGCCGAGAGGCAGGATAAACCTTATCCGCACCTCGGACAGCGAGGACAACTACTCCGTATTCGAGGCGGAGGGCGACCGGATAACCGTGCGCGGACGGTATGACCCCGACCGTGTGCGGAAGCTCTTCATCGACAAGAACCGCAGCGATTTCCAGGGGACATACAATATAAGCGTCCACGGCGACGGCAGCTATGAAGCCGAGCTCACCATGAAGCCCGCCGACCCCGGAGAACATAAGCTCTATATACTGCTCAATTCGGGTGCGCATCTGTGGTACTATGTATTCTATGACAATGAAAGCGGCTGGTATTTCCCTAAAAACGGCTACGAAAAGACCAACCGCGATGTGTTCGGGCATATCTACGAGGCTCCCGCACAGGCTGCGGCACTGTACCTCAGCGCGTCGGAGGATCCCGCCGAGATCTCCACAGCCCTCGAACAGATCGACCTTATCGCGCACCAGGTCACGGACAGCGAGGAAACAGACATCGGCAAGGCTCGCGCTATATCGGAATATATCGCCAAGCACCTGTACTACGACAACGACGCGAGGGACAATAACGTGGAGCTTTCCACCGTGGCGCTGTACAACGTGCTGAAAACAGGCAGGACAGTCTGCGCGGGCTTTGCGAATATCTTCTGCGCCATGGCGGAGGCTGTGGGAATAGACGCGGTGAACATTCAGGGCGGGGCAGTGACAGGGAAGATGTCCTACGCCGAGCTCGATGACGCGAGCCACCCGCATGAATGGGCAGCGTTCTTCGACAGTGCCTCCGAACGCTGGATATGGGCGGATCCCTGCTGGGACGGCTCGGGAAATTACGAGAAGGGCGAGTTCAAAGAGGGAAAATATCGGCTGATGTACTTCAACATCAGCGACGACGCTCTCAGCATGACACACCGCGCCCATAAAGCCGAGCGCCGCCGTTACTTTGAGGCAAAAGCCGAGACTGTGATACTCGGTGCCGAAACCGACGAGGAGGGCGGGCATCAGTCCGTCGTGACCTCACAGCAGACCGAGGCTCCCGAAGACCTGCCAGGGGAAGATACACTCACGGCTCCCGCCCCGGACGGCGGCATATCGCGGGAACAACCAACGGAAGACCCCGTTTCCGGACAGTCGGATACGGTGTATATAGTCATTATCGCGGTGCTGTGCGTTATAATCGCGGCAGTTATCGCGGTTCTGATAAGGATAATAGTTAAAGGAAGGAAACAGGAAATGGTAGTAATCGAATTTGAAAACGGAAAGCAGATAAAGCTTGAGCTTTATCCCGACATCGCCCCCGAGACTGTGGCAAACTTTGAGGATCTCGTAAACAAAGGGTTTTACAACGGGCTCACATTCCACAGAGTAATATCCGGGTTTATGATCCAGGGCGGCTGTCCCCACGGCAACGGCACAGGAAACTCGGGCAGGCACATCAAGGGCGAATTTGCCGCCAACGGTTTCAAGAATGACCTCAAGCACACCCGCGGAGTCATCTCAATGGCAAGAGCCGCCGACCCCAACTCGGCAAGCTGCCAGTTCTTCATCATGCACCGTGACGCTCCGCACCTTGACGGAAACTACGCGGCGTTCGGAAAGGTCATCGAGGGCATGGACGTTGTAGATGAGATAGCGGAATGCGAGACCGACTACTCCGACAAGCCGGTAACACCCGTAGTGATGAAGAGCGTTCGCATCGAGGCGTAAACCATGGTACACATCGGCAACGACTGGGACGAGCTGCTGCGCGGGGAATTCGACAAGCCGTACTATCTTCAGCTTCGGGAATTTCTGAAAGCCGAATACAACGGGTTTACCATATACCCGGATATGTATGACATCTTCAACGCGCTCAAATTCACCCCATATTCAAAGGTAAAGGCTGTCATACTCGGACAGGACCCGTACCATGAACCGGGGCAGGCTCACGGACTTGCGTTCTCCGTCCCCACGGGGGTGGAGATACCGCCGTCACTGAAAAATATCTACAAAGAGCTGAACAGCGACCTCGGCGTGCCGGCGGCAAATACCGGAGACCTTACCCGCTGGGCGGCACAGGGCGTACTGCTTCTGAACACGTCGCTCACGGTAAGGCGCGGTGCCGCCAACAGCCACAAGGGCAAGGGCTGGGAGATATTCACCGACAGAGTGATATCCCTTCTCAACGAACGGGAAAAGCCCGTTGTATTTATACTCTGGGGCAACAATGCCAAGCAGAAACAGGCGCTTATCACCAACCCGCAGCACTGCATACTCACAGCTCCGCACCCGTCGCCGCTCTCCGCGAGCTACGGATTTTTCGGCTGCCGCCACTTCTCAAAGTGCAACGCTTTCCTTGAGAGCCGCGGCATCGAACCAATTGACTGGGCGCTGTGAAAGGAAGAGGTAATCTATGAGAGAAAGCATACTTACGATACCGATAAACGAAGCCTTTGAGCCGAAGGACGGCTGTCCGTTCTGCCGTATGCGCGACACGGTGGAGCAGCATATCTGCGAATACATCATGGGTGCCGCGATGATGGAGCCCGATGTGCGTATGGAGACCAACGAACAGGGGTTCTGTTTCACACACTTCGAGATGCTGATGCAGCAGAACAACCGCCTGTCGCTGGCGCTCATGCTCAACTCCTACCTCGAAAACGCCCGCAGCAATATCTTCGAGAAGAAGAGCATATTCTTCTCAAAGAACGCAAAGGCGAAGAAGTCCGCCGATATCGAGCAGACCTGCTTCGTCTGCGGCAAGGTGCAGTGGGGTATCGACCATATGCTCGAAACCTTCTTCGTGATGTACGTCAAGGACGCGAAGTTCCGCAATCTTTTCAAGGCACAGCCGTACATCTGCGTCCCCCACTACAACATGATGAACCGCCGCGCAGCGGAAAAGCTGCAGAAGGGCGACCTCTCACAGTTCCAGAAAGACCTCGATGAGCTCGTGGAGGCGTATGTAAAGCAGCTCAACTCCGACGTGAACGACTTCTGCAACAGCTTCGACTACCGCAACGCGGGAAGCCTGCATAAGCCCGAAATGGAGCACGTGCGCAGCTCGGTGGAGCGTTCCGTTGAGTTCCTCACGGGCAGAAAGCCGAGGGTCAAGTGATATGCTTGAGATACGGGACCTGTACAAAAGCTACAAGAATTTCAAAGTCCTGAACGGGCTTTACATGACCATACGAAAAGGCGACATATACGGCTTTCTCGGGAAGAACGGCTGCGGAAAGACCACCACGATGAGCATTATCTGCAACATTATCCCCAAGGACAGCGGCGAGATAATCTTAGGCGAGGACGGCACAAACAAGATAAAGATAGGCTATCTGCCCGAAACGCCGTCTATGTACGATTACATGAACGGATATGAGTACCTCGGATACATCGCGCACTGCATGAAGTACGACGGTGATGTTAAGAAACGCATTACGGGCGCTCTTGCCCTCACGGGAATGACCGAGGGCGCAAAGCGCCGCATAAAAGGCTACTCACGCGGAATGACCCAGCGTCTCGGCATCGCGGCGGCGATTTTCGGCAGACCCGACCTGCTTATCCTTGACGAGCCCACCTCGGCGCTCGACCCCGAGGGCAGAGCCGAGGTCATGAACATTATACGCAACCTTTCGGACACGGGCTGCACGATACTGCTGTGCACCCACATACTCGGCGATGTTGAGCGCGTGGCGAACCGCGTGGGAATAATGCGCGACGGGCGGCTCGCGGCGGAGGGCAGCATTGACCAGATACTCGCGAGCTTCGGGCTTGACAGCGTGGAGATACAGCTTTCCGAGCCAGACGAGCGCGCATACGGGCTCCTACAGGAGCTGCCGTTCGCCGAGCGTGTTCAGGTGAACGAAAAGGTGGGGCTCGTGATAGCCGATGTCAAGGACGGTCAGGCGGGAATGGGCGAAACTATACGGTTTCTCGCCGATAACGCGGTCTCCGTTACGAGCCTGCGGCTTTCGCGTCCGACGCTCGAACAGGTATATTTAAGTATAGTCGGGGGGCATTGGAGCTGATGATAAGCGGAATAAAAAAGGAACTTATGTATTTTCTGCGCGGCGGAAGGCTGCTTGCCGCGGCGCTTGTGATGATAGGGCTTGCGATAATGTCCCCCATAAGCTTCGGCATGATGGGGCAGATGATGCAGTCCATGAAGGAGGCCGTTCCCGACGAGCAGTATTCTCAGCTTGCCGACGAATTCACGAGTTTCACAGTCTCGGATATCCTGCTGTACAATGTGGAATATGTGGGCAGTATCGGCTCGATAGTGATACTGTTTCTGCTCAAGGGTGCCGCGGGCGGCGAACAGAAGCGCCGCTCGGTCATAATCCCGCATTGCTCGGGGCTTTCGGCTGTGCGCTATGCTCTCCCGAAGTTCATCATCTATCCGCTGATGATAGCGCTTATCGCCGTCGGAGCGGTAATGCTAAGTGCGCTGCTGTCGGCGGCAATGTTCCCGGGCAGTCTCGACTGGAGCATGGCGCTGCTGTCGGCGGTGTGTATCGGCGTGTATCTCGCTTTCTCGACCGCGGTGCAGTTCTGCATTGGTATCTGCACAGGCAGAGCAAATCTCGCGGTGGTCTGCGTCATAATCATGCACATGGTAATGCCCACTATCCTATCGTTTTTCAGAGTTGATAGGTTCAACCCCCTCGCGCTTAACTCAATATCACTCGGCGCTGCGCGTATGTCGGGCAACTCGGGCAGCTCACTTCTCGCCTCTCTCGATACAACGTCCATTTCCACCGATGTCACACAGCTCAATGTCATTGTGAGCATTGTCACAGCGCTTATTATCTCCGTCCTGCTCTACTTCCTCACCATCTTCGTCATGCATACCCAGGAAGTTCACAACGAGGGCGACGAGCCTGTGCTCTGACAGACTGATTGGGGCGCTGCCCCAACCCCCGGCAAGGCTGCCGCCCTGCACCTGCTTGGGGCTCTGCCCCAAACCCCGCAGGGGGCTCCTCGCCCCCTTGACC
>JAGBLA010000146.1 GCA_017635675.1 Ruminiclostridium sp.
CACTGCCGCCCCCCGAGAAAACCTGCGCAGCCGCCTGCCGCGCCGCCGCCGCCGAGTATGAAAAATCGTACCCCAGCTGCGCCATTCTCTGCGCCAGCCCGTCAAGCTCCAGCCGCGCGATCCTTTCAAGGCTCTTTTCATCGAGCGCGTCAAACACTATCACCTCGTCAATTCGCCCCAGCAGCTCGGGCGACATAAACCTTTTCAGTTCCCCAAGCACCACGCTTTTCATCTCGCTGCCGCGCCTGCCGTCCTGTGCAAATCCCACCTGCTTTTTCTCTCCGAAAGCCTTCACGCCTGCATTTGATGTCATTATCACCAAAACATTCGCAAAGCTGACCGTCCGCCCAAGCGTGTCAGTCAAGCTCCCCTCCTCCAGTATCTGCAAAAGAATGTTGAATATATCAGGGTGAGCCTTTTCTATCTCGTCAAGCAAAAGCACGCAGTACGGCTTGTTCCTGACCTGCTCCGTAAGCTGACCGCCCTGCTCGAAGCCCACATATCCCGGCGGCGAGCCTATCAGCCGCGATACGCTGTGTCGCTCCATGAATTCCGACATATCAAGCCTTATCACCGCGTCCTCACGAGCGAAAAACTCCCTCGCCAGCTCCTTTGCCAAAAGGCTTTTACCCACGCCCGTCTGCCCCAGGAACACAAAGCTCCCGATAGGACGCTCGCTGCTCTTCAAGCCTGCCCTGCACCGCCTTACCGCACGGCACAGCGAGCTTATCGCCGCGTCCTGACCTATCACCCTGCGCCTGAGCCTGCCTTCCAACTCCATAAGCCTCTCCCTGTCACCCTTTGCAAGCGCGGTGCATTCAATACCCGTCATATCCGATACCACGCCCTCCACCTCATCGCAGGCGACCTCGGGCTTCTCGCGCAGCGTACCCGTCACCAGCGCAAGATACCTCTCGCGGCTTATCCTTCCGCTTATATAATCGTCAAATGCCGTGCAGTCCGCACTTTTAGCCGTCCTCGCCTTTTCACCCATCACCGTGCGCGCACACGCCTCGTCAAGAATATCTATCGCCTTGTCAGGAAAGAACCTGCCCGTCACATACCGCTTTGCAAGCCAGGTCGTGCGGCTTATCACCTCATCGCTTATCCTCACCCCGTGATGCTGCTCGTAGCGCTTTTTCAATCCGCGCAGTATCTCGCAGGTCTGCTCCGCCGTCGGCTCGCCTATAATGACCTTCTGGAAGCGCCTGTCCATCGCGCTGTCTTTTTCAATAGTCTTTTTGTATTCCTCAAACGTCGTCGCCCCGATAAGCTGCAATCCCCTGCGTGCAAGCTGCGGCTTTAGAATATTCGCCGCATCAATAGCGCCCTCCGCCGCACCTGCACCCATAATGTTGTGCAGCTCGTCAATAAACAGTATCACGTTCCCTGCCTTTTCCGCCTCCGCAAGACAGTCCTTCAGCCTCTCCTCAAAGTCGCCGCGGTACTTTGCACCCGCCAGCAAAAGCGTCAGGTCAAGCGCGAAAATACGCTTGCCGCACAGCATATCAGGTACATCACCGCCAAGAATCTTCATCGCCAGACCCTCAACAACAGCCGTCTTTCCGACTCCCGCCTCGCCCACAAGGCACGGATTGTTCTTCGTCCTGCGGCACAGTATCTCCATTATCCGCTGCATCTCACCCTCGCGGCAGATAACAGGGTCAAAATCCGCAGCCGTCCGCTGCCTCGTCAGCTCCCTTCCGAACTTTTCAAGCGCCTTGAGCTTTACACCGCCGCCCGATGTCCTTGCCGCAATGTCAGCCGCCGTGCATTCACGGGCGATCACCTCAGGCTTGACACCGCACGCACCCATCAGCTTGTATGCGCTGCAAAACCTGTTTGCCGCCATCGCCCCAAGGATATACTCCGTCCCCGTCTTTGTCTCACCGCACAGCCTCGCCGTTTTCTGCGAGCCCTCCACCGCACCGAGCGCGTTTACCGTCAAGTCGTTCAGACCCGTCCTGCACGGCGTACCCTTGCCGACCGTCCTGACTATCTCGCGCTCTATCATAGCAGGCACGATCCCGTAGCGCATCAGTACCGCACTCGCCGCACTCCTGTCAAGGCTCGCCGATGCCAGCAGCAGATGCTCCGTACCGACATAAGTATGACCAAGCCCACCCGCAAGGCTCACAGCAAGCTTAACAAGCCTCACAGCCTCCTTTGTGAACGAGTTGTTTTCAAGCCACTGCGCATTCATTCAAAACACACCTTTCTTTCAGAAATAAGCTGTTCTGTCAAAAGTATTGACGCCTGTTAACCATTGTATGCACAGGACAAATCTCGCTTTCACAAAAAAACGCGCAAATGCCTGTCACGCTTGACACCTGATGCGAAAGATGTTATAATCTGTGAGTATACGGGGCTATAAAATAATATAAAGGGGAAAACAATATGTTTGCATTTGAAACCTATCAGGGCGCTCTGAACTGTTTTGCACAGCTCAATTTCATCGGGCAGAACAACTGCATATTCTACGCGACCAATGCCGTACCCACCTCGGCGCTGATGTTCGGCGCTATCGGCGGCGCAGTACAGGGAGCAAAAAACGCAGCCAATAACAGAAACTGGGCAGGCTATCTGCTCAACGTCAACGAAATGGGCTTTGGCATAATCCCGCTTGAAGCCACAAAGAACTTCGGCGTCAAGCTCGAAGACCTTGCACTG
>JAGBLA010000016.1 GCA_017635675.1 Ruminiclostridium sp.
ATTAACAAGGGGGAAACTTTCAAAGTCATCCTTGAAACATTTTCCGACTTGGGGTATTCATTTGAATGGATGGTGCTTAACAGCGCACACTTCGGAGTGCCGCAGCAAAGGCGGCGGCTCTATATTGTCGGATATACTCGAGAAGAATGTGCCGGCAGAATATTCCCTGTCAGAGGCGGCGATGCGCCGACTCTTAAGCTCGTCCTTCCCGGACCGCAGGGATCAAGAGTTTACGATCCCGAGGGAGCAGCTTGCACCCAATGCGCAGGATCCGGTGGCGGAGGAGGAAAAACAGGACTGTACTTCATGGACTTGAATCCCGATCCCCTGCTCACCGATGAGGCGAGATGCGTGACGGCAAGACAGGATTCGGGTATTAGCAAACGGCGCGGCGAGCATTCGGGAGTGTTCATAGAATCCGATGAGCCGTGTGCGGTGATCAATCCGTTTAAGGAGAACACTTGGCAGAACGGCAGACGGATCAAAGAGCCGAACGAGCCGATGTTCACGATCACAGCACAGGATAGGCACGGTGTACTCCACAAAGGGTACATACGCCGTCTGACCCCATTGGAGTGCTGGCGGCTGCAAGGTTTTGAGGACGATCAATTCTATCTCGCCTACACGACAACACAGGCGAACACCCACCTATACCGAATGGCGGGTAACTCGGTCACAGTTTCTGTCATAACTGCGATAGCGGAGAAGATCAAGGCGGCTGCGGAAATGATCGGACTTGATACGACTTGAATGTTGTATCGTGGAGCGGCGGGAAGGACAGCACAGCCACAATAATTCTTGCACACGAACACGGCATACCGATAGACGCAATCGTCATGTCAGTGGTCTGGTTCGACAAGGAGAACGGCATCAGCGGCGAATATCCCGAACACCTTGAATGGAGCGTGAACGTAGCAAAGCCGATGTTTGAGAGCTGGGGCTACCCGACATATATCGTTTCCGCGGACAGCGACTACATCGAAAACTTTCATAAAGTTATAGGCAGAGGTGAACGGAAAGGTAAAATTCGGGCATTCCCACTTGGCGGCAGATGCGCAATTAACCGAGACTGCAAGGTGCCTCCGGTCAAAGACTTCGTGAAGTCATTGGGAGATGATGTCGTCCAGTTTATCGGTATTGCCGCAGATGAATCCGAGCGGCTGAAAAGAATGACCGGAAATAAGCGCAGCTTGCTGGCGGAGTTTGGGTACACCGAAGCCGATGCAAAGGCGTTTTGCGAACAGTACGGTCTGCTCTCCCCAAGCTACTCAATGTCGGCAAGGGGCGGCTGTTGGTTCTGCCCCAATCAGAAGATAAGCGGATTTGCGTATCTGAAGCAGAACCACCCACAGCTATGGGAGCAGCTCGAAATACTGTCCCAAGAGCCAAATAAGGTGTCCGAGGGATTCCGCTACGGCAGTACCTTCGCTGAAATGGCTGAAGAAGTCGAAAAGTACATCAGCAAGCCCGAACAGAACACTTTCGGGAGATTTACTAAAATACGAGAGGATATGAAAATGTGTAAAGTAAACGCACAGACCGAGGAATATGAGAGCTTCTTCATTCTCGGTCAGGACGCTCTGTTCACGAACGCAAGGCTCGACCGTACAACAATTCCCGTGGGGCTGTACGCATACGACCTGCGGGACGCTTGTGACGGCAACATCAACGAGCTGAAGGACTTCGTGCTTGTGAATCATTGGGGAACTGTTCTCGTCAAAGAGCCTATAGAGGGCGCAAGTGAGGGCGTTCAGATACACGCCTATGATTACAATTATATCGGCGAGACAATGACGCTCGATGAGTTCATAAGCATCCCGGAAGAAGCGGAACAGATGTCAGAGGTGACGATGGCATGAGCGCAAGACCCAAAAAGAAATGGACAAAGTATTACGACCTTTATGAGGGTGAAATAAGATACACTTTCGAGGATCGTGACACAGACGGTGTTTACTGTGAGGTAAATGTATGGATCAGTTCAGATCGTTTCAGAAAAAATATACGGGATCATAAAAGTGTCCGTACTTTCTATACCGGTTATCTGTACATTAACGAGGATGAAACGATACTCCGCACAGATCATTACGAATCGCTTACGGAATGCAAAGTTGCAACCGAAAAGCTGTTTGAGAAGCATTGCAGTATATATCCTGCTGACAGGTATATATATCCCAATGAACAGTAAACTTTCAATATTTTGAATTTACGAATTGCCTGCAAGGACAGGCAATACCATTAAATATAATATAGCACTTATTCCCCTTTTGGTCAAGCCTGTTTTTGCAGGTTCGGCAGAATGGGGGTGATAAAATTAACTCTTTTATGAGTTGGATAGGCGGTAAGAAAAGCAGCCGCGACATAATAATCCCGAGGTTTCCTCTGTACTATGAAAAGTACATCGAGGTGTTCGGGGGTGGTGGGTGGATACTCTTCGCAAAGCCGCCCGGTAACGACATAGAGGTGTTCAACGACTTCAACAGCAACATCTCAAATCTGTACACCTGCGTCCGTGACAGGAGTGACGAGCTGATCGAGCGGCTCCGCTTCGTGCTGAACAGTCGGGAGGATTTCGACCGGATAAAGCACATCATCAGCGAGAAAGCCGAGATCGGAGATGTTCGCCGCGCTGCGGAGTTCTACCAGCTTATTCGCTACAGTTACGCAAGCAGCTGCGACAGCTTCGGCGGTCGACCGCACTCAATGTGGAGTAATTTTCCGCTGATCGAACAGGCTTCAAGGCGCTTGCAGAGGGTCATAATCGAAAACAGGGATTTTGAGAAGCTCATCTCCGCTCAGGACAGCGAGGTGAGCTTTTTCTACTGCGACCCTCCGTATTACGCGACCGAGAGTTATTACGAAAATGTCGGCTTCACAAAGGCAGACCACGAAAGGCTCCGGAACGCGCTTGCAGGAATAAGCGGAAAATTCCTTGTTTCGTACAATGACTGTGACGAGATACGCAGCTTGTATGACGGCTGTCAAATGTACGCTTATGAACGGCTTAACAATATCCGGCAGCGGTTTGACGGCGGCAGTATGTTCGGCGAGCTTCTCATAGCCAACTACGACATGGACGAGCGGAAAAAGAATCCGCCCATACAGATCAGTTTCTTTGACGATGATAACGATTTTTAACAAAGGAGAAACCAAATGATAACATTTCAGACAAGACTTACGAAGAAAGGCAACATCAAGGTGCCTCTTGACATTCTCAACATCATGTCGGCTTGCCCCGGCGATGATGTGATCGTGTCGGTTGATCTCGACTGCGACTCCCTTGTGGTCAGCAGATACGATGATGACAACGAGGACGGTATCAATGTC
>JAGBLA010000147.1 GCA_017635675.1 Ruminiclostridium sp.
AAAGAGAAAATGAGATAGCCGCGTCGGATACAAGGAAAGCCGACGAAGCCGGGCTGACGCCCGGTTAGGAGGTTTGACGCAGTAGACGGCGTGGATAGCTCCTTTTCTCTCAAATTGGGTTTTTAGAGGTTCCCATATATACCGAGATGAATGCTGCTGTACATATACAAACAGCCACAGGTTCTTATTGTTCTGTGTAAAATGCATTTGTCTGAAATATCTTGAATTGTATAAACAATTATGATATAATTGAATATAATACATTTACGATAAAGCAGGGCAGAAAAGATGACCAACGTAAACAAAACACTGTATATCCCACTTTACGGCAAAGCTCTTGTAAGTCGAAAAGGAATTATCCTCACAGACAAAAAAGCAGAGCAGATATGGGAGAGCGAGGGTTTTCCGCTAAAAGGCAAATCCCGCTCTAAATGGCTTGCGTATTATATGGCAATGCGCTCAGCTGTCTTTGACCACTGGTTGAAAGATGAGATGGAACGTGACAGTACTGCGTTAGTCATGCATATTGGCTGTGGGATGGACAGCCGGATAGAGCGAGTAGGCTGCGGCAGTCATAAATGGTACGATGTTGATTTTCCCGAAGTCATCGAGCTTCGTAAAAAGTATTTTACAGGGACAGAGAATTACACAATGGCAGCAGGAGATGCAAGAAACACAGATTGGCTCAGTGCGATACCCGCCGGCACTAATGCTATTGTAGTTTTTGAGGGCATAAGTATGTATCTTACGCAGGACGAACTAAAAAAGTTCATGCAGTCTCTTGCAAAGCATTTCAGCACTGTTAAGCTTCTTATGGACTGCTATACCGGGCGCGGAGCAGCCGCCACAAAAATTAAAAATCCGATAAACGATGTCGGGGTCAACAGCGTATATGGCATTGATGACCCGAAAATTCTTGAGACCGTTCCGGGATTATCGTTTTTACGGGAACATGATATGACTTCGCAAAATATGATAAATGAACTTAAAGGCGTGGAAAGAATGTGTTTCAGGACTATGTTCGGAGGACGATTCGCAAAAAGCATATATCGGATATATGAATTTGAAAAGAGATAGATCTGTGGATCTGACAGGAGCAGATATGATGAAATCTCAAATCGGACATTCTATGATCCCGGAATGATTCTCCCGAAGCGCAGGGAATCCGCTTATACAGATTCCCTGTTTTTTCCTTTCCTGTCCTGATCCAGAAAGCTGAGGTCATATTCGGACAGATCATCTTCTATCTCAATAGCGTCGATCAGACGGTTGAGCTTTATCAGGTCTTCTATTTATTATACCATAAAACCCGTCCCTGTCAATGTTAGCTAATATAAAGGGAACCTCTAAAAACCCATTTGAGAGAAAAAGAGCTACTTGCACCGATAGCTTCGTCAAGTCCCCTCACCGTGCGACAGCACGCTTTCGGAGCCTTTCCTTGCTCTCGGTGCAATTACCTCATTTTCTCTTTTCAAAGCGGTTTTTAGAGGTACCCTAAATATTTATAAGCGGATATTATCTGCTGAAATAAAATACCTTCCCCTTAGCCCTGAATGGCAGTCTGTACCCTCGCGGCAGCATGAAAGCGTGCTCGTGATGCACGGTCAAATCGTCTTCGATCATTCCGTCAGTGATTATGAGAATAGGACCGTCCTTTGGAAAGTCCTTGTCATTCTCCAGCAGATCAACTGCAGGCTGCAAGACCGTTCCGCCGCGTCCCTTTACCTCGACGGTTCCCGCCATATCGTCCGGTCGCAGCCAGCCTGCGTCATAGGCGCTCGCGTCACAGAACACCACCCTCACCAGCGGGACTTCCTTTTCTACGGAATAGCTGACGACTGCGCCGAGCGCGATTCCGATCTCTTCGGGAGACATAGACCCCGATGTATCGATTATCACCCCATAAGTGCGGCTGTACTCGGGAATATCAGTCGTTACATAGCTTGGTCGGGGAATATCCGGGGTGCTGCTCTGTCTGCGGCTCGGACGAGCATAAGTCCGCTTCTTCTCTATCGGCAGGAAGTGATCTTCAAACCACTTCGCAAGCTCCACATCCCACGGAATAGGCGGTTCCGACAGGGCACATATCTCCTCGATAAGTCCTGCCGGGATAAACCCGCGACCTTTCTCTTCGTGGTATTCAAGCCCGGCACGGAGAGCACTGCGGCAGAAATCATCAAGCGATGTCGGCATCATCTTTGACTCCGCGTATCCCTTGTCGAGAATGTCGCACTTGCTGTTACCGCGAAATGTCTGCAGCTTGGAGCTGCGGCGGACATCTCTTACGATCATATCGTAAATTTCTTCGGACGAACAGCCTTTGAGCGTTTCGTCATACAGACCGCCGTTCATCGGCATTTTACCAATCTGCATTTCATGAAGCCAGCCGTTGATAACGAAATCACAGGCGACATTCCATAGATACGGGTCGCGCCCCTCACAGCGTTCGTGGTGCATAAGTCCGGCGTGCAGGTATTCGTGCGCCAGCACAAACCTCCACTCTTCCGAATCGAGACCTGCGGCGGTATTGACATATATTTTGCGCTCGGTAACATTGACGGCTGCTACGCTTATATCGCCGTCGGCAGCTGCACCGCTTCCGTAGCCGACCTCAACTATCTTGAATGCAGAAGCGAGCGCTCCGAGCAGCGGATAGTGTGCGATGAACCACTCGGCAGCGTTTTCCTGAATAGTCTTTGCGCGTTTTTCGATAATGCCCCCGACTTCATCTATCACTGAATGCACCGAATCCGCGAGAGCATACGCGAACTCTGCTGCATAGCTTTTCTTCCGTCCCCAGTACCAGTGCGATACAGCGCCGTTCCACACCATATCGTGACCGCCGACAGCAGATGTCCCGTAGTTCGCGGCTTCGGCTGTTAAGCCCTTTTGTATAATCAGGGCATATATCTTTCTCTCGTCGGAGGCGGTGAATTCCAGCTGTGGCGGCTCGGCTCCCGGAAACTTTATATCCGCAAGAAATTTGGAAATATAAATATCGCAGGCAGTGTTCCAAACTGCACGGTCACACCGCTCGACCCATTTTTCCTTGCCGTCGTTCTGCTGCTCGTAAAACCCCGGCATATTCTCACTGTCGAAATGTCCGAAGCACAGGTGCAGCATACCGTGGGCTATGATGTACGCCCATTGCTGCGGGGTGCGGCTCTCGCCTGGGTTCAGCAGCACGTCACCGCTTTCGCAGGTGACTGCGGCAGTGCCTTTTTGCAGATCCACACTCGGAAATCTTCCCTTAGCTGCGACCACAAGGTCTATCTGCAGCTTTCCGAAAAGCCTGTGCTGCTTTATCAGCTCCATTCCGGCGTACAGGTTACGCTCGTTCGGCGTGAGCTTATCATCTGCTTTCTTCTGCTTTGCCACACTTCATCACCCGCCGTTCTTCACAAGGCGCGGCAGATCGCGCACGATCTCCACCATGAACCACTCAGGCAGCACCTTGTCGTCATCGGAGGACACCACCATCTGCGCTATTTCAAGGTTTATGTGGGACAGCTCCTTTATCATAGCCTTTGCGCGGTGAGTAAGCTGCTGGGTCGTGCGGTCAAGCTCCTGCTTGTCCTGCGGCAGCTCAAGTAAGAGCTTTGCGCGGAAACTCTGCGCGATAAAGTACAGCACATCTCTGTCTTTGGGGTCTGACGGGAATTTTGCATTGCCCTTGATTATGTCGCTGAGAAGGTCTTTGTTCTTTATCTGCTTTATGAACGCTATGAACATTCCCGCGTGACGTGCCGAAACACAGCCGTAGGTCAGCACCTTCAGAATGTTTTCAGGCACCGGCTTGTCTCCCGCACCGTATTCTTTGAGCGCGTCACTCAGCATATGCCACGAACGGGGCGTGGAATATGGTTCCTCGGTCTTCGGCGGCTCAGAGAACAGGTGATCGGGACGCTGGGTTATGTAGTCTATGACCCACGGGTGCAGCCCTTCCTCATACGCCCAGTTCAGCCACTGCTTCGGGTCGGCGATAAGCTGCACATGGAACATACGGTTTATCAGCGCTGTGGACATTGTTTTCACTATCGCACCGTCCTGCGAACGGTTGCCTGCGCCTATGACGACGCTCCCGGCGGGCAGATGATATTCTCCGATGCGGCGCTCGTGTATCAGGCTGTAGAATGCCTTCTGTACTTCCTGCGAGCAGGCGTTCAGCTCGTCGAGAAACAGCACATACGGCTCTTTCCGCGCTATCATCTTCGGCGGCATGAACCGTGAGGTCTCACCGTCTATCTGTGGTATGCCGATTATATCCTCCGGTGCGAGCTGGCTTCCGAGCAGCGACACGCACTCCATTCCCACATCGTCCGCGAATTTCTGCACCAGCGCGGATTTGCCTATTCCCGGCGCTCCCCATATAAACACGGGTCTTTTCGGCGAGATGTTCAGAAGTATGTCCGAAAGCTCGTTTTGTGTTACTGTATATGATAAATTCATAGCTTTTTCTCCTTGTTTGGGGGCTTTTTAACGTAAAGGTACGATGAAACATTCTATCGGTCTGTTGTTATACGGACAGGTGTGTGCAAGTATAATATCCTCGCGGTTTCCGTGATCTGTAACTTTCTTCTATTATACCACTTTTTGCTCTGTTTGTACAGGTTTTTTTGGAGGTTGCCTTGTGTTCTCATACTCATACTGTACATATCGGCGTTCTACGGCAGCGGAAAGACCGTCCTGCTCGATCAGACCGCGGTTGTGGCGGCGGAAGAATGAGGCGGCTTACAATAAGTGGGAAACATTCGCGTGGAAGCTCGCGGGGATCGGCTGCGGGATAACCACACCCCGATATGCATGAACACAGTCAATTGTTTGACCGTCTATACGTCCGAAAATAACCGTGATGCGATTATAAATATGCAAAATGCACATAATACAGCATAAAACGGTTACGGAATTGTGCAACAACAAAAAGTTTTGCATTCCTGCGCGGAATTGTTCGGGTAAATCCTTGCAAAATCCTGCAAAATAAATTATAATATAGAGTGGTGAATAACAGGCTTCGTGCCTTAACGGGCGAAAGGACAAACTTATGAAAAACTTGAAAAAACGGATATTATCTCTGATAACAGCGGCGGCGGTGGCGTTCGGGAGTATAGGCGCACTGCCGGAGACCGTGCTGTTGCCCGACCTGTCGGTCACGGCGAGCGCGGAAACAGAGTTCACCGAGGCAGCCACATGGACGGAGCTGAAAGACGCATTGACGGCAGGCGGGGATGTACGGCTCACAGGCAATGTCACAGCAGGCAACAGCGACACCGCGCTTGTAGTCCCAAGCGGTAAGACCGTCACCCTCGACCTCAACGGTCACACGATAGACCGCGGGCTTAAAGGTAAGGATGCTGTGAGCGACAACGTCATCACGGTACGCGGTAACCTCACCCTCACCGACAGCAGCACGGGCGAGCCCGGTACTATCACCGGCGGTAAAACGAACGGCAACGGCGGCGGCGTGTATGTCAACGGCACATTCACCATGTCCGGCGGCACGATAAGCGACTGCTCGGCGACCTGGGGCGGCGGCGTGTATGTTAACGGCGGCGAATTCACCATGCAAGGCGGCACGATAAGCGGCTGTTCGGCGAACTACGGCGGCGGCGTGTATGTTAACGGCGGCGAATTCACCATGTCCGGCGACACGATAAGCGGCTGTTCGGCGGGCTTCGGCGGCGGCGTGTATGTTAAGAATGGCGCTACATTCACCATGTCCGGCGGCACGATAAGCGGCTGTCCGTCAAACGGCTACGGTGGCGGCGTGTATGTCAACGACACATTCACCATGTCCGGCGGCACGATAAGCTGCTGCGGCGCCGGCAGAGGCGGCGGCATGTATGTTGATACAGACGGCACATTCAACGTAAGCGGTGCGCCCGTGATCTCCGGCAACACAGAGGATAACAAGGCGAACAATGTTGTGTTCCAAAGCTCCCACCCGACAAAGACCATAAACGTGATCGGTGAGCTCACCACAGGCACCACAGGCGCAAGCATTTATGTAAACGCCGGAAAGGACGAGGCAGTTGCAGTCGGCAGCGACTATACCCTCAAAGCAGAGGACGCAGAGTGTTTCCACAGCGACAGTGACGGGCTTGCTTCTGTGCTTGTGACTGATATTGTCAATATTACTTTACACATTTTCTCAAAAATAGCGAGTTCAGATGAAAATCCCCATTCACATGTAGCGTAGCGGAATGGGAATGGGGATTTTCGCGCCGCGTTCATGCGGCACAAAGCTCCCGATAATAC
>JAGBLA010000148.1 GCA_017635675.1 Ruminiclostridium sp.
CCGGCTCCAGCGCGTCGCTGGCGAGGGGTCGAGGGGGCGAGAAGCCCCCCGCGGGGTTTGGGGCAGCGCCCCATTCTGTTCTTCTGTTCTCTCTGTCTCTATGTCCCTCTCTGTTCTCTCTGTCTCTCTCTGTTCTCACCGGTTTATATCACCAGACCGTTGATGATATCCTCGGCGATCTCGTACTGAGAGACGCGCAGATCCATGGCGAGCTTCTGGATACGGCGGTGAGCCTCTGCCTCGGAGAGCTGCTCCTTGGACATGACTATGAGCTTGGCACGGGTGAGCTTCTTGTCCTGCTCGTTCTTCTTTTCAAGCTCGGCAATGCGCCTGCGGAACACTACCTCGCTGCCCGCGTTGGTCTCACAGAAGCGGATAGCCTGCATAAGAGCGCCCTTGAATACGGGTTTCGTGATGATATAGATGCCGATAGGCGACAGCCTTTTCAGCGCGTCGTCGGCGGCATCCTCACGCACTATCGCGAAAAGATGCGCGCCCGTACTTTTGTGAAGCTCCGTCAGGAGCGTGAGCCCCGTTTCGTTTTCAAGCGGGATAGATATAAAGATAAAATCAAAACGCGCCGTGTCTATGCTCCGCACGGTCATGCCGTCGGTGGCTGTGGTCACATCGTACTCCGCGCTGTCGATAAGCCCCGCAAGCGTCTTGCAGGCTTCGGCTGTCCGAGCCGCGATAAGCACCTTTTTCAATGCTCACTCTCCTTGAATACCGCTCTGTAATCGTACAGATATATTATGCCCGAAAGCACCGTGAGGAATGTGCAGATATAAACAAGCACATCGGTTATGAGCTGTATCGGGAACCCTGCACCTATGACCGCGAAATCGTCAGCCAGTATGTGCAGTATCAGTATTATGCAGATAGCCACCATTGTAGAAGCAGTCTTGAGCTTGCCCCATATATTCGCCGCTATCACTAACTTCTGCTTGCTGCCCGCCGCCACAAGGCGTATGCCCGATACCATGAACTCCCTCGCCATGATGAGCCATACCGCCCACGCGGGCGCGAATCCAAGCTCGGTGAAGCAGATAAGCGCCGCCGCCACGAGCACCTTGTCCGCAAGCGGGTCGAGGAACTTCCCGAGGTCGGTTATCATGTTGTACTTTCGCGCCACCTTGCCGTCAAGCATATCCGTGATGCTCGCAAGCGCGAATATCACCAGCGCGAAGGTGCTGCCGAACGGAATGTACGGCAACATGAGCGCTGCAATGAAAAACGGCACAAGTATCACTCTGAACAGCGTCAGTTTGTTTGCTAAATTCATTTTATCTCCGTTTACCCACACAACTCCCCCGCCTTATCGGCGGGGGAGAGCGTGTTTACATTTCTATTATGACTTCATTCTCGTCCTTGAGTATCTCGTCGGGAATGAGCTTGCCGTCAAGCTTCGCGCCGTTTACCGTGACGCTCTTCACGCCGTGCTGGCTGCCGTTCGGGTTCTTGACCGTAACGTGAAGTCTCTTGCCGCGGAATGTCTTGTCCATGGTGTATTCCTTCCACTCGGAGGGTATGGACGGGTCGATGACAAGTCCCTTTGTCTCGGGGTTGAGACCTAAGATACCCTCGGTGGTGCCTACCATGACCGTGGAAGCCGTGCCTGTGAGCCAGTGAACGTGAGCGCGTCCCGCAAAGGGTGAATCCTTGCCCTCAACGAACTGACCGAACACGTACGGTTCAAGCACGCGCAGCTCCGCGTTGTCGTTGTAGGTCGCGGGGGAGGCTTCCTTCCAGTATTTGTACGCTCTGTCGCCGTGTCCGAGCTTGGACTCCGCGAGAATGAGCCAGCCCTGAGGCTGTGAGAAGATACCCGCATTCTCCTTCGTGCAGGCGTTGAAGCACTGCATGAGCGCGCCGTCAAAGCCGTGCTTGTCATACGGCGGGTACATCACCATTGCGCCGTAGGGCGTGTTGAGCTCGCGCTCTACGCTGTCCATAGCCTTTTCAGCCTGCTCGGGGGAAGCATATCCCGAAATGACAGACCATGACTGGGGGTTGAGCCACATATTCGCCTCGGGGTCGGTGCGCTGACCGATGACGGTGCCGTCCTCCTTGTAGCCGCGTATCCACCTGTCCTCGTTCCAGCACTGAGCGAGTATCTTGTCGAGCTTCGTCATTACCTCATCGAGGTACTTGATGTACTCCGCGTCGCTCTTTTCCTCCGCATAGCCGCGGAGTATCTTTATTGCATATACGAGCTGGAACGCAACGAACGTGGACTCGCCAAGCTTTCCGAGACGCAGGCAGTCGTTCCAGTCCGCGTGCAGACCCGCAGGCATACCGTGCGCGCCTAAGTTGTCCATCGAGAACTTGATAGCTCTCTTGAGGTGGTCATAGACCGTACCCTTTTCGCCGTTGTTGGCGTAGAATATCTCTTCATCGAGGAACGCGCTGTCGCCGCTCTCGGAGATGTACTTGTAAACCGTCGGGAACAGCCAGAGAGCATCGTCCGCGCGGTAGCTCGGGTGACCTGTTTCCTTTACGTAATCGGGGTCGTCGGGAGTGTTCTCCTGTCCCGCCTTGTGGGTGTACTTAACGAGGGGAAGTCCCGCGCCGTTCGTGACCTGTGCGGAGAGCATGAATACTATCTGCTTTTTCGCCATTTCGGGGGCAAGGTGGATTATACCCTGGATATCCTGTACGGTGTCACGGTAGCCGAAACCGTTGCGGAGTCCGCAGTACTGGAAGGACGCCGCTCTTGACCATGTGAAGGTGATGAAGCAGTTGTAAGCGTTCCATACGTTGACGATGTTGTTGAAGTTCTCGTCGGGAGTATGCACCTGGAGGTTATCGAGCTTGCTGTGCCAGTATTTCTTCAGCGTTTCGAGCTCCTTGTCGCATACGCCGGGCTTTTCATAGCGGGCGATTATCTTCTCTGCCTCCTCCTCGGGTTTCTGACCGAGAAGATAGATGAACTCCTTTGTCTCGCCCGGCTGAAGGGTGATGTCGGACTGGAGAGCGCCGCAGGAGTTTGCGTTGAAGTTGAGGTCGTTATTGAGGTCGGCGGACGCGCCTACGGGGTTTGCGTAGCTGTGATAGCTGCCGACGAACTTGTCGCGGTCGCCGCAGTATTTGTCTATCTTCTGTCCCGCAAGACCTAAGAAGCGGTTATTGTCGGGGTTTCTGAACACCTCGTTCTGCTTCTGGAGGATATACTTGCCCTTGAAGTAGGTGTGGGTGATGAACAGTGTGTATTGGAGGTTCACCTGGTCCTGCTCGTAGTTGTTGTCGTTCACGAACTCGCAGTAGCCTGTCACGGCGAGCTTTCTCGGCTTGTCGCCGGTATTTGTTATCTTTGAGCGCCAAACCTCATAGGTTGCGTCCTTCGGAACATAGTAGAGAGTCTCGGACTTTATACCCGAATATTCCGATGTGATAACGGTGTAAGCGGTACCGTGGCGGCACTCGCTCTTATAGCTGCCGAGGGGCTTGCACACTGGCGACCATGACGCGGACCAGTAATCGCCTGTCTCGGCGTCGCGGAGATAGATGTATCTTCCGGGCTGGTCGGTGGCTACGGAGTTGAAACGATAGCGGATTATGCGTCCGTTGGCGCCGGATTTCACAAAGCTGTAGCCGCCTGCGTTATTGGAGATGATAGCGCCGTATTCGGGCGAGCCTAAATAGTTTGCCCATGCCGAGGGGGTGTCGGGTCTGGTGATGACGTATTCCTTGTTTTTTTCGTCGAAAAAGCCGTAATTCATTGAGCTTTTACCTCCTTGAAAGATGTGAGCGGACGTTTTTACGTTACCGTCGGGCGTCTGTCGTAAACGTTTTCGCAGGCGCAGTCATCGCTCCATATACTACCATTATATCAGTAAAGACGGGTTTGCACAAGGACGGTAATTTAGCCAAACTTTTCCCGCGGTATTTGTACGTTTTACACAAAAACTCCCCTGCCGCCGTAATTGCGAGGCAGGGGAGCCTTTAATGACTGATTTTAAGCGGTCACGATACGGTGACTGTGAGGTTCACGTACTTGCTCGTGTCGCTTGCGAGATAAACGGGGATAGATATCGAGCCCGCTTCGTTGTTCGGCGTTACATCGAAGTAGATGTAGAGGTCGTCGCCTGACAGGGTGTAGTTATAGGTGTAGGACGCTGCTGTACCGCTCTGAGCGCCGATGATAACGTCCTTGATAGTCCTGCTGTTCTTTACTACGACTTCAAGAGCGTTATAGGTCTTGGTGTCGTTTCTGCTGAGGGCTATTCTTGCTCTCGGAGCGCTTATGGACTGGTTCGCGGTCGCGGAGCTTCCCGAACCAACGGTTATCGTTGCAGCCCTGCACTCGTCCTTTTCGAGAGTTCTCGTCATATTGTAGGTGAGGTTGCCCGGTATCGAATAGTAGTCATAGCAGGAGTTCGCAAATCTGTAGCTGTTGACCTGTGCCAGGCAGTCGAGCTTTGTGCCGACATCGGCATTGACTGTGCCGACGATAGATACCGTGGCTGTCTTTCCGGGCGCGAGACCGTTCGCGAGCTTGAATGCTATCGTCCAGTAAACATAGCCCGGGTAGTTTCTCGAATCCTCGCCGTGTCTGAGCGCATAGTGAGGCATATTGCCCTCGACCGCGTAGTCATTGTAGAGAAGCGGGATATAAATGCCGAGCTCCGCGTCTGTAAGCGCGTTGACGGTCATGGGCGAGTTGTTGGTGAGCGTGAAGATGTACTCTATCTTGTCGCCGTTCTTGATAGTGTTGCTCGAAGCGTCATAGCCCTTTACGGCGACCGTGAGGTCAAGCTGACCGAAGTTCTTGGAGATAAGCGCGAAGTCAACGTTCTCGGCTGTCTCGGTGTAGCTGTTGGAGGTTACGGCATAGGTCCTGTAACCGCTGTAGTTGATAGCGTCGGAATACTTTACGACAGAGTTCGTGAATGTGTCAATGCTGTTATTGGTCGTGTAAGTACCGTTGGACTTTACTGCGAGATTGTCAAGAGGGGTATAAACGAGAGCCTGGTTCCCGCCGGAAACGATAGCGTTGTATGCGCGGTACTTCTGATAGTTGTACTCGAATACTATCTTATAGCTCTGACCCTTTGTGATGTTGGTAAAGCTGTATCTTCCGTACGCGTCGGTGGATGTCCTTGCTACATAGTAAGTCGATGCGTCTCTTACCGAGGTGGAAGCGTTGATAAGGTAAACGTTGATGCCGGAGATACCGGACTCGGTGCTTGCTCTCACGCCGTTGGAGATAGTGGAGGAGCCGGGGGTGTCGTCCCATACGGTACCGCTTATGGTGAACGCGGCGGCTACCTTATAGCTGAATGTGGAAACGGCTGTGTCGGAATAGCCCTGTGCCTCGGCGAACGCCTTGATGACAGTGTCCTTGGTAAGCCTTATGGGCGTGCTGTAAACCGAAGCGGTATAGCTTGTGCGCGGGTCGGAGCCGTCGAGAGTATAGAATATCTTCGCGCCCGACAGGTTGCAGTAAAGCGTTACGGGGGTCTCGGTGGTGTAGTTTGTGGCTGTGGACTTGTCCGCCTGTACATCGCCGATAGTGCCGACGTTCACGGTGAAGGAGCGGACATCGCTGTATTCGCCGTTCTTGTATGCTATCGCGGAGACAGTGGAGGTCTTTTCGATCGTTATCGGCGAGGTGTACCTCGAATCGGAGGTGGTGGGCGTTCTGCCGTTGGTGGTGTAGTAGATGGTAGCGCCGCTTGTCGCACACGCAAGCTCTACCCTCTTGCCGCCGTAAATGGAGGCGATAGTGCCTGTAGGACGCTCAACGTCGATTATCGGGTCGCTCGGCAGCCTTGTGATACGGTCGTTGAGGAACTGGGACAGCACCGTGAGGTCCTTCGAGCTTATCTTGCCGTCGCCGTTGCAGTCCGCGTTGTCCTTGCATATATACTTGGTCTTGCCCGCAAGGAAGTTCTTGAGCTTGGTGTAGTCGTTCTGGTTGATGTTGCCGTCGCCGGTAACGTCGCCGTACTTGGTGTCAACATAGAATGTCTTTGTCATCACCGCGCTCGCTACGCCGTCCTTGACCGCGACAGCCTTTATCTTGGTGGTCTTTTTGATAAGGAGCAGCGCTCCTGTGTACTTTCTGCTTTTAGTCGTGGGGGTCTTGCCGTTTGCGGTGTAGTAGATAGTAGCTCCCGCGGTCGTGGTGGAGAGGGCTATCTTACGCTTGCCGGGCGTACCCTTGACCTGATATGTAGGCTTTGCCACGGTAGCTTCCTTTGCAAGCGAAACATAGCCGCAGCTTGTCTTTGCGCTCTCGGCAAAGCTTTCGGCGCTTATTGCCGATACCGCCATAAGTCCCGAGACTATGACAGCAGCCGCTTTCTTCAAAAGCAATTTCATTTTTCAATTCCTTTCTTCCGATTTATGGGTACCTCTAAAAAACACTTTGAAAAGAGAAAATGAGATAGGCGCGTCAGATACAAGGAAAGCCGACGAAGGCGGGCTGTCGCCCGGTTAGGAGGCTTGACGCAGTAGATGATGCGGATAGCTCTTTTTCTCTCAAAATGGTTTTTTAGAGGTTCCCTTATGGTTTGAGAACCGTTAAACAGCTCCCGATATAATAAACGATATAACTGCCCGAAAAGTGACACGTTTTTTCGTCATTTTTGCAAAAAATCCGAAAATTCGTTAAATCTGCACAAAACAGACAGCTTACCGCAATTATATTTCGGTGAAATCGTCCTGCATGATATCGTCTTGTGAATCCACATGTCCGCCTATCATGTCTCTTCCGCGAACGTAATACTTGTCGCGCTGCTCCTTTACGGCCTGGTCGAGAAGCCGCTTGACCTCTCTCGGTTTCTTTATCGAGATGAGCTTCTTCTCGGGCGTGTCGATATCCTTGGACGCGATATCTATCGTACCGCAGCCGAAGATGCGCTGACCGAGAGTAAAGGATATCTTCTTGTCGAATATCCTGTACAGCTCTATCTCGTCCTCCCTGATGTTGAGCAGACCTATGCGCGTATAGAGCGTCGTGTCGGTAAGAACATACCGTGTGAACGATATAGGCATACCGAGTATGCACTTCTTACCGCTCCAGATCACGTTGCCGTAGTCCGCCCGGAGCTTTTCCATGTTCATCTGTGCCGCCTCCTTACTTTTTCTTTCCGTCGCGGGTGACTGACCCGCGTATATGGTCTATGCCTTCCTGTATGCGCTTTTTCTTCGCTGCGTTCTCGGCTTTGCGCTTTTCCTTTGCCGCGGCTTCTTTTTTCTCCTTTGCTTCACGCTCCGCCGCCACGGTCTCGGACAGCGATACGGGTATCGCCGCTCCCGTCTGTTCGTCAATATTGAAAGAGTTTATGTCGGTATAATCGTCCGAGTGGTGGGGAAGTCCCTTGATTTTGAGCTTGTCGGAGATGAAGGTCTTTGCCGTGCTGTAAATGACCGCAAAGAGCGGTATGCCGATGATAAGTCCCCAGAAACCGAATATCCCCTGTCCCACGAGGATAGCGAAGATGACCCAGAAGCTTGTGAGACCCGTGCTCTCGCCGAGTATGCGCGGGCTTATGATGTTGCCGTTGACGTTCTGTATAACAAGCACTATCACCGTGAAGATGATGCACATGAACGGGTCTTCCATGAAGATAAGGAACAGGCACGGCACAAGTCCGATGAACGGTCCGAAGTATGGGATTATATTCGTGATGCCCATTATGACCGATACGAGCAGCGAGAACGGAACTCCCGAAAGCGTGGTCACCGCGAAGGTTATACAGCCTACCACGAAGGAATCTATGATGGTTCCCGTGATGAAGTTGCCGAATGAGCGGTGTATCTTGCGCACGCTCCCTATGAAGCGATTGGCGTTTCTTATCGGGACAGTGCAGTATATCGCCTTTTTCGCCTGTGCCGCGAAAAGCTCCTTGCTGTAAAGGCAGTAGATAGCCACCACGATGCCGAAGATAAGGTTGAGTATCGTTCCCACCACGCTCATGATGCCGTTGGTGAGGAAGCCGAGGTAGTCGCCCATCTGCGGGAGTATCGAGGTGTTGAGGAAGCTCTTGAGCGTCGAACCCGCGTCACGCAGGATGTCGTTGAGCTCATTGCCTATCTCGGGGTAGTTCTGAAATGTATCCGCGACCCAGTTGGTCATGTTGGTGATATAGGTAGGTATATTATCCACAAGAAGGGAGATAGTTGCGGTGAGCTGCGGGATTATCGCGATGAGCACGCCCGCGATGATGCCGATGAACGCGAGGAAGGTGACGGTGATGCTGCAGATGCGCGCGGGCTTGTTCTTGACATAGACCTTTAAGTGTCTGTATCTCGCGTCGCCGCTTTCTTCGTTCTTGTCCTCGTAATGCTCGCCGGATTTCTTGAATATCCTTCCGAACAGTCCTTTTTCAAGCTTCTCCACCACAGGCGCGAGAAGGTATGCTATTATAAAGCCGTAGATTATCGGGGTTATGACGCCGAGGAAGCTTCCTATGCCATTGCCGATATTCCCCATGTTCTGGAGCATTGTGAAAACGAGCATGGAAGCGATGATGACAACGAAGGCGGTAATGCCCCAGCCCAGGTAATGCTTGTTCCACCGATAGAATTTCATGATGTCCTCCATGCTGTATATAGCAATATATAATGTATTATACAACAAAATATAGGGTTTGTCAAGGATTTGAAGCGGTTTTGCACAAATTTAACGTTGAGTAATAGACCCGTCCGCGGCGTCATATAATTGACCGGGGGTGAAAGCTTTGTCCGTAAGAAAGAAAAACAGCGCCGCGATAAGACTCGCGGCGTCATATATACTGCCCGTCCTGTGCGGCTTTGCGGTGAGCGCGGTGCTCTCGGCGGCAGCGGCGGGAGTGATGTACGCGCTCGGTATGCCGCCGTCGTCGGCAGGTTTCCTGTCCTTCGCGGCACTTGCCGCGGGAGCGTTCACCGCAGGGCTTTTGTGCGGTCTTATCCGCCGCCGCGCAGGTCTTAAGCGCGGAGCCTTGTGCGCGGTGCTGTTCTTAGCGCCGCTTATCATCATATCCGCGCTCACGGGGAACCTTACCGGGGAAACGCTCACAGCCAAGGCGCTTTCGGTGCTTATCTGCTCCTGCACGGGCGCGGTCATCGGCGTGAACCTTCGCAGATGACCCGCGCTCACCCGAGAACTCCGTACCGCTCCATGCGCACATCGGCTGTGACCGTCACGTCCGCCGAGGACAGATACCCGCCGTAATCCCCGCTTATATCGCTCCACAGCCGCGGCGAGCGGGAGCGCACCGCGTACTCGATACCGAACGGGTCGGCTCCGTGCTTTGTGACGGTCTGCGCCAGCGCGTCGGACACGCGCCTTCGTATCTCCTGCGCGGCGAGAGCCTCAAGCTCCCCGCGTGACCTGTACGGGTCGGGCAGAGCGGTGCTCACTATCTTCGCCTCCGCATTTACCGTGATGTCAAGGGTGAGCCTGCCGTCCTTCATTCCCGCCTCCACCCGCGGCTCGATACAGTAAAGCATTATCCGCGTGTCATGCCCGTGAAGCGTGAGCGTCATCTCACACCGCCGCGCACTGTCCGCCGACGGGTCGAGCAGGTGAACGCCCGACATCTGCGCGTCCGTGAGCTTTCCCGCGTACACGCCGCCGGTATAGAGCGCGCCGCCCGCTATCACCGCGCCTTTGCCGTCGTCGGACAGCTCGCCGCTTATCTCCGACACGGTGAGCAGCGGCAGTATCACGCTGCCCGTCGGCTCGTACAGCCTCTCAAGCGCCTCGCAGACGCACATGGGGCGGGTGAGCCCTATGCTGTCCGCGTTTTTCAGCAGTTCCTTCAGCTTCTCCACCGAAGAGCTGCCCTGTGAGAACTTCACGCTCATTATCTCGGCTGCGGGACAGTCCGACGCCGCCGCATACGCGTGGAGATTGCCGGAATAGTGCGATATCGCGAGCCGCATGGGCTCAATGAGCGGGTAGGACACGCCGCTGCCGAACACTATCACCGACGCCGAGCCGAGCATTATGCTGCTGCCCGAGGCGTAGGACACCGCTTCGAGGGCGGTCTCTATCGTTTCACCGCTGCCGCTCACCGCGGTGACGTTGGGCGCGGAGCTGTCAACCGCGGTCACTCCGCCCGACGCGTCGGTGTTGAAATACTGCACCGTCACGGTGTACTCCCTGCCGTCGTAGTCAACTCCCACAGCCTCGGCTATGCCGAGCTTGTCGAGCTCGGTGTGCGGCACACAGCCCGACAGCATGAGCACTGCCGCGATAAGAGGGGCTATCCTTTTCATGCTTTTCTCTCCTTTCCGCCGCATACCAGCGACAGTAACGGCAGCAGCACCGCCGCCGCAAGCAGCGGGACTCCCGATGACATCAGCCGCGCGGGTGCCGCGAAATATTCGGGGTGAGCCGTGAACAGCTCCGACAGCGCGAGCGCCGCCGCCGCGAACACGAGCGCCGATATGTCGGCAGC
>JAGBLA010000149.1 GCA_017635675.1 Ruminiclostridium sp.
TTATTCCGCTCCTCAATTTCTTCGTCGGTGTACTCTATCTCATTATCATTCTCATCAAATTCCGAATACCACACGATGTCACTGTATGCGTGTATTCCCAAAGAAGCAAGGTATTTGTCCTGTGAGATATAGTAGTCAAAATACAGGTTATTAATGCTTGACCTGAGACGGAAAAGCTTATCGCTCATATCCCAATATTCCGCTTCGGTAGAAAAGCTGTCACGCACCTCCTGCTTAATGACATAGTTATGGTCACGTTCGCCCCGGTAAATGAGGTTTTCCATATAAAAATCCTTGAGTACCTCGGTGTTGTAAATATTCAAAGCTGCAAACTCCGGACGGCTTTCTATAAACTCGTCAAGTCCCGGAAAAGTCAACTCGTCTATTTGTGCGATGACTTCATCATTTATCCGATAACCGAAATTGTCGGTGAACCACTCGAATGTATCGAGATAATATGAGCCCAATGGTTGGGATAGCTCATTTCTTTCAAAAACATTATAAGCATACAGTCCCCGGAAATTCAGATATATCAGCAGAGCTGCAATGACAAGCGCCGCCGCAGACTTTATATCGCAGAATATCTTTTTAAGCTCCCCGAGCAGTATTCTCATATGCTCACCCTCTTTATCTTCCTTATCGCAAACGCACAGAGCACCGCGAATAGCGCTCCCCACGCAGCTATAGCATACGCCTCAAACCATGGGACTGCGATTCCTCTCTCGGACACGGCAAACCAGCTTCCGACACGGTTCAGCAGCAGTATCACGGGATTTGATATGACCGGAAATGTATGCAGTTCACGGGGAGTTCCGACATACGATGCATACAGCAGTATCGTGAATATCAGCGCTCCGGCAGCTCCGAGATAAAGGTTAGCGCGGGACTTCACAAACAGCCCGAACCAAGTATAGCCTATCATAGCGAATGTTGCGCAAATTGCCCCCGCCGTGATGAAGTTCAATCCGAAATATCCTATGACCGATATTCCCGTCCACGGAATGACCGTTGTGCGGTCTGAGTTTATCAGCATCGGCGAACCGAGCAGAGTAAAGCACGGGCAGCGTATCAGGAATACCGCAAGAGCTGTAAAGGTCAGCATTGCAAGCATCATCTCCGCGAGAATGACCGCCGCGAACAGCTTTGTTGAAGCAAGCGAGCGTCCTTTTTTGGTGCTGTATATCACCTGTGTCGTTCCCGCAAAATACTCGTGTCCGGCGCATTTCGGCGCTATCAGCAGCGCAAACAGCATTGTCTCCACCGCGCACGGCAGAAGCAGGCTCACGAAAAGAATCCCGTGCAGCCTGTCGCCGCCATTTAAATATCTGTACTCGCCGCTGCTGTTTATCTCAGCCACGCGCTCACGGAACTGCGGCAGAGCGAGGTCGTACACCGTCAGCGCGGTATCCTCGGACATTCTCGCGGGGTTTGCACCAAGCACAAGGTACGCGAGCAGTCCGTCCGCGTATTCTTTGGAGACAAATCCACTGTAAGCGTTTTTCAACTGTTCTGCCAACATTTCTGTGAATTCGTCCTCTATCTCCGGCAATTCCGCACCCGCAATATCCGTTGTGCCGAGAATATCCGCTATCTCGCACTCCCGGAGTATCTGCCGGATATCGTAGTCCTGCGAGATCACAGACAGCGCGTTTATCAGCACGCAAGCCGCTGCGAACAGCCATACGAACGGTGTCCGGAGCTGTTTCAATATCTCGTATTTAAGCATTTGCAGCGTCCCCCGTGTCACGGTAGAGATACAGGAATACATCTTCTAGGCTGGCGCTTTTGGGAGTTCCTTCCGAGCCGTCACCCACAAA
>JAGBLA010000150.1 GCA_017635675.1 Ruminiclostridium sp.
AACTTGAAGATACAACAAAGTCATCAATTCTGCTGGCTATTATTGCTATGAATGTCGACAGGCTTTCACACCTCTTCATTCGTTGGATTTTCTGGGTTTTGCTTAGAAAACCTTTTGCAGCAGGTTGTTGAGGAAAGACTATTTACTTTCTTCTCTTCTTCAAAGCAACCGCTGCGCCCGCTGTAAGTGTGCACACCGCGAGAAGTCCGAAGCCGCCGGAAACGCCCGTATGCGGGTTGCCAGCATCGACCGCATTATCCACGCTTGAAATGCCGCTTGCAACATCGCTGTCGTCCCATGCTATTGCTGCTGTCAGATAAGAGGGAACCGGTATCGTGATCTCGCGTAATCTGTCAGATACCTTGCTGCATTGCCCTCGTGGGTATCTTCCGCGAGGATATAGACCTTATCTGTTGCGGCGTATGTTGCGGGCAAATCAAACGTACCCGAAGCGTCCGTCATTGCAAACGTACCCGTCAGCGGGGCGTAATACTTTATCGCGGTTCCGGCGGCGTTTGTGATAAGCACTGAGACCGTGTCCGCCGCGATACCGTCCGTGGTATTGCTGTCCGTTACCGTGTAAGGCACTGTCACGGTATCGCCGTCCCTGCTTATATCTCCCGCGGCGATCGTTGTATTACTGTCTTTAAGCGTGAGCTTGTACTCCTTACCGTAGGTTCCTGTAGCGCCGGGATTGATTACAGATGAGAAGATGACAGATGTCAGATTGATATTAAAAGCGGGACTCACCCCGACATCATCGTTGATCACATTGAGATAGTAGAGGATGTCGCCGCGGCCGCCGTAGACATAGCCGGCTCTGTGAGCAGTGTAGGTGTCGGGCGACCGCAGCCACCAGCCGTATGCGTGATCATTCTCGTCAGTAAATTTACTTTTTAACCGAGTGTTATTTGAGATTCCTGTTGTTTCATATCCGTAATTCCTGTTTGTTGCCTCTTCAACATCAAGCAGGAATATTTTTTCACCACCGAGATCCGCCGGTCTCAAATATCTTTTTACAGCGCTTTCATCATGATTAACCGTGCTTTCCGCAATCGCCGCTGCTTCCGCACCTGTAAAGCTCGTTTTCAGAAAAGAATCATCGTTGGTATTTAAGACCTTATACAGATCACTTGCTGTCCAGACATTCGCATCATCAGCCTGCCATTCATCTCGGAACGCATCTTCAAACAGCGTCGTATCGCAGTCAAGAAGCATCGTCGTCCCGCCGAACGCTGTTGTACTCGGTGTAAGCACACGGTATTTCACGGGATTACTGTTGTATTGACCATAATAAACATAATCGCCCACCCAGCCGCTTTCATTCGTGCCTGCCGCCTTCGGAGCGCCGATGACAGTTGTTCCGAGCGTGGTAACGCCGGTTGTAAACTTCGACCATTCGCCGTCTGCGCTCGCGGGAACGACCAAACTCGGCAATACCCCCATATCCGGCAGACAAAGGCTCCCGACCGCGAGAGCAAACGCCGTGAGTATTGATAGGATTTGTGTTTTGATAGACTTCATAGATGTGTGCCTCCTTCGGAAATGCAAAAAAGCCCGCAAACACCGTTATTCAGGTGCTTACGAGCATTGTTGTACTATTGAAAAGATAACAAAAAGACGGGGCTATCCCGCCATACGCCATACGCCATACGCCATACGCCATACGCCATACACCATA
>JAGBLA010000151.1 GCA_017635675.1 Ruminiclostridium sp.
ATCGCGTCTTTTCTGTATGACGGCGGTATTAAGGTTAATGTCAGGAAATACGAGTTTGACGGCAAAACTCTCAACCTATATTACGATGTTGTTTTCGATGATAACAACAATATCGAATCGGAAAAGCGCAATTTAGCTTCTCCTAAGATCAGTTATTTTGCGCTGTGCGAATCAAGCAGCAGAGCAAGTACCATTTCCGAGACGGAAACCATTTTGAGCATGGTAGAAACGCTTGAATTAAGTGATAGCACGGAAAAAGTTATTATCTATTTCTTACCGAGCGATATGCCTGCCGAAACCATTCCGGACATGACTAAGATCGAATACTCATACACAGCTACGGTCAATAGCGATTCCGTTACTCCGGTACTCGAAAAAGGAAAGCCACTAACCACTGGCTCGCTCGATGGTATTCCGATAATCGACCCTTATGACACAGAAACCGAAAGTAAGCTCGGAGTGTCCATGTGCGTTACTGGTATCACGAACAGGCGTATTGAATTCATAATAGCGCAGAACGGCGGAACAGTTGACGGTGAGATCTTATACACTCCTGCGTATTGGATTGAGAAAAAGAACGGCGACAAATGGGAAGAACTTCCCACGCTTACAAGAGAACCCGCAGTCTGGAATGCGAAGGATCAGGTTCTCGAACGCGGGACAGGTGTGGAGCTGGGCGCGGATTTCAATTTGATTTATGGCGATCTGTCTGTGGGTGAGTACCGCCTCTGTAAGAATATCTGCTGCGGAAGTATTACAGAGACTGTATATGCCGGATTTATGGTAGCTGCAGAAGAATAAAGATAACAGAAATAAATGCCCCCTACAAGCATTTACAGCAGCAGGCGCGCGGGTTAAGGCTCGTGCGTTTGTTGCATTTGCATTAAAATTGATGTATAATGTTGTGAGAAGTGATAAATTTGAAAACATACGCAATATTTTGACCTTTCAAAACGTGTTATTGTAAAAAGCGCTTTTAAGACATACATAAGCGGAAAGAGGAAAGTAATGACCGAAAACGAGCTTGAACGCTATATGCGGCAACACTACAGGAGCGTGTACAGGACGGCACTGTGTAGGTGCAAAAATCCGCAGGATGCCGATGATGTCGCGCAGGACGTATTTCTGAAGCTCTACACCTGCGGCGAGCGTTTTGAAGATGACGACCACGTCAAGGCGTGGCTGATTCGCTGCGCCATAAATCACAGCATAGATGTTCTGCGTTCAAGAAAACGGAGAAATACGGTATCACTTGACGCTGCAGCCGATAAAGCGCATTATGACGATAAGGATGAGGACGGCGGCAGAGTGTTCGAGCTATTCCTGAAACTCAGTGAGAAGAACCGCACAGCGATGTATATGCATTACTGCGAGGGCTATTCGGTCAGGGAGATCGCGGAGATCACGAGGATAAACGAAAACGCGGTACTCTCAAGGCTTATGCGTGGCAGAAAGCAGCTTGAAAAGCTGCTGAACAAGGAAAGGAGCGCTGAAAATGGAATATAAAGATTTTTTTGAAAAAGCGTTATCCGGCGCCGAGCAGAAATATCCCTGCAGCGAAATAGAAACAGCACTCGGAAATATTACCGAACGGGCAAAAAAATCGGAGCAGAGTTCCGAGCCCGGTCAGCTTCATACAGCCTCCGAGCCTGCTCATAAGCCATCGAATCGTTTCTTCCCAATACTCGGTTATACCGTGGGAGCGGCGGCGCTTATCTTCGGATGCGTGTTCGGACTTAAGATTGTTATAGAGAACGGCGGACTGAAGGAAGGCGGTCCGGAGTCGGCAGATTCGAATGTGACAACTGCCGTTACGTCTGAGATACCGGAAACAACAACGGTCACAAGCAGTGATACCTCATCTGCAAATGATAATACTGACATTTCACAGATGCTCGACACATCAATGCCGGAAAATCCGTTCGATCTGCCTCCGGTGGGAGACTATGAGGGGCTCGAATACTATGTTGAGAGCTATGTTTTCAGATTCGATAATATTGATTCGCATATCACCGACCTTGTTGACAGAGACGAGTTGGTGGAATGGATAAACGAGCACGAACAGGAAAAGCTTAAAATGGGCTATGGCATCGAGCCGCTTACTGTGCTTGCTTTCGTAGAGAAATTCGGCATCACGAAAGAACAGCTCACCGAAGCCGCAAAGCTTATGCGTGACGATAAATATACGAAAGAATTCGCACTTATGGACGAGGACATCGACATCATCTATTCCGGCGACAAAAAGAAGATAATCGAGCACTTCCGCGCCGAGTATGCCGTGCTCGGAAGCGACCGTGCGTATTCGCCGATGTGGCTTTATGAGCATACCGCCGAAGCGTACAAAGCCGCGGGCATTGATCCGAGAGATATACTCGATATACTGCCAGCATACGAAAAGATGTTCAGGTACAACGAACGCAACATGAACGATGAAGCTTGGAGAGCGTTCCTGAAGAAGCTTACACTGTACGGTGACAGAGCGTTTTATGACGAATCGTCTATCGTAAAGACCTACACGTTCGAGACCGACATATCGGAACCGTTCGGCGACCGCGCGTTTGAGATACTTGAAAATCAGTTCTACGGCGAGTGGGAACTTGTCGGCTCACCTTACGGATTATTACCTACTATATCATTCACATACAGCAAAGATGCGTTTGTGCATGAAGGTCCACCCGTGACCGGGATATATGAAACTGACGAGATATATGTTATAGCATTCAGCAACTATGGAGTGAGCGCCTGCTACTTTATAGAGAAGAACGATCCAAATACCATGTACTACATGAGTGATCTGACGAGTGAATTCGGGATTACTGTAGTGAACTGCTTCAAAAACAATATGCAATATACGCGCAGTGAAGGCAATAGCGAAGCTCCCGAACTGAAAACAGGCGAGATCAGCGTTTTGGGGCTGGAAAAACTTGAACATCTGTACGGCAAGGATTTTGAGACATTCCTTGAAGTCACAATGGAAAGCGACGGTTATGACGATATTGAAGGGCGCGGTGAATACTATCTCTGGAATGTTTATAATGCCGGAAAACCGGAGTGGTATCTCGTTGATATGTCGGACAGCGCCGTGACGCTCAGAGTGCCGTATGTGACGGACAGGAGCGGGTCGGAGCAGACACCGGTATATTTAGATCTTCGGTTCACCAAGGACGATACCGGCGAATGGTCGGTGGGATACAGTCCAGCGGAAAAAGACGAGAAAAACCCATATGGTCTGACTCTCGAAGTAAAAGATGCGACTGCCTATAGTCAGGATAATTCCAAGCCGAATAACGCTGCATCTGATGAAGTAGTAGATTTTCTGGCAAATATTGAGCAGTTAGTTAATTCTAGTGAGCAAATTGAAGAATTAAAGCAATTGCTTTTGAAAATTGAAGGCGTTGCAGATGTTCAAGTCTATAACAGCGATGATGATTCAAA
>JAGBLA010000152.1 GCA_017635675.1 Ruminiclostridium sp.
AACTCTTTGCGGACAAAATAAAGAAGGCTATAGATAATAACGAAAGCTGGGAGGAAGTAATTAATAAAGGATGCTTATGGGATAGGGTCGAGAAAAAAGCAAAAGAAATATTATAGCAAAAGTAAGCTTTATTTTCTGCGCTGCCTTAGTCACGATCCGTTCGGATAAATCAACCTCAGTCGGAAGTACAGATATTATCATACTACGCATGTCGGACTTGTAACAAAAATGTAACCCATTTGTGCTAAATGCATACAAAATTACCCGATATATCGGCATTTTTTCACAATATCTTCATATTTCGTTGACTATTATTCCATATTGTGCTATAATTAGTCTATCATATTGTGCGTTTTTACGGCATACGACTTCAACGTACTGTAAAATATATGCGCGATACCGGACAGGTGATAAACAGTGAAAGACAACAAAAAGATCATAGGCGTATGCGTTACAAAAGTCCAGGACGATTTCCGGATGGAATATCTTGCACGGCTTCATGCGCTCGCAGCAAAGAATGACTGCAAAATCATAGTTTTCAACAGCCCGCGCGATTTCTTTGTGAACGAAAGCTATGACGACGGCGCAAAGACTATATTTGACGTTATCAATTATGATCTGATAGACGCGCTTGTTATACTTAAAGAGAATTTCCATGACACACAGACAGTCGCCGGTATTATCGACACTGCGTGCGGGCATGGCGTTCCCGTCATACTCATACACGGCGATGACGAAAGATGTATCTGTATAAACCCCGATTATACCGAGGCATACAAGGAAGTCCTGCGCCACGTTTTTGGCGTACATAAAATTAAGGATCCCATTTTTATGCGCGGTACCATAGGCGAGCCAAACAGCGAGCTTCGTCTTGAATGCTTCAAGGAGATCATAGCCGAATTCGGCATTGAATTCAAAGAAGATATGGTATGCTGGGGCGATTATTGGGACGTTCCCGCAAGACAGACCATAAACTCGATAATGACGGCGAGAAAAGATACCGGTATGCCCGACGCTGTTATCTGCGCAAACGATATAATGGCTATGGCAGTCTGTGACGAGCTCGGCAAAAAGGACTACCGCGTCCCGGAGGATATCATCGTGACGGGCTTTGACGGGCTTACCCTCACCGACTTCTTTGTTCCGCGTCTCACCACCTGCCGCGAAGATCTCGACGTACTTGCGCAGCTCACATTCGATGCCGTTGACAAGGCTGTAAACGAGGGTCTGCGCAGTGCGAAGCTAAATGAAAGATACGAGCCGTACATAAGCGAGTCCTGCGGCTGCAAGGATCACAACCCTCTCGATTACCGCAGTATGGCAATTACACTGTTCAATCTCAGCTTTGACAGCAAGCAGCATGAGAACCATATTTTCAAATGGGCGGACAGCGTGCTTGAAAGCGATACCATAAGCTCTCTCAGCGCCTCTCTGCGGGATTATGTCCTGCCGAATTCCGGCGTCTGTCTTAACGAACGTTTTATTATCACGACACTCGGTCATATAACCGAAAAAGGCAAGGAACACGAGCTTATCGTTATTTCTTCAAAGAACGAGGATTTCACGGGCGGCAAGCAGGGTCGTTTTCCTGCTGCCGATATGGTCTCAAACCTCGACAATTGGGTGCTTGACGATTCAATGGCGATACTCACTCCTATATTCGTCGGGGCGGAGCCATGCGGATATTACGCGGCTTTCACGGAAGATGTGAAGACAACAGCTCCGAAACTCGCGCGAGTATCCAAAATAATGAATATAGCGTTCGGGTCCCTGCTGCGGTCAATAACTTCGAGCCGCACCATACAGGACAGCAAGCTTAATGCGCATTTCAATGACGCGCTTACCGAACTTTACAATCTCAAAGGCATCAAGAAGTGGTTCGACAGCTTTTCTGCCGTTTCCGAAAACCACAAAAAGACTGTTTCTCTTTCTGTTTACATCATACCGCAGTACCAGTTCATCTTTGAGAATTACGGTGAACAGGACATCGAGGAAGCTGTCAAATTCACCGCAAGCGCCCTCAAGCTTGCGAACAAGGATAACGGTATCGTGGCAAGAACGGGCAATAATGAGTTCGTTGTCATCAACTATGTCGATGACCCGAATGACATCGGCACTGTTATAGACAATGCCGTGTCGGTATTCTACGGCATCATAGAAGGCTACAACTCCGGCAGCACAAAGGACTACTTCGTAGAGGTGAACTGCGGCTGTACTGTCGCGAATAAGGGCTGGGACAGCACTTTTGAGTCGCTCAAGAAGCTTGCGAACTCTGATATGTATGTGAATAAGCTCAAAGCGGGTCAGTCCCCTGTTCTCAAAAGCGATTTCAAGACAGACCCCGCTTTCAGATCCTCCACAGAGATATACAAGGACTTCCGCAGGCTTGTGGATAACAATCTGTTCTCCTATGTGTTCCAGCCTATCGTGAACGCAAAGACTGCTGAGATATACGCTTACGAGGCGCTTATGCGCACGTCCGGGGATATAAAGATGTCTCCTCTCGAAATACTTGACATTGCGAAGATGAACAATGAGCTGTACAGTATCGAGAAAGCAACCATGTTCAACGTAATGGAAAGATACGTCAAGGAAACAGAAAAATTCAAGGACAGAAAAGTATTCATAAACACTATCCCGGGAAACTTTTTAAAAGAATCCGATCTCAGACTTCTTAAAGAAAAATACGGAAAATACGTTGACAGTTTCGTGTTTGAGATCACCGAGCAGGATACTGTTTCGGACGATGAGCTCAATGCTATAAGAAGTCTCGGAGCAGTTGACGGCTCCGACAGCTCGAAAGTCTGTCAGATAGCGGTAGATGACTATGGTACGGGACATTCAAACATAGTGAACCTGCTGAGATACGCCCCCCATGTCATCAAGATAGACCGTTTCCTTATAAGCGAAATTCAAAACGACGCAAACAAGCAGATGTTCGTAAAGAGCACTATCGAATTTGCGAAGATGAACAAGATAAAGGTACTTGCGGAAGGCGTTGAGACATACGACGAGCTTCGCACAGTCATAGATTACGGCGTAGATTTCATTCAGGGATATTACACCTCCCGTCCCGCAGGCGATCCGGTGGATCAGATACCGGAGAATATCCGCAATGAGATGATCGCGGAGAATCTTATACTATCAAAGTATAACAAAGATGATATGCTGATCTATGAGGCTAAAAACGGCGAATCCATCAATCTTTACGACCTGACAATAAGCAAATACGGCTGCGCCCATATAACAGAAGGTGAAGTCAGATTTGTAGGCTCGTTCAATCAGACATTTGACTTTGAAATTGATGTGGCGCAGGGTGCAAACGCTAAGATAATACTCGACAACATCAGCATAAAGGCTGTCGGTGAACCCTGTATCCAGCTCGGCAAGGGCAGCGATGTCATTATCGAGCTTGTCGGCAGGAACTCTATCCAGAAAAACGGTATCCTCGTTCCGCCGGGGGCTTCTCTCACCGTGGTAGGCGACGGAAGTCTCAACCTTTCAGTACGCCGTAACGGCGGTGTGGGTATCGGAGGCGGATATGACTCCGATTTCGGCAGGATAAGCTTCGAGCTCGCAAAGGAAGGATTTATCTCCTCCGAGCTTCAGATAGACAACTGTATCTGCATAGGCGGCAGGACCAGCACAGATGACTCCGGCATCACCGTTAAGAGCGGTAAGATAGGCATTATCGCGCAGTGCGTCAACTCTATCGGTATCGGCAGTATCGACGGCAGCTGCGACATAGATATCCGCAACGAGGCAGAGCTCTCCATAACCAGCAGAGGAAAGAATGCAGTAGGTATCGGAACATTCAACGGAGATGTCAAGATAGCTTCCTCCGGCAAGCTCGACGTCACCGCTGACGGCGAACAGTGCGCAGCTATCGGGAGCCTTGGAGATACTTCGAGAACAGGAAACGATATGAAGACCGCGAATATAACTCTCGACGGCGGCAGCATAAACGCTATCGTTCACAGCTCAAACGCGGTGTGCATAGGTTCCCTCAAGGGCAAGGCAAATGTCAATATCGAGGACGGAAAGATAATTGCCTACGGCGAAGGCGACGCTGTATGCGGCTACGGCAGCTCTGAGGGTATCGGCAAGAACTGTATCTCAGGCGGCTCGGTGAACGTTAAGATACTTTCGGGCTGTGTGCGTCAGTTCGGCTCAGATAAATGCTCGACTATCATCACAGGCGGCAATATTCACGCAGCCGATGAAAGAAATGTCCTCGCCATTAACGGCAGCGGTGATGAGCTGCGCCCCGTTCACTTCGACGGTGACTCTTTCAGCAAGGTCATCAATTCACGGCTCGGCAGTTATGAATACAAGGCTGTCAAGCTCAGCACAGACAACGATATCTGTGCATATCTGCCTGTATAACTGTAAACAAAAGGCTCCCCGCTTCGGCAATTACGGCGGGGAGCTGTTTACATTATAAAAACAAACCCGATACCGGCGTGATGACCGTATCGGGTATTTTTTCATTTATTATAAGCGTTCACACTGCGTCGATATATACATCCTCACAGTCATCGGTGACTTCGTGAGTTACGCGGTCGAGCACCTCTGCTCTCTTGGCGTTATTGAAACGGTCAAGAGTACCTACAAGATATCCCGTGATACGTCTGATACGCTCAAAGGGTCTGTCCTCGTACTGATAGGCAAGGTCAACATAATCGCCGTCAACATTTATATCAAGGGTAAGAAGCTTCTGACCGGGTTTCTGCTCCCTGCCCCTATCTACATAAGACTGTATCTCGTCCTTTGAAAGGATAGCTCCGTGTGTGTCTATCTTTACGTTATTCATTGTGGTACGTCCTCCCGCATTAGCTATATTTTGTTCGTGCTTGATTATTATACCACAATATATAGACAATTTCAAGTGTTTTTTGAAAAATTTTACATAATTTTTTTCAGCCGCGTTCCGCACGGAGTTCCACAGTTTTCAACATATCAGTCGGGGTCGGACAGCTGAAGCGTACCCGAAAGAATGGGTTCCTCTTCCTCGGGAGCGGTCGTAGTTTCCTTGGTCTTCTTTGTCTTTGAAGTAACAGGCTCGGTCTCGGCAGCGGTAGTTACTATCGGATATACGGCTTTCGCGTCCGTAAAGCTGCCGTCAAACTGATACGCTTTTCCGTCCACCGCCCGCTCACAGAGCTGGTACAGTATCGCCTTATATGCGGCGGGAGCAAGATGTACTCCGTCCGGCGAGCCGAGATAGTCGGCTTTGAGCATATTGTTGGTATTCTTCATCTCGTGCTCGACATCGGCGTATGTCCACTTTCCTGTTGAATCGAGATAATCCTTGAGGGCGGCATTGAAACTGTCGATATTCGTCGGGAGCGTGAACAGCCGTCCGTCCTCTCCGTAAGTTATCGGCGTGACAGACAGAACTATGAGCTTTGAGTCGGGAAGTATGCTCTCGACCTGTGAAAGTATCTTCTGATAATTGTCGCAGAAACCCTGTTCAGAGGTCATGTTCACATCGTTCATTCCCATGGAGAACACTATGTATTCGGGCTTTATCTTCTCAAGTGCGGGGAGCAGCGGAAGCTTTTCGCCGTCTATCTTGAAAAGCACCCAGTCCTCGAATATATTGCGCGCGGCAACATTTCCCACCGCGCATACCCTGTCGGCAGGGATTATATCGTATGCTTTGAGACCGCTGCAAATACTGTCCCCCACGAACACGCACTTTGAAAGGAAATCATTGTACTTGTCCGTGAAACCGTACTGCTTGTATTCATCGGAGTATATGGTGTATGTACCCACTGAAGGAGCGCTTGTGGTGTCCTCTGTGGATTCGGAGGACTCGGGTGTGGTTTCGGCAGTCTCCTCCGTCGTGGTTTCTGTGGTAGTTGTGGTGGTTATGCTTATTTTAGCAGTAGTTGTTGTCGTCGGTTCGGTCGTGGTGTCCGCAGCTTTGGTGGCAAGGACCTCCACAGCGGAAGCACTTGTCGGTACAGTCTGTGATATGTCAGTAGCACAGCCTGACAGCAGCGCAGCCGCAAGTATTGCCGCAGCGCCTGTATATTTGACTTTCATTGACATTTCTTCTCTTTCCGGATAAAAAATCGTCATTAAATGACATTAACATAAACATCTTATCACAAAATCGCTGAAAAGTCAACAACATAACAAAATTTACAGCAATTGCCGCGAATATACAAAACCGGAATAACACTATTGCAAAATCTGTCAATATGTGTTATAATATATATAAGTATTGCTAAAACCCGGATCACAGGTGCCTGCCGCGGCACGAAAGGAAAGCTTGAATTGGATTACAGGATAAACCTCGGAGCATGGCGGAAAGTATTCGCCGTTCCGTTTTGCATAGCCGATGAGCATCATCTGAAGCTCGCGTCGGGAACTCAGATAAAAGTTCTGCTGTACCTGCTCGCGTACCCTGATATGGGGATACGTGAGGAGCTGATAGCAACAGAGATAGGCATAAGCAAGGAAGATGTGTCTGATGCCCTGCTCTATTGGGTGAACTCGGGCGTGCTCTCGAACAGCGGGAATGAGTATTTCCCGTCAGAGCAGGAACACAATCAGCCCGCCCCCGCCCCGCAGCCTGTTTTCACAGTGACCGCTCCATTGCAGGAAACTGCCTCTCTTTCAACTCCCGAAGCAAGAGCTGCCCTTTCATCGGAGACCCATTTCCCGCCAAAGATAATCGCAGGCACAATAAACGGCAGCGATGCCATGAAATGCCTGTTCCAGACATACGAAAGGCTGTCGGGCAGACCGCCGAAGCACGCCGAGCAGCAGGCTTTGATGGTGATAACCGAGGAAGTAGGTATGCCCACAGAGGTATCGCTGATGCTGGTGGAATACTGTTTCAGCATAGGAAAAGCTACTCCCGCATATATGAAAGCCGTGGCGCTTGAATGGATCGAGAGCGGCATCGACAATATAATTAAAGCGGAAGAACGAATACGTATCCTCCAGGCGCAGAACACCACCGAAAACCGCCTGCGGCAGAAATTCGGCATGACGAACGCTTTCTCACAGAAACAAAAAGCCACGATAAGCGAATGGATAAATCTCGGGATACCCGACGAGCTTATTGACGAGGCATACGACCGCACTCTCAACCAGACAGGCAAGCTTTCGTTTCCTTACATGGACAAGATACTCAAAAGCTGGAACGCAGAGGGGATCAGTTCCGTATCACAGATCGACGGTGAAAAAAAGCCCGCCGACGACGCTGCAGCGGACGACACCCATTCATACAGCAAAAGCGAGATCGAACAGCATACACTCAACAAATACAAAAATCTCAAATAATGGGGTGATAATATGGCACTGAAAGAAGAATTCTTCACCGCCGCCGATAATGAACTGCGAAAGCGCAGGCAGAAAAACCATCTGACTGCGCAGATGCGGCTTGAGGAAATACGCGTAAAACACCCTGAAATATATTCCATTAATTTCAATATCTCACAGACAACCGCAAAGTTCCTCAGGATCCTGGCAGAGAGGAAAAGCGATATATCCGCGAAGATCGAGGAGCTGAAAAACGAGAACCTCTCACTTCAGGAGCAGCTTCGCATCGAGCTCAAAAAGCACGGCTACCCTGCCGACTATCTCGACCCCATTTACGACTGCAAGGTCTGCGAGGATACGGGCATCGTCGACGGACATCGCTGCAAATGCTTTATGGACGTCGTGAAAAAAGCCGCCACAGACGATATGAACCGTCATTCCCCGCTGAAACTGTGCAGATTTGAGGATTTCAGCCTGTCATACTACGACGACACCACCGTCACGGAGCTCGGCGGGACAGCGCGTAAAATAATGGAATACAACTATAATATATGCCGCAGGTACGCAGAGGAATTCCACCTGCCGTACAGCGGACTGCTGCTGCGCGGAAAGACGGGGCTCGGAAAAACGCACCTTTCGCTCAGCATTGCCTCGGCAGTCATAGAAAAGGGGTACAGCGTCATCTACAACTCCGCCCCCGATATGTTCAGACGCATTGAACGGGAGCATTTCAACCGCTCCTCCGACAGCTCCGACACACTTTCAATGGTGATAAGCACAGATCTGCTGGTCATCGACGACCTCGGCACGGAAATAGAGTCGAAACAGAAATTCTGTATGCAGACGCTATACAATATCATAAACGACAGGCTCAACGCTTCGCGTCCCACGATAATCAGCACAAATCTTGACCACAACGAGCTTGAACAGCGCTATGAGGAGCGCACCTACTCACGCCTCACCACCATGGAGGAGCTTATATTCGTCGGTTCGGACGTGAGATTTCAGAAAGCGATATCACAATAAAAAAGGAAAAACAGGAGATAACAATGAACAGACTCGCAGCAATAGTCGGTCGCCCGAATGTGGGCAAATCGACGCTTTTCAACAAGATTATCGGTCAGCGTCTCTCGATAGTGGAGGACACTCCCGGCGTGACACGCGACCGAATTTACGGCAGAGCTGAATGGCTCGACAAGAGTTTCATGCTCGTTGATACAGGAGGTATCGAACCCGATACCAAGGACGTTATACTGTCGCAGATGCGTGACCAGGCACAGCTCGCCATTGACAGCGCAAATGTGATAATCTTCGTGGTGGATATCACCACAGGCATAACCGCCAATGACGAGAGCGTTGCGGCAATGCTGCTGAAAAGCGGAAAGCCTGTAGTGCTTTGCGTGAACAAGTGCGATTCTATAGGCGCTCCCCCGCCCGAACTCTATGAATTCTATAACTTAGGACTGGGCGAGCCGATACCCGTATCCTCGGTGCATGGCCACGGAACGGGAGACCTGCTGGACGCGGTGCTCGCAAATATGCCCGACGACGACGATGAGGACTACGACGACGCTCTTATAAAGGTGGCAGTCATCGGCAGACCTAACGCGGGCAAGTCCTCCCTTATAAACAAAGTTGCGGGTGAACAGCGCGTAATAGTCTCCGATATCGCAGGGACTACCCGTGACGCGATAGACACGGTGATAGAACGCGACGGCGAAAAGTATGTGTTCATCGATACAGCGGGCATACGCAGAAAATCCAAGGTCACAGAGAGCATCGAGCATTTCAGCGTCCTGCGCGCGTACATGGCTGTTGACCGCGCAGATGTCTGCGTCATAATGATAGACGCGAACGAGGGCTTTGCGGAGCAGGACAGCAAGGTGGCGGGATATGCCCACGAACAGGGCAAGGCTTGCGTTATCGCCGTCAACAAGTGGGACAGCATCGAGAAAAATGATAAAACCATGAACGAGTTCCGCAAAAAGCTCGAAGTCGATTTCTCCTTTATGTCATACGCACCCATAGTTTTTATCTCCGCCCTTACGGGTCAGCGCATCGACAAGCTCTTCGAGCTTATCCGATATACCGCGGAACAGAACGCGAGACGCATAACCACAGGTATGCTCAATGACCTGCTCAATTACGCTACCTCCCGCGTGCAGCCGCCCTCGGACAAGGGCAAGCGCTTAAAGATATACTACATGACCCAGGCATCGACCAAACCGCCTACATTCGTTATATTCTGCAACAACAAGGAGCTTTTCCACTACTCCTACCAGAGATATATCGAAAATCAGATACGCGAGGCGTTCAAGCTCGACGCAACGCCTATACGCATAGTCGTCCGTGAGCGCGGCGACGAGAAAAACGCAAAGGCATAAGGGATAACTATGGAGACAATGAATTATATAATCTGTTTTGCTGCCGCGGCTGTCATACCGTATCTGCTGTGCGGGATCAACTCCGCCATAATCGTCACGAAGATAAAATCGGGACAAGACATAAGAGAGCTCGGCAGCGGCAACGCGGGACTTACAAACACTCTCAGGACACAGGGTAAAGCCGCTGCGCTTTTTGTGCTTATCGGAGACATTCTCAAGGGCGTGCTGTCGATAGTGCTGGTGCATCTGATATTCAAAGTCCTGCTCGGCATCGACACATACTCACACGCCGACGGCTGGAGCTGGGTGAACTACCTTGCGGGCATATTCGCGGTATTAGGTCACGTATTCCCGCTTTACTACGGCTTTAAGGGCGGCAAAGGCATACTTGTCACATTCGCTGCAATGCTTGCCATAAATCCGCTTGCGGGGATAATCCCGTTTCTGGTTTTCGCGGCAGTCGTAGCCATAACACGATATGTTTCTCTCGGCTCTATTACCGCCGCTGCGTTCTATCCTTTCGTGGTGCTCGTTCTGTCACTTATACAGAATGACAGTGCCGCATGGATATGCTTTGCTCTCGCGGCAGCTATCGGTATCATGCTGATTTATATGCATCACGAGAATATCACGCGTCTGCTCCACCACACCGAAAAGAAGCTCGGACAAAAATCGGAGGAAAAGAAATGAGCCCATATCCATATAAACTCGATCATCTCAATGAACTCAGCGTAAAGTACACAGGGCGCGGCATGACGGACAGCACAGGCATATACTGGTGCGCATTGTCGGGAAGCGGCTTTGAGTGCCATTTCAAGGGGAATTATCTAAGTCTTACCCTCTGCGGCGGAAATGCCTCGAAAACTCCCGACAATGACGGGAACTGGGCAAGGTACGCGGTATATGTGAACGGTATGCGCACAGCAGAGGGGCTCCTTGACAGCTTCAACTCCTACAAGACTGTGGATATCATAAGCTGCGGCAGCATTGAGGGCATTGAAGCGGATATCAAATTCATCAAGCTCTCGGAATGTGCCATGTCAACGCTCGGGATAGTCTCGGTGGAGCATGACGGCGAGATCACGGCTACGGCGGATAAACCGTTAAAGCTGGAGGTCATCGGAGACTCAATAACCTGCGGCTACGGCGTAGATGAATACGACCCCGAAAAGCCCTTCAAAACAGCCACAGAGGACTTCACAAAGGGATACGCGTATAAGACTGCGAAGCTGCTGGACGCTGATGTGCGTGCGTTCTCGGTAAGCGGCTGGGGGATAATATCCGGCTATGTCGGGAGCCCCGATGAAGCTCCGCATAAAGACCAGCTTATACCGCCGTACTATACGAAGCTCGGGTTTTCCTACGATAAATTCGGCGGAGATAATGACCCTGCACCTCAGGACATCGACCACGATTTTTCTTGCTATGTCCCCGACATAATCGTCGTCAACCTCGGCACCAACGACAACAGCTGGTGCACCGGACACGAGGAGAGATACAGCGAATATGTGAAAGAATACGCAAAGTTTCTTGAAACTGTGCATAACTGCAATCCCTCGTCGAAACTTCTGTGCGTAATGGGAATAATGCTGGATGAAATAGCACCGTATATGGAGAAGGCTGTGGAGATATTCAGAGAACGCTCCGGCTTTGAGCAGATATATACAATGCGTTTCACTCCGCAGGACGGCAAGCTCGGATACGGCGCGGACTGGCACCCCTCCCCCGCTACACACGACAGAGCCGCGGCAGCTCTTGCGGACAAAATACGCGGGATAATTAAATAATGGGAACCTCTAAAAACCCAATTTGAGAGAAAAAGAGCTATCCACGCCGTCTACTGCGTCAAACCTCCTAACCGGGAGCCAGCCCGGCTTCGTCGGCTTTCCTTGTATCCGACGCAGCTATCTCATTTTCTCTTTTCAAAGCGGTTTTTAGAGGTACCCTAATAAAAAATACTCACAGGATATTGACAAATCACCGATACTGTGGTAGAATAAGTAAAAGATAGAGGCGCGGGTTTAAAGAGTAGCATTAACGCCAATATTTCAACATATTGTTGATGTGAAAGGGAAAGCCGCCGAGGAATGTATAGGTTGAAATATGCATATCCGGTCGTACATCGAAGAGGTGTGCGATTGTCATTGAGCCGTATGAGGCAAAATGGAGAGCTATCGGCATATTGCTTTTTGCGTATTGTCGTATGTTCCATAATGTCAGCAGACCGGCTTGAAAAAAGCCGGTTTTTATATTAGTAAGACAAAGAAAGGAAACAACATCATGAAACAGTACAATGTAGGCATCATCGGTGCTACGGGAATGGTAGGACAGCGCTTCGCCGTTCTTCTCGAAAATCATCCGTGGTTCAAGGTAAAAGTCCTTGCGGCATCCGAAAGAAGCGCGGGCAAGACATATAAAGAAGCTGTCGGTTCCCGCTGGCTCATCGAAAAGCCTATGCCCGCCGCTATGGAAAACATCGTCATCATGGACGCTTCAAAGGACATCGAAAAGATAGCAGAACAGGTAGATTTCGTATTCTGCGCGGTAAACATGAAAAAGGACGAGATAAAGGCGCTTGAGGAAGCTTACGCAAAGCATGAAGTGCCGGTAATGTCCAACAACTCCGCACACCGCTTCACTCCCGACGTTCCTATGATAATCCCGGAGATAAACCCCGAGCACATCGAGATAGTTGACGCTCAGAGAAAGCGTCTCGGCACCAAGCGCGGTTTCATCTCCGTCAAGTCCAACTGCTCGATACAGAGCTATGTTCCCGCCCTCTCTCCCCTGCGCAAATTCGGCATTACAAAGGTGCTCGCCTGCACATATCAGGCTATCTCCGGCGCCGGAAAGACTTTCGAGACATGGCCTGAAATGGTGGATAACCTTATCCCCTACATCGGCGGCGAGGAAGAAAAGTCCGAGCAGGAGCCTCTCAAGGTATGGGGCAAGATAGAGGGCAGCGAGATAGTCAAGGCTTCCAGCCCCTCTATCACCACTCAGTGCCTGCGTGTTCCCGTTTCCAACGGTCACTTCGCGGCAGCATTCGTAAGCTTTGAGAACAAGCCCTCTATCGACGAGATACTCGATATATGGAAGAATTTCAAGGGTGTACCCCAGGAGCTTGAACTGCCCTCCGCTCCCAAGCAGTTCCTCAACTACTTCACCGAGGACAACTATCCTCAGGCTGCGCTCCACCGCAACCTCGAAAACGGTATGGCAGTTTCTATCGGTCGTTTAAGACCCGACACACAGTATGACTATAAGTTCGTTTGTCTGTCCCACAACACGCTCAGAGGCGCTGCAGGCGGTGCTGTGCTTATGGCTGAACTTTATGCTGCAAAGGGTTACTTTGACTGATATACGCAATCCGGCTTCACCTGCTGAAAATGTGGGTGAAGCTGTAATATAAAGGAGAAAGAACCATGAGAAAAACTGTCTTCACAGGGGCAGGCGTCGCTATCGTGACACCCATGTTCCCCGACGGAAGTATAAATTATGAGAAGTTTGCAGAGCTCATTGAAGATCAGATAGCGAACAAGACCGACGCTGTCGTGGTAGTCGGTACCACAGGCGAAGGCTCCACATTGACGGACGAGGAGCACATCGAGATGATACGTTTCTGCGTTGAGAAGGTGAATAAACGCGTCCCCGTCATTGCGGGTACCGGAAGCAACGACACCGCCTATGCGGTGGAACTTACCAAGGAAGCCGAAAAAGTCGGAGCCGATGCCGCATTGCTTGTAACTCCGTACTATAACAAGGCTTCTCAGCACGGACTTGTGGCGCACTTCAACAAGATCGCGGATTCGGTGGATATCCCTTCGATACTTTACAATGTGCCTTCAAGAACAGGTACATCTATCGCACTCGATACATACATCGAGCTTGCGAAGAACGAAAAGATCTCCGCCGTAAAGGAAGCAAGCGGTAATCTCTCGCTTGCGGCACAGATCGCGGCACACACCGATCTTGACATCTACTCCGGCAATGACGACCAGCTCCTTCCCTTCCTGTCACTCGGCGCCAAGGGTGTTATCTCGGTGTCGTCGAACATAATACCGCGTCAGAAGCACGACATGGCAGAGCTTTACCTTGCAGGCAAGCATAAGGAAGCGCTTGAACTTCAGCTCAGGTATCTTGATATGGAAAACGCGCTGTTCATGGATGTAAATCCGATACCTGTGAAGGAAGCACTCAACCTTATGGGAAAAGATGTGGGCGAATGCAGGCTTCCGCTTTGCAGAATGGAAGACGCAAAGATCGAAAAGCTCAGAAACGCTCTGAAAAACGTCGGACTTATATAAAACCGACAGGAAGTGAAAGAGGTCATAGCAATGGTAAAAATAGCTGTCACAGGTGCCAACGGGAAAATGGGTCGTGTAATATCGGGACTTATCGCGCAGAGAAATGACTGTGAGGTCATTGCGGGCATAGATCTGAACACCGAGCAGAACGGGACGTTCCCTATAGTGAAGTCGCCGTTCGAGCTGCCCGAAAAGCCCGATGTCATAATAGACTTCTCACACCCGAGCGCACTTGACGGATTGCTTTCATACTGCACCATGAACGGGGTGCCGATAGTCGTTGCCACCACCGGTTATACAGATGAAGAAGTCGCGCGCATAAAAAAGACAGGCGAACAGATACCCGTATTCTTCACATTCAATATGTCGCTTGGCATAAATCTGCTGGTAGAGCTCGGTAAACGCGCCGTGAACGTGCTTGGCGGACAGTTCGACATTGAGATAGTCGAAAAGCACCACAATCTCAAGAAGGACGCCCCCTCCGGTACCGCTATCATGATTGCCGAGGCTCTCAACAATGAGCTTGGCGGCAAGATGCATTATGTTTACGACCGCCACAGCGTCCGCAAGCCACGTGAGGCTACCGAGATAGGACTCCATTCGATACGCGGCGGTACTATTGTGGGCGAGCATGATATAATCTTTGCGGGACATGACGAGACAATAACACTCTCACACTCCGCCGCAAGCAAGGAAGTTTTTGCAAACGGCTCGATAAACGCTGCTGTATTCCTCTCAAAGAAGGATAAGGGATTATTTGATATGTCCGACCTTCTTGCCGAATCATAAAATGAAAGGAAACCATAAAAATGACCACTATCACAAGAAAAGATGAAGTTTCGATAATAACCTTCGCCAACATTCCGTACGACAGTGAAAGCACGTTTATTTGCAGCGTCTTCTCTGCTGCCGCAAGAGAAAATGTAGTTATAGATATGATATCAAAAGCTCCTGTTTCCGCGGAGAGCACCTCTGTGGGGTTCACTTTTGATGACGGGGATATGCCGAAAATGCTTAAAGTCTCAAATGAAGTAAAGCCCGCTAAACCCCCGATGATAAACTCCGGAAATGTGAAATTCATCATCAAATCAGCGGATATGATAGACGGAGTAGGTTTTGCGGAGAATGTATTCAAAGCACTCGCAGCTGTCAAGGCGAACCCGATACTTATAACTACCGCAGTCGATGAAATATCGGTAGTCGTACGAGAAAGCGACAGCACGGACCTTGAAGCCGAGCTTGAACGCATTTTTGCATGATACAGCAGCGTATATATGTGCTCACTGTCTCACAAAGACTGCTGCCGCTCCCTGAGAACCGCAGCTTATAACGATAATTACACTGATCCCCGACATTGTCTCGTGAAAATGTCGGGGTCATTGTTTTATACGATAATTATGAAAAATAGGGTACCTCTAAAAACCGCTTTGAAAAGAGAAAATGAG
>JAGBLA010000153.1 GCA_017635675.1 Ruminiclostridium sp.
ACATAAGGGAACCTCTAAAAACCCAATTTGAGAGAAAAAGAGCTAGCCACGCCGTCTACTGCGTCAAACCTCCTAACCGGGCGCCAGCCCGGCTTCGTCGGCTTTCCTTGTATCCGACGAGGCTATCTCATTTTCTCTTTTCAAAGCGGTTTTTAGAGGTACCCATAAACACAGTTATCCCCGTACCGAACGATACGGGGATAATTTGTAAGCGGCAATACCCGAAGGAGAAGACTTATGAAATTCAGAAAAGCGTCCGCTGCCGTACTCGCGGCGGCACTCGCAATACCGACAGCGGCGATATGCGCTTCAGCAGACGCGGGAAGCACCATGGAGACCGAGATAAAGCTCGTAAAGGAGCGTATCGATATACCGAATAATTACTCGGAGTTCAACTATACCACCGAGACCGACTGCGGGAAGACCCGTTATAACTTCACCTGGAGCGACCCGTCGGGCAGGAGCGGCGAGAACATATCCGTTTCCGTCACAGGCAAGGTCATCAAAAGTGTCGCCGTGAACAAGTACGTGTCCGGGGAGTGGTCGCCCTCACTCGCAAAGCTCTCGAACGAGGAGCTTCTCACCCGCGCAAAGCGGCTCGCGATTCAGATAAATCCCACCATAGCCGACAAGGTGGATTTCCGTGACGCGTCACTCGCGGTATCTCTCCACGGCGACGAAGCCGTGCTGCGCTTCCGCCGCAAGGAAAACAGCGCCGTGGTGCTCGGTCAGACCGGTAAGATAACCATAAACAAGAACACCGGCGAGCTTATAAGCTATAACTTTACCTGGATAAACGGCGCGGTTTTCAAGCCCCGTGACGGCGCAATATCCAAAGCCAACGTGAAGAAGTCGTTCCGCAGCCTGTTTCCCGTGGAGCTTGTGTATGTCTCCTCATACGACTACGACACCCATAAGACCATACCCCACCTTATCTACCGTCAGACCGAAACAGGCTATATAAACGCGTTCACGGGCAAGCTGTCGGCGTTCACGGACTACGATTACTACGGCGATGTGACGGACTCGGAGTTCTTCACCGCCGCGGGGCTCGGTGAGCTGCCCGCAGCGGGCGCGCTTACGTGGGAGGAATCCGCAAAAGCGAGCGCCAACGGCAATTTCGTAAGCGCGGAGGAAATGTTCGATATACTAAAGAATACCGGCATCCTCTATATCCCGACCACAAGCGTCATAACAGGTAAGACCGTGCAGTACGATGAGGACATCGGCTGCTATGTCATGAACGTGGATTTTACCGCCAACCGCACCGAATACAGCGACCTCAGCGGCGGAAACGTGGTCACGGCGGACAGCGTTCCCGCTGTCACCCAGACTTCGCGCCCCATAACAGGCTCGTTCTCGGTGAACGCCTCAAGCGGCGAGCTGCTTTCATTCAGCTGCACCGCATACGATACCGGAACAAAGCTCGACAAGACCGCCGCCAACAAACTCGCTGCCGCTGCCGTGAAGCAGCTTGCCCCGAGCAAGGCAGCACAGTTCTCCTCGCCCGAGCTGAAAAACTCCAAAAGCGACGTTGACGGCTACGATATGCAGACTGCCATGCCCTTCGGCACAGTGCGCGGCATTTCACGCACCTACACCGCCACGCGCCTTGTGAACGGAATTAAGTTCGACACGGACACAATGACCGTTTCCATATCAAATACCGGCTATGTCGTAGGCTACAGCCTCACATACCACGACGGGCTGAAATTCCCGTCCCCGGCTAATAAAATTTCCAAGTCCGCGGCATACAACGCGTTCTTTGAACAGACGGATTTCGGGCAGGTCTATCGCTGCGCCTACAACTCCTACAAGAACAAGGTCGGCTCCGCGCTGGTTTACTACGCGGCGAACACCATGAATATCGACGCGATAACAGGTAAGCTCACAAGTGCCGACGGTACCGAGATAACCGCTCAGACGGCAGGTGAATACACCGATATCGCAGGCACAAAGTACGAGCAGTACGCAAAAAAACTCGCGGTTTACGGAATAACGCTTATGGATAATAACGGCAAGCTCGACCCCGATAAGCAGATAACCTTCGGAGACCTCAACACACTTATCTCCAAGGCGGGGCTGTACTTTACGCCCGAAGACGGGGACGGGCTAACGAATACCAAAAAGCTCTCACGAAAGCTCGCGGCGAAGGTGCTCGCGGGGGCGCGCTTCGGCAGAGAAGCCTGTGAGCTGCGCTCGGTGTTCAGAACAAAGTTCACCGATGTTGGAGCCAATAACAAATACCTCGGCTATATCGCCTACGCCGACGCGTCGGGCATGATAAAGGGCAGCGGCGGCACGTTCAGCCCCAACGGAGCCTACACGCGCGGTGAGGCGCTTATAATGGTGTATAAGTACCTTGACAGGTAAGCAGGACAGCAAAACCGCATCTTTTCCGACAGAGAAAGATGCGGCTTTTTTATCTGCGGCATTATTTTTTGCAAAACTATTGAAAACCGCGAAAAAAAGTGCTATAATTAGATGTTAATGTAAGGAAAGGACGATAATAATGAGGATCTTTGACGCTCACGTTCACATCTATCCCGATAAAATAGCGGAAAAGGCGGCTCAGCATGTCGGCGAGTTCTATGGCGTTCCCATGGCGTTCGACGGCAGGATAGCCACAATGACGGAAAACTGGAAGAAATGCGGCATTGAGAAGTGCCTTGTACACTCTGTGGCGACCACCCACGAGCAGGTGCCGAAGATAAACGACTTTATCCATGCAAGCGTTGAGGCGAGCGGCGGAATGTTCGTCGGTTTCTGTACCCTGCACCCGTCAATGAGCGCGGAGGAGGTCGATACGGAAGTCAGCCGTGTGATAGCTATGGGGCTCAAAGGTGTGAAGCTCCACCCCGACTGTCAGAAATTTCAGATAGACGGTAAAGACGCGATGCGGATGTATGAGGTCATTGACGGGCGGCTGCCTATACTTTTCCACACGGGTGACAACAGATATGACTACTCAAACCCCGAACGTATGCTCGCGGCGGCAAAGCGCTTTCCGAAACAGCGCATGATCGCGGCGCACCTCGGCGGCTATACCGTATGGGACGAGGCAGTAAAAACCCTCGCGGGTATAGACAACCTGTGGTTCGACGAGAGCAGCTCGCTCGGGTTCCTCACAGCCGAAAAAGCGCGGGAATACATACTCGCTTACGGCACGGACAGGGTGTTCTTCGGGACGGACTACCCCATGTGGAGCGCTGCCGAGGAGCTTGAACGTTTCGACAGGCTCGGGTTCGACGACGCTCAGCGTGAGAAGATACTGTGGGACAACATCACAGGATTTCTCGGAATTTGAAAATAATTGCGGACGCACCGAAACGGCGCGGGCAAATAAAAAAGAGGTATAATTATGAAATGGACAGGTCTTAATGAACTGAGAGAAAGCTATCTGAAATTCTTCGAGAGCAAGGGGCATCTCCGCATGGCATCGGCACCGCTGGTACCGCAGGGCGACAACTCCGTGCTGCTCATCAACGCGGGCATGACGCCGCTTAAAAAGTTCTTCCAGGGTGTGGAAACTCCCCCGAGAAAGCGCGTCACCACCTGTCAGAAGTGCATACGCACCCCCGACATCGAGAATGTGGGCAAGACCGCGCGCCACGGCACATACTTTGAAATGCTCGGAAACTTCTCCTTCGGCGACTATTTCAAGCATGAGGCTACCGCGTGGGCTTGGGAGTACCTCACAAAGGTGCTTGAGATAGAGCCCGAAAAGCTTTGGGTAACTATCTACGAGGAGGACGACGAGGCAGGCGAGATATGGGCGAACGAGATAGGCGTGCCACGCGACCGCATCGTGAAGCTCGGCAAGAAGGATAACTTCTGGGAGCACGGAAGCGGTCCCTGCGGTCCCTGCTCAGAGATACACTTCGACCGCGGCGAGAAGTACGGTCCGTTTGAGAGCTTTGAACAGGCGGGAGACTGCGACCGTATCATCGAGATATGGAACCTCGTGTTCACACAGTTCGACAACGACGGTCACAACAACTACACCCAGCTCAAGAACAAGAACATCGACACGGGCATGGGGCTTGAGCGCCTTGCCTGCGTAATGCAGGGCGTGGACAATATGTTCGAGGTAGATACCATTCAGAACATCATCAAGCGCATCTGCTCCGTTACAGGCAAGACATACGGCGCAAACCACAGCGACGATGTATCTATCCGCGTTATAACCGACCATGCCCGCGCTACCACATTCATGGTAGGTGACGGCGTGCGCCCCTCAAACGAAGGACGCGGATATGTGCTGCGCAGACTTCTGCGCCGCGCGGCAAGACACGGAAGACTTCTCGGCATGACAAAGCCGTTCCTTACCGAGATAGTTGAACAGGTCATCGAAGAGAACAAGTCCGCGTACCCCGAGCTCGTTGAAAAGCAGGAGTACATCAAGAAGGTCATCGCCACCGAGGAGGAGAGCTTCAACAAGACTGTCGAAAAGGGCTCCCAGCTCCTTACCGAGCTTATCGGAAAGCTCGGCAGCAACGGCGTGCTCAGCGGTGACGACGCGTTCAAGCTGCACGACACATACGGGTTCCCGCTTGACCTCACAAAGGAGATACTCGCGGAAAAGGGCTTATCCCTCGACGAGGAGCGCTTCAAGGAGCTCATGGTTAAGCAGAAGCAGACTGCCCGTGCAAATCAGGCGTTCAAAGGCGGCTGGGACGAGGCTTCCATGAACGCCGTGTCGGGACTTAAGACCGAATTTGTGGGCTATACCACGCTCACCTCCGATACAAAGCTCCTCGCGCTCATAAAGGACGGCGAAAGCGTTCAGAGCTGCACCGAGGGCGACGATGTGATAGCAGTCATCGAAAAGACCCCGTTCTACGCCGAAATGGGCGGTCAGGTAGGCGACAAGGGTACCATAACCGCGGGTGACAGCGTGCTTCGCGTGCTCGACACCAAAAAGACAGCGGGCGGTCAGTTCGTCTGCGAGTGCGCGGTGGAGGTCGGCGGGCTTACCGTGGGCGACGTCGTGACTGCCGAGGTGGATAAGGAGCTCCGTTTCGCAACCGAGCGCAACCACACCTGCTGCCACCTGTTACAGGCTGCTCTGCGCAAGGTGCTTGGCGACCATGTTCACCAGGCAGGTTCGCTTGTTGACCCGACACAGTGCCGTTTCGACTTCTCGCATTTCAGCGCGGTAACTCCCGAGGAGCTCGCTAAGGTGGAGCGCCTTGTAAACGAGGAGATACTCGCGGGCGTGAAGGTCGTCACCGAGGAGCTTCCCATTGAGGAAGCCCGCAAGAAGGGTGCAATGGCGCTGTTCGGCGAGAAGTACGGTGACGTTGTGCGCGTTGTAAGCACCGAGGACGGTTTCTCTACCGAGTTCTGCGGCGGTACTCACCTCGACAACACCGCTAAAGCAGGTCTTTTCAAGATAGTTTCCGAGTCGTCGGTAGCTGCGGGCGTTCGCCGTATCGAAGCTGTGACAGGTTTCGGCGTTCTTGACGCGCTCGACAGCGCCAAGACTGCGATGAACGACGCTGCGGCAGTTCTCAAGGTGCCGAACGCAAATGCGCTCGTACAGCGCTGTGAAGCTGTTATGGCAGAGCTTTCCGACGCTAAGAAGACGATAGACAAGCTCGAACGTCAGCTCTCCCAGTCCGCTATGGGTGACATAACCGCCAACGCCGTCGAAATAAACGGGATAAAGGTATTCTCAGCTACACTCGAAGGTACGGTAGGCGACAGCCTCCGCAAGGCGGGAGACGATATAAAGTCCAAGTACGACAGCTTTATCGCTGTTCTCGCGGGTCACGCCGACGGCAAGGGCAACTTCCTGTGCATTTGCAGCAAGGAAGCCGTAGCCAAGGGTGCGAACGCGGGTCAGATAGTCAAGCAGATAGCAGCTCTCGCAGGCGGTAAGGGCGGCGGAAAGCCCGACAGCGCTATGGCAGGTATTGCCGACACCTCGAAGATAGGCGAAGCTCTCGCCGCCCTCGAAGGCATTGTCCGCGGCATGATATAAGATGTGACAGAGAGACAGAGAGAGACAGAGAGA
>JAGBLA010000154.1 GCA_017635675.1 Ruminiclostridium sp.
ACGCACCTTGCTTGCATATTATTCCGTCATCTTGACCAAATTTTCCTTGACTTGCGCCAGCAAGCCTGCGTCAAATTTAGCCAATCTGACGAAAAATCTGACGGCGCAATTTGCGCACGCTATTCATGCGGTATAGCCTTATGCAAATACATTCAAATTTGATTATTGCAAAATATCTCTTTATGTGGTATAATAAACACAGTTCACAGTTTTCTTACATTTTATATAAAGGAAGTAGGAGATAAATGAAAAATAAACTGCTTATCCGTGTAGGCATCATAACATCGCTGTTCCTTGCCGCAGTTCTGATAGCAAGTGAGACAGTTCTTTTCACAAGCGCCCAGAATATCTTTCTTACCGCGAAAAACGATACTTTCGCGCGCGACCTCAACGTGATCTGCTCAGAGATACGCGAGGTCAGTTCAATAACCGCTTTCATGGATTACTGGAATACCAACCGGGAAACAATGAAAGCCGGGGTTTCAGAAGAAGAATACGAAGAATTCGAGCGCATACAGAACGAAAATGGATTTGAGTGGTTCACCAACGAAATGTCGGACGATGAACTCAACAGCTTTCCACCATACTATATACATATCCTTGCAAATGACTATCTGTATTACATTTACTCCTTAATGCGCAACACTTCATCGAGATACGGCTATGACAGGTTCATACTTCTCGATGTGGGAGAGTCATCTGACGGCTGTGTCATAACACAGGGCAGCAAGGAAGACAATACCGATGCGGACGCTTCCGATGACTCAGGCACATATTACACCGAACTGCGGAAAGTGTATGAGCGCATCGGAACAAAGCCCGTATTCGACGCCGCGCACACAAAGGCTGCCGAAAAGATACGCGGCGGTCAGGCGGGAGATATCGCCTACGAGGTCGTCAACGGCGATGACGGTGTCCCGTACTACGCAGGATATATTCTTATCACCTCGAAGAACGAGCACCGCTACGCTATGTGCATACTGTACAACTGGAGCGGCTTCCGCGAAAAGATGAACAGCGCTGTGCTTCCGTCGATACTTATAAGCGCGCTGCTTATCGTTGCCGCAAATATCCTGCTGATACGGTTCCTGTATCTTCAGTCGGTACGCCCGGTCACACAGATACAGAAGAACGTGCGTGATTACACGGCAACAAAGGATTCCGAGCGTGTTATAGGCGAGCTGGCGAAGATAAAAGAAAAGAACGAATTCGGAGAGCTTGCTTCCGATGTTTCGCATCTTGCGCGGGAGATAGACCGCTACACCGCGGAGATAGCGCAGCTTGCGGGAGAAAAAGAGCGTGCTGCCGCCGAGCTTGAGCTTGCTTCACACATACAGGCATCCGCCCTGCCCTCGTCTTTCCCCGCGTTCCCCGACAGAAATGACTTTGACATCTTCGCGTCAATGGATCCCGCCAAGGAGGTCGGCGGAGATTTCTACGACTTCTTCCTTATTGACGACGATCATCTTGCGCTCGTGATAGCGGACGTTTCCGGGAAAGGCGTACCTGCCGCGCTGTTCATGATGATGTCAAAGATACTGATATACGATAAGGCTGTAATGGGCGGCACCCCGGCGGATATAATCGAGTTCGTCAATTCGCGCCTGTGCGCTGCGAACAAGGACGATATGTTCGTAACTGTATGGCTCGGCATAGTTGAGCTCAGCACGGGCAGAATGACCTGCTGCAACGCGGGTCACGAATACCCGGCTATCAGGAAGGCAAACGGCAGTTTCGCACTTTTAAAAGACAAGCACGGACCTGTCGTCGGCGCAATGCCCGGGATACACTACAAGGACTATGAGCTTATGCTTGAAAAGGGCGATACTGTATTCGTATATACCGACGGCGTTCCCGAGGCGACAAATTCAACTCCCGAGCTGTTCGGCAATGAAAGAATGACAGACGCGCTCAACGCGGCGGGAGAGGTAGGTCTGCAGGAGCTTCTCAGCTCGGTGCGGCACACTGTCGATGTATTCGTCGGCAGCGCACCGCAGTTCGATGACCTGACTATGCTGGCTTTCAGATATTTCGGGAAATAAGCAAATAAAAACGGAGCAGGCGATATTACCTGTTCCGTTTTTTTTCGTGCTGTCTGCCGGTTTTCCCGCTCATTGTACGCCGTCTCACCGTCCGCTCTTACGACAGGCAGAAGGACAGGACAGCGGTAACGACTACCATACATTATCATCTTAACGGTTGATCCTGAACCTTGCGACCTGATCCTTGAGAAGCCTGGACTGTCCGGAAAGCTCCTCGCAGGACGCGGCGGTCTCCTCTGCAGTGGCAGAGTTTGTCTGTATTACCTGAGAGATCTGCTCCACGCCGGCGGTTATCTGCTTGATAGACTCGTTCTGCTCTGCGCTTGCGGACGCGATCTCGTTGATAAGCTCGGCGGTCTGCGACGACATATCCTTGACTTCCTTCATGGATTCCGCAGTTGAAAGTGCTATCTTGCTGCCCTTGTCCACCGCTTCGATCGACGCTGTGATAAGCGATGTTGTGGAGTTTGCGGCTTCCGCGGACTTGCTTGCGAGATTGCGGACTTCATCGGCAACTACCGCAAAGCCCTTGCCGGCATCACCCGCACGCGCAGCTTCGACTGCCGCGTTGAGCGCGAGGATATTGGTCTGGAACGCGATATCTTCTATGGTTTTGATGATCTTCTCTATTTCCTGCGATGTAGAGCTTATCTCATTCATAGCCTGTACCATGCTCTGGATCTCTGTATCCTGCTCGTTCACTCTGTTCTGGGTCTGTCTGGAGAGATCGCCCGCCTGTGCAGCGTTCTGTGCTGTGGTCGCGATCTGAGTGGAAACCTCCGCGATAGTGGCAGATATCTCCTCGATAGCGGAAGCCTGACGTGTAGTACCGTCCGCAAGGGACTGTGAGCCCTCAGCCATCTGGTTGGAGCCCGTAAGCACCTCGTCAGAGGAAGTGTTCATATTGCTGAGCGTTTCTCCGAGGTCGTCCTCTATCTTGAGAATATTGCTTTCGATCTCCTTGAATACGCCGGGATATTCAACGCCCGGTGTCTCGGTAAAGTCGCCGCTTGCCATAGCCGCGAGTATTCTCGAAGAATCGCCTACAACATCGTTCATTCCATGCTTGGCACTGCGAAGCGTCTCAACGAATGCGCCTATCTCGTCATCGGCAAACTTATATGTAACATTTGTGGTATTGAGCTGACCTGCGAGCATTTCCTTCGCGTAATCCTCCGCATGAGCAAGAGGCTGAGAAACTCTCTTGCGGCAGAAAAAGAAAATGATGATACCGAGTATCGCTGTACCGACAACGCCTATCATAATAGCCACGCCCGTCACGGTACCGAACTCACTGTCCGCCTCACGCGCGTCCGCACCTGCCCAGTACGCACCGACTATCTTTCCGTCGTAGTCGGTCATTGTCTGGTAGGAAACGTAGTAGTGTCTGTCAACAACATCGTGCTGACCCTCGTACTTGCCGTTCTTGTTAAGTACCGCTTCCGCAACGTCTTCATTGAGGTCTGTGCCTGTCGCACGTTCGCCGTTGTCTCTTTTAAGAGTTGTTGCGTATCTTATGTTCCAGTTCCATACCGTAGCATCACAGTTTGATGTCTTCATTACATTATCGAGCCAGTCGGTGGCTTTCATTGTGAAACCGAGACACAGAACGTATGTCTCGCCATAGACCGTGATAGGAGCAGCATACATAGCGACCAGTTCATCGTCACATCTGGCAACGCCCTTTATCACCTTTCCCCTTGCGACCTGACCATAATCGAATGTCTTAAGAGGGTATGCGCTCGTCTTGAATGTGATATTGCCGTTTCCGTCGGTGATGACCATATATACATCTTCATTTCCCGGGAATTCATCTTCGAGTGCCGAACGGAAGATATCACCGCTCGCTTCCCCATTCGGGAGCACCGTGATAAATCTTTCGTCCTTGGACATACTCTCAAACTTGTCGTAAAGTTCCTCTATCTCGTTGTTCACCGTATCTTCAAGCACCTGCATACCTACTACCGCACGCTGAAGCATGATGCTGTCATTGTAACTGCGCATCGACAAGAGCGTCACTGACAGAAGAGTTGCGACCATGACAACTATGCATATTCCGGTGATCATAAGAATATGAATACCTAATCTCTTATTCCAAGCCATATTTATTTCCTCCTACGCCCGTTTCTCTTCTGTTGATATCGGCGCGTACTGCTATTATACACCTTTTAATACCACATTTTCAAGCAAAAACTGACATTTCATTTATTTTCTACGATATGAACAATAAAATTGACAATATTTGTGCAATTTTATTTGTAGATCCATATTGCGGCATCATCAGAATTGCTTTTCTCTGCCCGTTTCCCGTACCCGAAAAACTGATTTCCCATTAAACTGTTGCAAAATTACGCGATATGTGGTATTATATTTATATGGAATAACGTAAACGGATATGAACAGCGCTATTGTTCACATCTGCAAATACATGAACAGGGGTGAATTGAATGGAACACAGGAGTGCGGTACTTATCTTCGACTCTTTTGACGGCGGAGGTCCGGAATACCGTATCATAACAGACAGCGATATCTTCACATATACCTCAGTCAGAAAATACTCGGATCCGAACCACGATGAACTCGACGGAGCAGGTTATACAATTACATATACATTCACTGGCACAAGACCCGGGACTGCTGATATAACAGTAACGGAGCGATCGTTCGACGGGGAGTGCAGCCATAGATTTACTGTGAATGTTGATGACGCTCTGAATGTGACGATAGAAACGTCCGAAAGCGGCAGCACTTGACACATAACGGGAAATATGATAGAATAACGCTGCAGCGAGACATGGACTGTTTCAGCGGCTATGCAGCTGTATGGAAACTTTGAGGAAATAACAATGAAAAGAACCGGAAAACTGACAGGGCTGCTGTGCGCAGCAGCGATATTATTATGTCCGGGCTGCAATTCCGCACCGCAGAATACTGCTGCCCCGGTTACGGCTGCCGCAAGCAGCTCCGATACTGCCGCACCCACGGCAGAGATTTCCGCGGCACAAGCGGCAGAAGATACTTCCCCCGCACCCGCTCTCACAGCAGAGAGCATCGTTTCGTCAATGACGCTTGAACAGAAGATAGCGCAGATGATAATTATGACATACCGTTACTGGACGGACGATGACGGGAATGCAGACGCGTCACATAATGTGACATCTCTCAACGACAAGCAGAAAGCTCTTATCACAAAATACGACTTCGGCGGTATCTGCTTATACAATTCAAACATTTCCGATACCGAACAGACCGTGCGGCTCACTGCCGAGATACAAGCTGCGGCAGCCGAGAGCGAGCACGGCATACCTCTCCTTATCACCATTGACCAGGAGGGCGGCGAGATAACCCGTATCGCCAAAGGCACCAAGACCTGCGGCAATATGGCTCTCGGCGCTGTCGGCGACGCACAGGCAGCATACGAAAATGCCGTCATAATCGGCAGCGAGCTTAGTGCGCTCGGCATTAACACCGATTTCGCTCCCGATGTGGACGTAAACAACGATCCCGCCAACCCTGTGATAAATGTCCGCTCGTTCTCGTCGGAACCCGAGCTTGTCGCGAAGCTCGGCACTGCATACATCGAGGGACTTGAAAGCAAGGGAATCATCTCCACAGTCAAGCACTTCCCCGGTCACGGCGACACCGGCATCGACAGCCACTCGGGACTTCCCGTTATAGACAAATCGCTTGACGAGCTGAAAAAGCTTGAACTCGTGCCCTTCGCGGCTGTATCCGATGCCGCAGATATGGTGATGACCGCGCATATCCAGTTTCCGCAGATAGCAAAGGAGACCTACACCTCAAAAAGCACGGGCGAAAGCATGATACTGCCCGCAACACTTTCAAAGACTATCATCAAGGGTATCCTGCGCGGAGATATGGGGTATGACGGCGTAGTCACAACGGACTCTATGCTTATGGACGCTATCGACGCGAACTTCGGACAGACAGAAGCCGCGATACTCGCAATAAACGCAGATGTTGACATCATTCTCGAACCGTTGTTCATCGCTGACGAAGAAAGTATCGGGTATATGGAGGACTATATCTCCGCTTTGGCTGACGCTGTAAGGGAAGGCAGGATAGCTGAATCCGAGATAGACGATTCGGTCATACGCATAGTCTCACTGAAGCTTGAAAAGGGGCTGTTCGGCAGCGTACCTTCCGATATCGCAGATGCGGCAAGCTCCGCGAAAACCATTGTCGGCTCGAAGGAGCACCATGACAAAGAGCTTGAGACCGCGGAAAGGGCGATCACACTCATAAAGAATGATGACAGCACGCTGCCTCTCAGATTGACTGAAAATGAAAAAGTCGCGTATTTCTACCCATTCTCCGGCGGGGAGAATGCCATGACTTTCGCGCTCGAAAGACTGAAAGCCGAGGGCGTGATCCCCGGAAACGCCGCAGCGGAATGTCACTGCATGACCGAAAACAGCCCTTCAAGCGACTATGACGGGCTGATAAACGATGTACGTTCATACGAAGAATTGGTGCGCAGCAGTGCCGCTGTTATCATCGCGGCCGAAACATACCGCCGTGAAAACATGGACAGGACAGACCCAAAACGAGCATGGCAGGCAGTCTTCACAGATGAAATGACTGCCCTCGCGCATAAAAACGGAGTAAAGGTCGTTTTTCTCAGTATGCATATGCCCTATGACGCGGTGAGATACAGCGAAGCCGATGCGATACTTTGCGCGTACTGCGGGCAGGATATGCCGTCAGTCCCCACAGAATACAACGGAGATACGACAGCATACGGAGTAAACTATCCCGCAGCGCTTATCACCGTATTCGGCGGCAGCTCGCCCACAGGTACCCTTCCGGTTGACCTGCCTGAGTACATCGAAGGCACCGGTTACACCGACGAGATAGTCTATCCATTCGGTTTCGGTCTGAATTACTGACCGCAAATGACAGACAGGACAGCGGCAAAGAAATAAACTTATCATGTCCGTGCTTTTCATACTCAAATTCATTTTCCTTTGGTAAGGAGGAGGTTTCCGATGAAGACCCTATTGAAGAACGGCTCGGTGGTAAACGTGTTCACGGGCGAAGTACGCCGTGAGAATGTACTTATCGGCGATGAAACTATAATCGGCGTCGGTGAATACTCCGACACAGAAGCAGATACCGTGAAGGATATCTCCGGCTGCACTGTGACGCCCGGTTTTATCGACGGGCATATACACATCGAAAGCACCATGCTGTCTCCGTCGGAGTTTGCAAAAGCGGTACTGCCCCACGGCACTACCGCGGTAGTCGCAGACCCGCATGAGATCGCGAATGTCTGCGGCACCAAAGGCATAGATTTTATGCTCGCCATGAGCGAGGGGCTGCCGCTCACGGTGTTTATCAACATTCCGTCCTGCGTTCCCGCAATGCCGCTCGACGAGTCGGGGGCGGAGATACTTGCGGCGGATATGACGCGATATTTCAGACTTCCACGGGTGTTGGGGCTTGCGGAGATGATGAACTATCCAGGAGTTCTCGCGGGGGATAAACAGGTGATGGATAAGATAGCAGCCGCCAAAGCTGCGGGCAAGGTCATTGACGGTCACGCTCCGCATCGAGCCGAAAGGTGAAAGCTGCCGCGTGATAGGTGTAATACCCGGACAGATAATTACGGAAGAGCTTGTGATGAAACTTGATATGTCCGTGAACAACGGTATCGATATTACCAACGATGTGCTCAAGCTTGCGGTGGTGGAGCGCCACAGAAATACAGGACACCGCGGAGTTGGCTACATAAAGGGTATCGGTCTCAAAAGCGGAGCTATCGCGGCTTCGGTATCACATGACTCCCACAACATTATCGTGATCGGGACGAACGACGAGGATATGGCAGCGGCGGCAAACCGCGTAAGAGAACTGAAGGGCGGAAGTGTGGCAGTGGAGAACGGAGCCGCAGTCGCGGAGCTTCCGCTGCCGATAGCGGGACTTATGAGCGACAAGGACGCAAAGACCGCGGCAGAGCTCAACCAAAGGCTCAACGACGCGGTAAGAGCCCTCGGAGTACCGGATAACATCTCCCCCTTCATGAATATGGCTTTTGTTTCGCTCACTGTGATACCCCATATCAAGATGTCAACACACGGTCTTGTGAATGTAGCTGCCCAGGAATTGCTGCCGCTGTGGTGCTGACGCATTTAAAAAACGAACAAAAATACGGTCAGCCCGTCATTATCGGGCTGACCGCTTTTGGTTTTAGTCTGTGTTTTCTCGAAATCACTTATGATAACTCAATAAGTTGACGCGTTCGCAGACGTGAACTTCCATTCACCGTCCTTCTTTATAAGCTTGAAATTCAGCTGTAACCGCCATGTATGCTTTCCGCCGCCGAACACCTTGGCGTTCACCCGGCTTCTGCCCGTGAATGCCGCAGTATCTCCGTTCACCGCAAAACGAGCTTCCTCGTGCTCCACCCCGTAGTAGTTCAGTGTTCCGTTCATTATCGCGTCGATGTATTCGGTCTTTGTCTGACGCATACCCGTCATGTGGACGATAAAAAAACTGTCATCATGTATGCGCTCAAGCTCTGCTCTGTCCTTTTTCATCATTGCGATGTACATTTCCTTGTACATCTTTACTATTTTCTGTTCTTCCGTCATTTTCCCCGTTTTCCCTGTGATATTGCTATGTACGCTGAATAACGTGATCCGGTTCTTTTTCCCCGGATAATATATTATACCACATCTCACCGAATGCTGCAAGACCCTGCGTCAATTTATCTGCGAAATCGCATATCCTCATTTCATCACATATTCCGCCGCTCCTTTCGTTTCAGTTCAAATATCAGTATTACAGCAAACCATATTATCATGCTCTCGCTCATAAGTCCGTTATTGAAGGCAAGTCTGAACGCGCCTTCCGGCATTGACATTGTAACGCCCTTCAGCAGTCCGAAAATAATCAGCACATTTGTAAACGCGAAAGCTCTCGGGAAATCTGTATATCCCCGCAGCTGCAGATAAAACCAATACACAAAGACCGGCAGCATTAAAGCCTCGCTTGCTGCTATTACCCACGATGTATTCTCATAAAGGAGCATACATATCGCTCTTATCTCTTGCTGCTCATAACCGGAGTCCGGGCTTTGAGAAAGTCCGCTGTAAAGCACGAGTATCATTATGTAGTAAAGGTGCAGTGCCAGCCACGGCGTAAGACCGAACGCGTTCAGATAGTGGTACACTTTGCGGTGCTTTTCATCTTTGATGTAATTCTGAACCGCGAACAGCGCTGTTCCGTAAAGGATTATCCCCGGAAAAGCAAGCACCATTGCGAGAGTGTAACGCCACTGCGGTATCTGTGCCGTACCTGTCGTGAGCCAGCTAAGGTACTCTGCGTCAAAGGCTGCGTCGCCGTACATCATAAGCCAGTCGCCCGCACCGAAGCACAGGCAGCCGAGCATTCCGCAAATAACAGCAAATATCATTTTTCGTTTCGTCATAAGTCATACGTTCCTTCCCTGACAGCTTTAAATAAATTCATCAAGTACAAATCTCCATTCCTGCATCTGCATCCAGAGCGGCTGAACTCCCGATGAGCCCAGTCCCTCGTAACAAAAGATCAGACAATCTCCGTTCATAAACAGCACTCCGCCGATCACTCCGAGCAGAGCATAGTTTTTCAGCTTTTTAGCTTTGAATTGCATCACTGCTTCACCCATTCGATGATCTCCTTTTCCGCGCGTGCAAAGTATTCAAGGTTTTCCTTCCTGTACTTTCCGAAGGTCTTGTACATTATTCCTATGAACGGCATCATACGGTACAGTCTTTTCTCACGTTCCGTATTCGGCAGCAGTCCGCACAGATGACTTCCGTGCGGGAATATGATCAGCTTTACATCATGCCCATACCCGACTTTTTTCAGCTGCTCTTCTATCTTTCTGACCGAGTAAGCCGAATCCCAGTCCTCGTCCTCCGCCCCTGCTATCATAAGGATCCGCGCGTCCGACTTTTCCGGATGGAGCATCGCGCTCTCCTCCGCCTGCTTGTCATCATACGCCTTACGGAATGCCGCCCACATTCCTGTCACCTTATACTGCATACCCGGCAGCTTTTTGTATTTTATTGGCTTTTCCTCCGAGAAGTCAGGACGAACGAACGGCAGTTCCCTGCCCTGCCACACCGCGACGCTGTGACAGGACATTGTTTTCCTGTCCGGCAATGTCCCCTCAAACGGAACGTGTGTCGGTGAGACAATTATAAGGTTCTCAAAACCTCCGATATACTGAGCCGTGAGGGACGCGAATATCGAACCCATTGACTGCCCGTAAACGCTAAGGTGCTTTACGCCTTTTGTATTTCGCAGGTATTCCGCGGCGGGAATAAACATATCAACCGGAACTCTGTCGGGAGAAGCCGGCAGACCCTCTGCTCCGAACAGCGAGACTGCCAGTCCCGTAATACCGAAATCAGCAAGTCTTTCCGCGAATACTATTCCGGGCAGCAGGCTCTGCTCGCCGCCCATTATAACAATAACAGCGCGGTCGCTGCCGTTATCCGGCTCCGCGAGATGCCCCACAAAGCCGTGCTCCTTCATATTGAAATTTTCATGCTTCATTGTTATGTCTCCCTGTCAGACACTTTTGCTTCTTTCCCAGCCGTCGCCCGCATCAGTGCTGTGCCTTACGAAATCAAAATCACAGCATTCCCCGCCCCGGCAAAGTGTTTTTGTTCGTTTAAAGTCCGTGAACGGAAGTTCACCGAAATTGATTATGTCGGAATGACAGAACATCGCTCCAAGCTTCATAAGCTCGTGTTTTTCAAAAATATGACGGTAAACACACTCTCTGCACTCGAAATGAAATCTGTCCTTCGGGTCGTCGGTATGCCACTCATATCGTCAGCCAGCACCTGAGCCGTGCTTAAATCCGAACGGAAGTATCTTCGTTCATGTTAGCTTCACCTAACCATATTATAACACGATCCCGTAAATAAATCAAGTATGATGTGCATTGACAAATTCAAAAAAAAGAAATATGCGCAAGCTATTGAAAACTATGCGCATATATCTATATCCATGTAACGGCTGCACCTGTAACGATCATGCACTAAACTTCAACTTTTCCGATCGGTCGGTTTACGCCGAGCAGTTTTTTGCAGTTCTCATGGTCAAACTCTCCGAAAACATCGAAGATCACCTGTATATCGCTGCTTTTGCGGAAATCCCTCATTTTTCGGTACAGCCTCAGCTCAGCTTTCCGTAATCCTCGTCAGATACGGGTTCGCACCATTCAGTCGAGCCGTTCTCGCCGGGAACTTCAAGCGCAAGGTGGCTGAACCATGAATCGGATGCGGCGCCGTGCCAGTGCTTTACCTCCGCCGGAATATTTATCACCGTACCGGGAACAAGCTCCTGCGCGGGCTTTCCCCATTCCTGATACCAGCCCCTTCCGCCGACGCAGATAAGCATTTGCCCTCCGCCCTTGTCGGCATGGTGGATATGCCAGTTGTTGCGGCAGGCAGGCTCGAAAGTCACATTGAACAACGGTACCTGCTCGGTCGAAAGCGGCGCGAGATAGCTCTGACCGACAAAGAATTTTCCATAGGGATTAGGCTCACCGACGGGGAAAAAGACAGAATTCTGATACCTGTCTTTTTCTGTCAGAGCGGGTGTTTCTTCGCTCCAGACTTCCTTTGCAAGTCTGAAAACCGCCCAGCCCTTAGGCCAGCCGCAATACATCGTCGCGTGTGTGATTATCGCAGCGATCTCTTCTTTGGTAACTCCGTGTGCTTTTGCATTTTGCAGATGATACGACAGCGAGCTGTCGGTTATTCCCGAAGCCATAAGGGACACTACCGTTATTATGCACTTTGTCTTTGTATCGACAGCTTCCTCGTTCCAGACCTCGCCAAACAGGACATCGTCATTGAGATGCGCAAACATAGGTGCAAAATCGCCGAGCTGCTGTCTTCCCGCGGTCTGAGTGATCTTCTCTTTCATAATGTAATCCTCCTTATATGCCTCCCAAGCTTGTACGCAAGTCCGGGATATTTAAAAAATCATATTTTTGTTCATTATACCATACACAACGCTAAAAATCAAGTTGATTATATAACTGCGTCATCTTTTTTTGTTGCATCTTCACATATAATGTGTTATAATATTAGCATAAGCTAACTCAATGCTCGGGGGGATAATATGTATATTGATACGAAACACCGCAGACTATGTCTGATTTCAGGCGCAGCAGGAATGACTCTGTTTGCGATAGGTGATGTGCTGCTGCAGAACTTTGATGACAGCGGTGAAACATTCCTGTACATGATAAAACCAACAATAGCTTACCAGCCCATGTGGCAGCTGTATGCTGTTCTTCTGACAGGTGTGATCGCCGCTCCGCTGATGTGGCTCGGACTTTGTGCGATGCGCTCGTATATTGCAGATGTCCTTGACGGGCAAAGGTCAAAAATGCTGGTGTGCTATGACATCGGAGCGGTCACAGGAAGTCTGACATTTTTTGCCGCCCACTCGGTTTGCGCGGTGCTGATGATGTCCGTGAAGAACGCGCTTGAATGCGGCATAACCCCCGAACAGATAGAAGATGTATATCGGTCGTCATTTATTCTTTCCTTCGCGGTCACAAATGTGTGGGTCACTGTCACGGAGCTGCTGCTTTCCGCAGCTTTCATATATTTCGTGTTCAAGGGGATCATCGCAGTCCCGAAAGCAATGTGCATTATGAATACGATAGGCTCGTACATCATCTTTCATCTCGTCGGCAGCTTGCTTACCGCTCTCACCGGGAACGGGATTTTCAGACTTCTCGCGGGTCTCGGAGCCTCTCTCGGCGTCGGGCTGATGTTTATCGCAGTATGCTTTGCACACCAAAGACCCGGAAAAGCTGACAAATGATAACAATGTAAATACAGGGAACCTCTAAAAACCCAATTTGAGAGAAAAGGAGCTATCCACGCCGTCTACTGCGTCAAACCTCCTAACCGGGCGCCAGCCCGGCTTCGTCGGCTTTCCTTGTATCCGACGCGGCTATCTCATTTTCTCTTTTCAAA
>JAGBLA010000155.1 GCA_017635675.1 Ruminiclostridium sp.
ACGCACCTTGCTTGCATATTATTCCGTCATCTTGACCAAATTTTCCTTGACTTGCGCCAGCAAGCCTGCGTCAAATTTAGCCAATCTGACGAAAAATCTGACGGCGCAATTTGCGCACGCTATTCATGCGGTATAGCCTTAAAATACGGCACTCCGTAATAACGGAGTGCCGCTGCTTTTTGTTATTTCAGTGCGTTCACAACATTCACAACATCGTCGTATATCGCAAGATCGGCGCTGCTATCGAATGATGTGGAGCTTTTGTTCAGCAGTACAAGGTTCTTGCCGCGGAAATATCTAACATAAGACGCGGCAGGGTAAACAACGAGTGAAGTTCCGATTATGATAAGCGTCTCACATTCGGATATACGTTGGATTGCGTTCATCGTCGCGTTCTCGTCGAGTGGTTCCTCGTACAGAACTACATCGGGCTTGACAAGTCCGCCGCAGCTGCATCGCGGAACGCCGTCAAAGTCTTTAACATATTTCATGTCGTAGAATTTTTTGCAGTTCATGCAGTAATTCCTGTGGACACTTCCGTGAAGCTCGATAACATCTGTACTGCCTGCTGCCTGATGAAGTCCGTCAATGTTCTGGGTAACGACAGAGACTTTTTTTCCTTTTTTCTCAAGCTCTGCAAAATAGATATGCGCGGCATTCGGCTTAGCCTCCGGATAAAGCATTTTTGATTTATAGAATTCGAAGAATAACTCCGGCTCACGCACGAAAACTGTATGTGAGATTATCTGTTCCGGTGAGTATCTGCTTTTTGTCTTTTCGTTGTAAATGCCGTCTGCGGAACGGAAATCCGGTATCCCGGAGGGGCAGCTTATCCCTGCGCCTGTAAAGACGCAGATATTATTGGTGCTGTCTATCATATCCTGCAGAAGTGATATTCTTTCGCTGTCGTTCATTGTGTACCTCCATGTGACGGGGCAGGGGGAGCTGCCGTTTCTTTACATGAAAATGGACTGCTTTTGATGCAGTCCATTCATTTATATTCAATTTTTATACTGATCAAAAACTTAACTTTCCATTGGAGTAATTACCTTTCATTTGTTATTTGAAATGCGCGGTAATCTTCATTTTAACCACATCCGCTCCAATTATATTAAATTTATATCAAGCCTTTCGGCGTAAGGTCAACTGCAACAGTTGTAGATCCATACAGTTGAAAGAGGTTATCTCAATATCCTTAGCTGCCGATAAGAGTTATTAAGCAAAGTGCTTATCTGTGAGTTACTGTCCGCAATTAACATCTTTATGACCGTCTCATAACCGGCTGCGGGAGAAACATCATCTTATCGTTAGTCCGTTATCGGCAAGTCCGTTTCGGATATTGAAATATTAAGTTGTGTGACTTCAGCGTCCATGGGACTCGCTTCCTTTCCGGTTAGATTTACATTGAACATATACGGTCGTCAATGCATTTCAGAGATGCTTAAAGCTTTCTGTACAGATCTGATGCAGGGTAGATTGAATTCAAGCAATTCATCTGAGAACCTTAGGATCGATAAACATCGTCTTCTGACGATCCTGTTAGCTTTTTGAGCTTTTTTACTGCTTTATCTTTCCTTGAATATAATATAACATATTTCAAGCGAAAAGTCAATAGTTTTTTATTAGTTAAATTGTATGATTTATTCAACCGTAATATGTATATGTTGTAAGAAATGTGGACTTGCACCGTAAATTTCCATAAAATAGTATTGACATTTGCGGTGAAATATAGTATAATATCACTGTTGGACAGGATAATAAAACTGAAAGGCGAATTGAGAGATGACCTCGGAGATAAATAATGACGAAGAGCTGGAACTGATCGAGCTTGACGGTAAGAATTATGAAATAGTTGATACGACAGAGCTTGACGGTCGGCTTTATATAGCTCTTATACCTCATGATATCGATGAGGAAGAGCTTGAAAACAGTGAAGAAGTCGAGTTCACTATCCTTGAGATGGTAGATGATCCGGATGACGAAGAAAACTGTATCCTGAAAACGATAGATGATGATGAACTCTATGACAGAGTCGGTGAAGCGTTCATCGAAAAGTTCGGAGTTTATGATGATGACGGGGAAGAGTGATCCCCGATAACGAATTTTTACTGCTGCGTTCGGGTTAGCATGGGTGCTATAATCCAACACATCTTATTAGGGATTTCTCCACGACAGGGGATTGCAGACCTCCCGTACTGCGGAAGAAGGGAGCGTGAAACTGTCGGGCGATCTTACCCACCCTGCTTAGTGCGGGTTTTATTCTCCATGTGCGGCGCGGCGGTTAAATAAAGGGCTCCCGGAATAACGGGAGCCCTTTATTTCTGTATTCCGAGAAATTTAAGAAGTCCGTCACAGCCCTCGCTTATATCCGCAAAAGTCTCGTCAAAATCCCCCGTGTACCACGGATCAGCGATGTCCTTGCCGCTGCCCGCGAATTCCGGCAGCTTTCGCACCTTGTTCTGCTTGTCGGGACCTGTTATCCGCAGGATATTCCGCATATTGGCGCTGTCCATGCCGATTATTAGATCGTATTTTTCGTAGTCTGCGCGTGTGAGCTGTATTGCTCGCTTTCCCGCGGGAACGATACCGTATTCGGCAAGCTTGCGTATCGTACCGCGATGAGGAGGATTGCCTATTTCCTCGGTGCTTGTGGCGCGCGATTCCACTACGTATTCGTTTTCGATCCCACGCTGACGCAGCAGCTCCTTGAACCAGAATTCCGCCATAGGTGAGCGGCAGATATTCCCGTGGCAAACGAAGCATATCTTTATTATCATTTATTTGTCTCCTTTATGAAATGTCGTCGTACACTTTTGCGTCGCTGCGAACGATGTAAAAAGCTCTGCCGGGGTTCCTGTCAAGCTGTTCCTTAATTGTGCTCCCGCTTTGGTCACAGTATTTTCTGCTTGTCCAGCCCATGGTTTCAAAATAGGTCTTGCGGTCATATCTTGAGGGATCTCCGCCGTGGTTGTTGTCATATACGGTAAGCTTGTTATCATCAATTGCGTATATGATAATGACATGACCGCCGTATGTAAGGTAGTCTCCAGGACGGAGATTGTTTTTGAGCCACGCTATCCTGTCGTCGGTTTTATCGGCGCCGGAATAGTTTATCTGTGATGCGGTGGAGGAGTGTGACTGAAACAGGACATCAAATACCATACGTCCGAAACCCTGACAGTATTTTGATTCATAGTTCTGCCAGTTCCAGACACGTGCGCCGTTGCTGTAAACGGCGGTATAGTCTGAGCTGTACGCGCCATCCCACACGCTGCCGACGCTGAACGGCGAGTAGTCGCAATCTTTGAGCCAAAGGATACGACGCTGTATCTCGGAGTATGTAAGGACCGATGAACCGTTGTCCGCATCAATGCTGCACGAAAAAAAGGAAAACATCATAAAAACGGCAGCGAATAAGGCTGTCAGTTTTCGTAATGACCGCTGCTTTGTGTGCTTGTATCTGTTAATGGCTGTATGTTTGTTGTTCATTGTGACAGCTCCTCCGTTCGGTTATGATTACATTATAATATAAGTTTTGCCGTCAGTCAAGCGGGGAAGTGAAAACAAATTGTCAGAAAACAAAAAACTTTCCGGCTTTATTGACCGGAAAGCTTTTATTCATTGCTGTAATACGAAATAACTGAGCTTAAGCGGAGTATATCTCATAAACCAATGATAGTCAGAGTGAATTATACACCCTTCTGTTTTGCGAAACACTCACTGCAATATACGGGTCTGTCATCGCGCGGCTTGAAAGGAACCTGACATTCTTTTCCGCAGCTTGCGCATGTTGCAGGGAACATCTCCCTGTTTCTGGAAGCGTTCTTCTTTGCGTCTCTGCACTGCTTGCAGCGCTGCGGCTCATTTGTGAAACCCTTCTCGGCATAGAATTCCTGCTCACCGGCGGTGAATACGAATTCATTTCCGCAGTCCTTGCATACAAGCGTTTTGTCTGTGTACATACGATATACCTCGCCATAAAATAAATATTTTGACCGTTTGCGGATTTGCACCGCTAAACCCTTCAGGCAGCGGTCATAATAACTGTTTGAGCTTTTTTCTTGCGCGTAAGAGAGCATTGTCAGCCGATTTCGGAGTAATGCTGAGCTTTTCGGCTATCTGTTTATAAGAATAACCGTCAATAAACAGCTTCATTACATCATACTCCAAAGGAGACAGAAAAGAAAGCAGGTGCTCAACGCCCTCATTAGCTTCCTTTGAGATAATATAATCATCTGCGGAAGTACCCTCATCGGCTACCTGTCCGAGGTCGAAATCATCGTCCTTTGTCAGCTTTCCGCGCGCTTTGATTACTGCGTTCTTCATCCTGTTGGAAATACAGGTACCGGCGAAGGCTGAAAAGCTGCCCTTTTTCTCGTCAAATGCTCTTAGTGCGTCGAAAAGTGCAAGATAACCCTCCTGGCACAGATCCTCGGATTCAATATCCTTTGTGCCGAGTTTCACAGCTTTCAGTCTGATAATATGTGAATACCGAGATATAAGCAGCGCCATTTCGCTGCTCTGCATAGGGTCGGGCTGTTTTCTGATGATACCGACAAGCTCTTCATCGGTAACACGCATAAAAAATCACCCTTTCTATGTACAGATTATATCACTAAATTATCACAATGTCAACAAAAAATCATAATTTTTTACAATCTGCAATACTTTTTTCTGCCCTCAGAAAAAATATTGCCGCCGTGACAGTCGATAGCCACAGTAAGAGGGAAGTCCTCAATATATAGTTTCTTTACGCTTTCACAGCCGAGATCCTCAAAAGCGATGACCTCGCAGCTTTTAATGCATTTGCAGGCTAAAGCACCTGCGCCGCCGACAGCGCAGAAATACACAGCGTTATTGCGTATTATCGCGTCAATTACATCTTTGCTGCGTTCACCCTTGCCGATCATTGCGGCAAGTCCCATATCAAGAAAAGCGGGGGAGAACTTATCCATTCTTCCCGAAGTAGTGGGACCGCAGCTTCCTATTACCATGCCGTCTTTTGTACCTGTGGGACCGGCATAATAAATAACAGCTCCGTTTATGTCGTAGGGAACAGGCTTTCCCTCCGCAAGAAGCTCGGTAATGCGTTTATGTGCTGCATCGCGGGAGGTATAAACCACTCCGGAAAGCAGAACCTTATCCCCGGCATTAAGACCGGAGGATAAGGCTTTTATCTGTTGTACATCAAGTTTTATCATACGAAGAAATCAGAAAGATCAGAGTCGGTTGAAGGATCTGAGCTTGTGCCGCCATCGGAGTCCGAATCGCTGGCGAAACTACTCCATGGATCGTCGTTCTTGGGTTTTCTGAAAGCGGGCTTGCTCTTTGAAGTGTCCGTGGCTGTCTGTGTAGAACCCTGTGCGAAAAGGTCGGCAAACTCGCCGAAATCATCGGAAGAGCTGCTCGGAAGTGTATTCTCCTCATCAAAATTGAGATCGGTAGGAGTAAGATCCTTATTTGCAGCTTTCTCAGCAGCATTGGCTTCGTCCATCATTCTTGCGAGAGTATCGTCATCAGCTCCGTCGGGATCGATAGCGATATCGAATATATCAGCGCCGAGATCGGCACCCTTTTCCGGTTTTGCGGTGGTATCTATAGGAGCTATTTCGAAGTCGGCACCTGACGGCTCAGGGATCGGGTCAAGGCTGAAATCATCTACTACGCCGACACCTTCCATATTGATAAGCGGCATATCGCCGGACATATCATCGTCCTTGGGCTCGGTAAGGAAGAAGTCTTCAAAATCAGCATCCAGACCGGGTCTTTCGGTCTTGGAAGATTTATCCTCAGCAGGTTTCGGAGCGGGTTTCGGAGCAGCCTTCGGAGCAGTTTTCTCAACAGGCTGTGAGCTTTCTTCAAATACGGGACTTGTGATCACATCGGGCATATCTGCCATAAGGTCGTCATCGCTCGGGATGGACTGGTCGGGAGAATCTATCTCAAGGGAAGAGAGAATATCGCTGTCGCCAAACTCATCGTCTTCTTCAATGGGAGCGCTTTCGCTCTGTTCGTATGTAGTCTCGAATTTAAGTTTCTTGGTGATAGCGTCGAGCTTGGCATTGCTGAACCTGCTGTCATCGAACACAGGCATACTGAGCTTTGCTCTGAGCTTGCCAAAGCTGTCAGAAAGCTCCGCACCGATCTTGCCGAAGGGTGAAAGGTCGGCGGCTGATGTCTGAACGCCTGCTGCTTCTGCTGCCGAATCGACGCTTGTTTTAGCGGAGTCGAGCCCGGAGTTTGCGGCATCAACAAGCTTTGTAATGTCGCTGACACCGGATTTTGCGCTGTTGAGCTGTTCACCGAAACCGCTCATCTGCTTGGACGCGTCGGTTATCATCCCGCTGGTCTCAGTCATAGCCTTGGAAGCCTCGGAGATCATATCGGTAGCCGCGTTCATCTGTTTGGAGGCGTCATTGATCTTATCGGTAGTCTCGCTTATGGTCTTGGCAAAACCTGATATCTGGCTCGTTGTTTCATTTATCTGTCTTGAAACATCATTTATCTGTCCTGTGGTATCTGTTATCTGCTGTGCGACTGTGCCTATCTGTTTGGTGGTATCATCGAACTGTTTGCAGATATTGTCGATGTTCTCTGTAACGCCGGAGATCTGGGAGTTTACGGAGCTGAACTGCTTTGCGAACGCGTCGAACAGGGAAGTGAGATTTCCGATCTTCTCAGTGGCTTCCTTGACTTTGGACGCGGACTCTGCTTGTTCAGACTCGGTCTTTCTGATCTGATCCTCCAGCTTTTTCTTTACTTCGTTAATCTTGTCGGAGCGCTCTTTGAGTTCTGCTTCCACATCTGCCTTATACTTGTTGGCAGCATTTACAGCTTCGCTCGCATAGCTCTTGGCTGCGCTTATGATATCATTTGCATAGCTTTTGATCTCAGCCATAACTTCATCGGCGTTGCTGGTGGTGACAGCCTTGCCCTGAGGAGCTCCGCCGCCGTTCCTTTTCAGGTTGAGATACTTTTCCTTGAGCTTTTCATACTCTTCGCGTATCTTCTTTTCCGACATCTGTGCTTTGGCACAATCTTTATCGAATTTAGCTACATTTCTGCGCTCGTCGAGTACGCTCTTGCGAAGCTCCATTATCTTGGCATCGCTTTCTTTTTTAAGCTGTTCGATAAGTTTCTTTGTTTCCTCTGAACTGTCCTTTATAATAGGTGCAGACGCTGTTGCGGCAGCCTGTTCGGCTGTTTTCTTGTCACTTTTTGCTTTTGCGGCTTCCCTGTTTGCGTCTTCAAGGTTGGTCTGAAGGTTGCTGATACGCTTTTCATACTCTTCAGACTGTTCCTTCATCTGTTTTCTGAGCTTGCTTATGTAAAGATTTACCTCGTTGATATCGAAACCGCCCATTACTCGCTTAAAGCCGAGTCCTTCGCTGTTTGGTTCCTTCTTCTTGTTATCCTGTTTAGCGTCCGCCATAAAGATACCTCCATCGAACTCCGTACTGTACCGATCTGATAAGATATAGTAAAAAACAGGGTACAGTTCCCTAATATTTATATTATAACAAAAGAATTACTATCTTTCAATAGTCATTATTGATAAAAATGCACAATAATTTTTTATCTTTTAAAAGAAAAACAGTTTTTTTGAAAAAAACTATTGTATTTTTTTCAGATTTGTGTATAATATAATAGAGGGATAATATTTCAGATTTCCGAAAACCCACGGAGCACCTGCGTGATATATCGTGCTCTGCAATATCTTTAAGGAAGGTAATGACATGCAGGATAAAACAATGACATTCTCCGTAAAGGACGAACGTGATCACGAAATGAAGGAAATACTCATGACCGTGTATCAGGCGCTGAACGAAAAGGGATACAACCCCATAAATCAGCTTGTCGGATACATACTGTCGGAGGATCCCACGTACATCACTACATATAACAACGCAAGAAGTCTCATTCGCCGCATCGACCGCGACGAGCTGCTTCAGGCACTTGTAAAGAACTACCTCGGGGAATGAAATAACGAACGGAAAGGCTCACAGCTGCGCTACTGTGAGCCTTTTTTCTTTGTATATTCGTCGATCGCGCCGATAACATATTCAAACTCGGGAAAATCGTTCCTTATGCGTCTGCGGCATCTCTCAAGAAAGCCCTTTCGTTTTTCAGGGTCATCGCGCATAGCCTGCTTTGCCCCCCACAGGTGAGTATAATCGTCCTGTGCTATGAAAAGTCTGTTCATATCCATAAGAGTTTCCACAGGTGTCCCGGTGAGGGCGCACAGCATACCAAGCAGCCGCTGTTCGGCGAATACCATTCTGCAAAGCCTGTCATCGTTTCTGTTCGCTGAGCACTCTTTCATGAACGCTATCGACTGGTTGGCGTAAAATAGTCTGAATGAGCTGTCGGGTATGTACAGGAACGCAGTGTTGCAGGGCAGAGCGGTCTTGTCGAGCCTGTCAAGAAGTCCGCTGCAGCTGACGCCGAAAACCTTCGGGTCGGGGTATATGCCCTCGGAAATATATTCACGGTGAGCGCAGGTAACTGCGTTATCCGAAAGTTCAAGGGTCTTCCAGACGATGAGGTCTTCATCTACAAGCGCCGCGTTTTCGGGTATATCACGGAGTGCGAACAGCTTTCCCGCCGCCCAGAACATTTCCGGGTCGATACCGTCGAGTTCATCGGGGATAAGCTCCGTAATACCGTTCCAGACCTTGTCAATACCGATTTTGCGGTAATATTCCGCAGCCCTGCTGTCCGCGACCATAAAAATATCGCCGTTCATCTTGCGCCATTGGAGCGCGGAAATGACCTCGCAGTAAAGACCAAAGTCCTCGACAGAGTATTCCGAGTCCGGATGCCGCGCGAAAAACGGCGCTGTTGAATTTACGTGTATCCCGTTCATATCAGATTTATCCCGTATCCGTAAGCGTTTAGAGGGCAGGAGGAAAGATTGATGAGTGTGCGGTGATATTCCTCCGCGGTTATGGTGATGCCGGCGGCGGAGTAACGGAAACTGCCTTCACCGAAGAACATATCGATATTCCCGAAACTGCCGAAGCTCCCGAAGCTGAAGCTGCCGTAAAGCCCCATACGCCTGAGCATGGAAATCAGGAACGAGCCGAAAGCGTAGGAGCCGCCGAGTGCGAAGGAGCCTGCGGTGAACTGCCTGTATTTCCCGAAAAGATAGCCGAAACTTCCGAAACTGAAAGACGAACCGGTAAATGAGCCGACAATACCGAATTTGAAAAGGTTTTCAGCAAACAGCGCAGAAAAGCTGCTGCCGGAGCCGAAACTGAAGGACGAGCTGATGTTTAAAGCTTGTCCGGTGACGAAAGCGGAGTAGGAGCTCGTGTCAAAGCCTGTAAAGCTTGAACGCACCTGTGATGCCACAGCATTTCCTACGATAGCGGCAAATGAGCTTTCGCGGCTGAAAGAGCTGACAGTGTCGGAAAGGCTTTCCGCAAGCCCGTAGTACGAGCTGACCGTGCCATAGAATGAGTCGGTGTAAATTGGTATCTCTAAAGCTCCGTTATTTGGGGCGGTATCAGTGATTTCTGCTGTGACAGTCACCACCGGGGCAGTCGGCTCCGGGTTTTTATCGGGAACGACGCCGAAAGCGAATTCAAGCTGTTCTCCGACATTTCCCGAGGTATCTATGCAGGAAAGGCGCTTGAGAATATCGGCTTCACCTATATCCGAAAGCCATTTCATAAGGCTGCCGCCGAGGAAGTAGCCGGTGAGGAGCGCGGTGTCGAAGTTTTCGCGCAGCTGTCTGATGTTATATACTTTCTGACCGTTGAACCAGAGATACCAACTGCTGTTTTTCACCGTTATCCCCCCGTTTCCGCATAATCTACAAGCATATTATTGCCTTTTTATAGCATAAAGTCACTATAAGCCATAATATCATTTATAAATTATAGCACAAAATCCTGCATAATGCAATAAAAACGGAGATTTTTTTCATCAAAAACCTTGATTTGTCATTGTGAACAAAAGTGTTAAAAACTTTTCAATAATTTGTTAACTGTGAAACTATCGTATAAGCTTAACTCCGATTATAGTCATATCGTCCTCCGTTTCCTTGTCCGACGCGAGCCGCAGTGCTTCACCCGCCGTTTCGACTATCTTTTCGATGTCCGCGTGCTTGTCCCGCATCACGAGCTGTTCGAGCCATTTGTCATCTATTTCCGCGCCGTCGCTTGTCATTATTATCACATCACCTTCCGAGATATGGAAGAGCTTGCCCTTGTAATCTGCTTCAAACCCCACTCCGAGCGGCATACCGTCCTCTGTTATCTTTGCGAAAGTGTCCGCGCACCGCACATAGGTGGAAGCTCCGCCAGCCTTGCAGAGCAGCACATCACCCGTGTTTAGGTCTATCCTGCAAAGGTCAAGGGTAGCGAAGCTCTCGTCCGTTGATTTTACCAGCAGAGAGCCGTTGAGCATTTCAAGGGACGGTTCAAGATCTATCCCGGCTTTCAGCAGCTTAGAAAGCATACCGCAGGAGAAGGCGCTGTCAATGCGGGCTCTGCTGCCTGTCCCCATGCCGTCGGAGAGTATCATATACACATTCCCGCGTCCGTCGTTGAAACATTCGGCGCAGTCACCGCTGTGACGGCTTCCTGATCTGCCTCGCTTGTACAGCTTCACCTGCGCATCATACCTTGCCCGCTCGGATATGGTGATGTGTGTTTTTCCCTCGGTAACGGTTATCATCGGCAGGTCAAGCTCTCTTCGCAGCGTGAAAGAAAGCCTGTCCGCGAGCTCGTCGCCGTTTATTGTCAGTTCACCCGTGCCGTATGCGTCGATACTTATCTTGCTGCCTATGATAAGAGCGATGACAGATACATTCGTGAGCCCGGTGCCCTCAAACACCTTTTCCGCGGCTGCAGCGGCATCTTCATCACAGGTATCATTGCGCCCAAGCTCCTCGGACATCTTTTTCAGCAGTGTCCCGGTAGCTCCGAGCTGCCCTGTGAGAACGCTGCGCATCTCACTCACCTTGCGTGAAGCGCTTTCCGCGGAGCAGTACACCGCATACTGACGGTTAAGCTCCGCAGCAAGCCGTGTGCGTTCGGGACAGCTTGTCATAAGGTGTGCTCCGAGCATATCCTCGCTGACAAAATGCCCGCAGCGCAGCTCTGCGACAGCCTTGTTCATTATATCCGCAGTTTCGTTGTAAAGCTGTCCCCAGCATTTCATGCTTGACCTGCAGTTCTTGCATACTGCGTCTGCCGCCTTGTTATATACCCATGATATATCACGGATATTCTCGTTCTCCAGCGCTTTAGCGGTGTGTATCACAGCGGAGCGCATCTCGTCAATGGTATCGCCCATATTTCCAAGCTTCTTACCGAATGCCGCGTAGGGTCTTGCGGGAGTTCTTATCTCCGCTTTGCTTATGACATCTCTGAAAGGAGCGTAACGCTCAGGGACAGCCATATAGATGACTGCGGCAGCTGCGGCGGATATTGCTGCTATGCTGTTGGTCTGCGTCATTCCTGTGATGATGAGCCCAAGCCCTACGGTAAGAATGAAAACACAGGCTTTTGTTATTCTGCCGTACTTTTCAAGCAGCATTATCACCGGCGCCGTAACCGATATCATTATGCATGACGCGGCAAAATCCGGGTTTCCGGCTGCTATTCCCGCAGATGACAGCACAGCGCATACCGCGGAGGAAGCCTCAGACCTTATCTCGGAGGAGTACAGCACCGCAAGTACGGAAATGAACACGCCGATATTTAAAACGCCAAGTTCAAGACTTGTCACAGCGGCTGTGAGAAGTATGAACAGTATGCATACCGATGCTGAGGTTACAGCCTTATGTCCTGCGAAGATACCGTTTATCCCCGCGTCACGTATCCTGTCGGCGCAGTACACGTAAACCATGGAAATAACGGCAAATGCCGCCGAAAGGAATATTTCGTAAACTCCCTCGGCGGTGACTATATTTGCGGCGAAAACGCACCCTCCCGCAAGCGCGGACTGTATAATCCGCATCACTTCCGAGCGCGAATGCTGAAAAACAAGTCCAATAAGCAGCCGTATAAGGGTCAGAGCACCCATAGCCGCCACATACGGTACGCATATTTCAAGCCCGCCGTTTATCACGTACCCTGCCGCTGCTCCTACGAACATGAACACACATTCCAAGCCGTTCATAACGCTTATGCTTGCTGCGGCGAACGGCGCGGGAAGTCCGAACAGCTTTGTGAGAGCGAGAAAGAACCCTGCCGCAGTCACAGCGCTGCCCTTTAGAAAACCGATATCCCTCTCCTTGACTGTAAGCTCCGCGGAAATACTTTTTTCCATTTTCAACGTCCTTTCGCTGGTATTATCGTTAAAGGGTACCTCTAAAAAACGCTTTGAAAAGAGAAAATGTGTCAGCCGCGTTGAAGACGAGGAAAGGCTCCGAAGGCTTGCTGACGCAAGGCGAGGAGACTTGACAAAGTATTCGGCGGGGCTGGCGCGTTTTCTCTCAAATGGTTTTTTAGAGGTTCCCTAAATGCATAATACCACAAAGTACGCGAAAATTATGTCAAAGAAAGGGATTTGTTATTTTATTCCTGAGATCTTATCGCAAAGCGCGACAATTTCTTCCATTTTCAGCTCTTCCGGACGGGCAGAGGGCTTTATTCCGCATTCCGCGAGAATGTTCCGAAGCGTGTCCTTGTCAATCCCGAGTGCGGCGCTGAGCGGGTTTAGCAGCTGTTTTCTGCGCTGTGCGAACGCAGAACGGACAATACGGAAGAACAGAGCTTCATCTCTTACCGTGTAACGCGGTTTTTCAGGTATATCCAGCCTTATCACGGCACTGTCAACGTTCGGTGAGGGCATAAAGCTGCCGCGTCCAACCTTGAACAGCATTTTCGGGGTGCTGTAATAGTTCACCGCGGCAGTCACAGCTCCGCATTCTCTCGAACCAACGGCGGCGCATAGCCTTTCGGCAGCCTCTTTCTGCACCATGACAGTGACCGAACGTATCGGCGGGCGCTCCTCAAGCAGCTTCATTATAACGGGTGAGGTGATGTAATACGGAAGATTTGCGCAGACTATGACATCGTCATACCCAGCGAGCTTTTCACGTATAAGTGCGGTAACATCGGTTTTGAGGATATCCGCGAACACGATCTCGATGTTGCCGAACTCCGCAAGTGTCTCCGCGAGTATAGGTCTAAGCCGCTCGTCTATCTCGACAGCCACGACCTTGTCACATCTGAGGGCAAGCTCCTTTGTGAGCACTCCCACGCCCGTTCCTATCTCAATAGCGGCTTTGCCCGGACCCGCTCCGCCCATTTCGGCTATCTTCGGGCAGACCGACGGGTTTATCAGAAAATTCTGACCGAGTGACTTGGTGAAAGACACTCCGTTCCTTTCCATTACATCTTTTATTGTTCCGATATTTGTGAGTTCCATACAATACCTATAAATGACCCCTGCCGCGAACATGGGGCAGGGGATGGTGTTATTTCTTTGCTATTCTGATTATCGACTTCGGCGGGAAGCTCTCCGTGCATGGTATTGTGAGCTTTGCCATAGCATGATTTGCGACTGTAACGCTCTCTCCGTCGGCGTTGAACATTTCTGCGGGAGTGAACGATACCGGCTCTCCCTTCGGCGGAAGTATCTCGAATGAATCTCCGAGGGTGAAGTAGTTTCGTTGAGTTATATGCATCATGCCGCTTTCACAGAAGTCAACTGTTCCGGCAAAATCGTAATCACGGTAGTATTTGCTGTCCGGATAATGCTGTTCCGCATCATCGTGGTCATAGTAAAAGCCCGTGCAGTAAGGACGGTGGCTCACCTTGAAAACCTCGTTTACTATGCTTTCGGGAACTTTCTCGCCTTTTAGCGCATATCCGAGTGCTTTCTTGTAAGCGTTGGTAACGGTGGCGGTGTAGTACGCGGATTTAGCCCGTCCTTCTATCTTCATGCTCGTCACGCCCGCTTCCGCAAGATCACCGAGCCTGTCTATCATGCAGAGGTCTTTTGCGTTGAGGATGTATGTACCGCGTTCGTCCTCGGTTATATCGTACATCACTCCCGGGCGCTGTTCCTCGATAAGGTGATAGTTCCAGCGGCAAGGCTGAGCGCAAGCTCCGCGGTTTGCGTCGCGCCCTGTCATGTATTTTGACAGCAGGCAGCGGCCCGAGAACGAAACGCACATAGCGCCGTGAACGAAAACCTCTATCTCAAGGTCATCGGGAATGTGCTTACGTATCACGGCGATATCCGAAAGCGGCACTTCACGGGCTAGCACTACACGCTTTGCCCCGAGCCTGTACAGCTCGTTGGCGGTTGTATAATTCATGATACCGACCTGTGTTGACATGTGTATATCCAGCTTAGGAGCGTACTTGCGTGTCATCGCCATAACTCCGATATCCGCGATGATAGCGGCATCTATGCCTGCTTCATAGGCTTCTGCTATGAATTTCGGGTACAGCTCCGCTTCCGCGTTGGTGGGGACGGTATTGCAGGTGAGGTAAAGCTTTGCTCCTGCGGCGTGGGCGTATTTAACGGCATCTGCCAGTCCCTCTCCGTCAAAGTTCTTCGGAGCCGAGCGCATACCGAAACTCGTACCTCCGACATACACCGCGTCACAGCCGAAATCCACAGCGGCTTCAAGACATTCGCGGTCTCCGGCGGGGGAAAGTATCTCCGGGATATCAGCCATTCTCTTCACCCTCCCCATAAGGCATAGGACTTACCTGGTCTCCGGCAGTAAGTCCGGCGAGCAGCAGGTTCTGTTCATGCTCCTCGTGCGTCTGAGCGTAATATATTTCACCGGTCTCTTCATTTGCGCAGAAGTAGTAGTACGGAGTTTCCGGTGCGTAGAGCACGGCGTTTATAGCCGCAAGACCCGGATTGCAGACCGCTCCCGCGGGGATACCCTGACAGATATATGTGTTGTAAGCATTGTAAACACGCTGCTTTGCGGCGTCTGAGCCCTTAATAAACGGTTTTATGTCGTTCTCGACATAAAGCACGGTGACATCGGACTGAAGATACGGGAACTCCTCCGAGTGGCGGATACGGTTGAGGAAAACGCTTGCGACATTGCCCATGTCTTCTTCCGACGCAGCTTCCTTCTGCACCATTGAAGCGAGCGCCATAGTTTCGTCGAGAGTAAGATGCATCTCGCCCATTTTCTTGTACATACTGCGCGTCATCTTGCTGTTGAAGTTGGAGTACATCGTCCGTGCGGCTTCGAGAGCGTTGTCCTCGGAAGCCTTTTTCATTTTCTCGTATGCTTCGGCGGCAGTCTGGTTCTTGTCAGGCTTTCCACCGTTTTCCATAGCGCTGACGACATAGAACTGGTAGGTATCGGGGAACAGATACCCTTCGAGCTGATTGTATTTCAGTGAATTCTCCTTTACTCTGCGTTCAAATTCATAGTTATTCTGTATATTGTGATAGTATTTCTCAAAATCCTCCGCGAAGCATACGTTGTTCTCCTCAAGAAGCTCGCCTATCTCACGGGCGGTCATTCCCTCGACGATGCGTATATCCACTGTCCTGCGAATGTTTTCTTTGGTACGAAGCATAGACAGCAGCGTGCTGTACGACATTGTGGAGCTTACGGTATATTTGCCGCCGATAAAGTCTTTTTTATCGGTATTTTTTTTCAGCTTGTCGGCAAAATCAGCGTATATTTTGAAGAATTTCGCGTCATTGATGATATTGTTTTCCGAAAGAATGGCAGCAACTGTCTCGATATCGGCATCGTCGGGTATAGTGATATCCACGCGGAACTCCGTTGAAGCAACTCCCGTAAAGTCGAGAGCCCACTTGACAATGTATGTGGAAGCATAAGCCGCGGCACCGAGTATTGCCGCGCACAGCAGCAGCGATATCAGTATATAAGCGAGCGTTCTGGTGCTTTGTTTCTGACGCTCGTAGTTGAGCCGCATACGTGCAGCCATTATCCGCTCGGCCCTTGTTTCTTCTTCCTCGGCTTCGGCTTCGTCCTTCATTGAAACGCTTCTTGCCTTCGGGTCGTTGACCGCGTTCATAAGGCGTGTGGCAGTCTTGTCGAAAGACTCTGCTTCTTCCGTACCCTCCTCGACATCGAATACCTCCGGTATGTCATCGGCAGGCAGCGCGTTCTTCTGTGATTCGACTATCTCGGCAGCCTTTTCTCCCAGTGCTTCGGAAAGGCTTGCGGCAAGACCCGGAACTTCTGCTCCCGGGCTTTCTGTGTGAGAAACGCTTTTTCTGTGTCTTATCGGGCGGGAAGGGGATACGTGTGAAGGTCTCTCTTCAGCCTTGTCTGCACGCTCGTCTGACAGCTCGCTTTCATCGGGCTCAAAGTGGTCTGTCACGCTTTCCTTTATATCTCCGAATTTCTTTTTTGCTCCCTCCGCAAATGCTCCGAGCTTTTTCTTCATATCCTCCGCGATGGAGCCGCTTTTTTTCTCAGACCTGAGTGCAGGCTTTCCGCTGTGCTCGGTTTTTGTCCTGCTGTTGCCGGAAGCGGAACCGCTCATTATTGGATTTGCGGGTATAGCGGGGTCTATCTCTGTCCTTTTGGCGGTATGGCGCACAGGTCTTGAGGGTTCGTTCTCACTGTATCCCGAGAGCTGTTCCATGTAAGCCGCGGAGCCTGACCTTCTGTTCCTGCCCTCGATAGAGAACAGAACACTTTCAAGCTCGCTGCCGCCTCCTGTATCGTCGGATTCCGGAGGAAGCCCCATTTCAGCGCGTTCCTCGGCTGATTTTTGTTCCTGCATTTTGCCGCTATGTAGATATGCGGCAAGGCTTTCTATGTCATTGTATTCTTTTTCTTCGTTGCCGTTCAACCGAGCTCACCTCACGGAATGTTGATCTATTTGTTATAAATGCCGTTTTCGGTAATCACTATACTTACCGGTATGTCAAATTCGTCTGTCGGAACGGCGCCGCAGCATTCATGATAGCAGATACCGACGGATATTCCCGTAAATCCCGAGAGAAATCGGTCATAGAACCCGCCGCCCCAGCCTAAACGGTATCCGTTCCTGTCAAACCGCAGACCGGGAACAATGCAGACTGTACTGCTGTCGGAAACTATCTCTTCACCGTCAGCGGGCTCGTCAACGCCGTAGCTGCTTTTTACGAGTGCTTCAAGGCTGTCTGTTTTCAGAAACCGCATATCCTTTCCTACGCATTTCGGCACCGCGACTGTTTTGCCGCGGGAAAGCATCCCGTCGATAAAACGTCTCGTATCCACCTCAACAGACGATGAAGCGTAAACAAGGAATTTATCTGCGTTTCTTACACATCCGAGTCCCATAACATTATTATATATTTTTTCGTCAAGATTTTTCCTGACGTTTTCTTCCATATTTCTGCGGAATGCGACAAGCTCCCGCCGCAGATCTTTCTTTTGTTCAGACACAGCGCATAGCTTCTCTAAGCTTGTCGGAAGCTGCCTTTCCGGAAAGCACCTCCACAAGCTTTAGCCCGAATTCGATAGCTGCTCCTGCGCCTCTCGCGGTTATGATATTACCGTCAAGCTCTACGGGCTCACCGGTGAACTGTGCGCCTTCGAGGAAATCCTCAAAGCCGGGGAAACAGGTTGCCCGCTTTCCTTTCAGCAGTCCTTTCTTTCCGAGGATCGAAGGAGCTGCGCAGATCGCACCGATGTATTTGCCGTTAGCGGCACAGAAGTCGACAGCGTCCTGTACAGCCTTCGATTTTTCGAGGTTGAGCGTTCCCGGCATACCGCCCGGGAGAACTATCATGTCTATATCATCGCTGAATGCGATATCGATTTCGGTGGTATCTGTGGCAACGGTAATGCCGTGAGAGCTGGTTATCACTTCTTCTCCGATGCCTACTGTAACGACCTCCTGACCGTTCCTGCGGAGAATATCGATAGGAGCAACAGCCTCGGTCTCTTCAAATCCGTTTGCGAGAAATACAAGTATCATAGTTCTTTTCCTTTCACATCGTTCCTATATTAAGATTGATTTTGTGCATAAGCTCGGAGTTTATGTCCGTTCTGTTTCTGGGAGCTCCGCCGCTGCTGCAGTCAATGGTCTCCCAACCGAATTTTTCAGCCGCATATACTGCTGCATCACGGCAATGTTTAAGATAAGCGATATCACGTTCATGTATGTCACGCTTGCTTTCATCCCCGCCGTAGCGTTCGATGAGCAGTTTCTGGGATATCTCCGTAGGCATATCGAGGAAAATTGTCATATCAGGGCGGGGCATACCGAGCTTTTCGTATTCAAGGTCGCACAGCCAGTCCAGATAGCTGTCCCATTCGTTTTTTTCAAGTTTAGTCATCTGATACACAGCGTTTGAGGAAACATATCTTGCAGAGATAACGGGTTTTCCGCTGTTATACATCACTCCCCAGTCAGTCCGAAAACTGGTGTATCTGTCGATAGCGTACATAATGCTTGCCGAGTATGCACTCTTGCACGGGTCGGTCTCGGCGAAAGTACCGTTGAGGTAATC
>JAGBLA010000156.1 GCA_017635675.1 Ruminiclostridium sp.
ACTTTGATATTGTCGATTATCGTGACAGCCACATCGTGCTTTTCATCAACGGTCAATTCGTCCCAATGTGCTAACGGCTCCGCAAGCGGAGAAGTGTCGATAGCTTTCTTTTTGCGCTCACGGGTATTCAGCTTGTCCTCGGTCTCGGACTTTCTCGCGTGAAGTTCCTTTACGCGCTTCTGAATGTAGTCGAATAAGACTTCATCAGCGTCCGCGAGCTTGTCCATTAACTTGTGGATCTCTCCGTCCATTCTCGCTATGTCCGCTTTGAGCTTTTCCGTTTCGTTGTCGGGACGCTCCTGCTCGTTCTTCATTATCGTGAGGGTTTCCAAACGCTTTTTCATAGCGTCATAAACGATGTTTTCAAGATCATCGGGGCGAATGGTTTTAAGCGACCGAGAAACACAACCTGCTGCGTTATAAGCTCCGGTATCACGGTAGTATTTCCACTGCTTTGTATGAGATGCGTTCCAACCGTAATGAATATTAAGCGAATAACCGCAGTGAGCGCACTTTACAAGTCCTACGAGCCACGAATTGGTTGAACTGCCGTTGTTAGGGATCCTGAGATTATGTTCCTTTTTATCCTGCACCGCAAGCCAAACATCTGAACTTACAAGCCCCTCGTGATAGCCTACCTTGATGAAATATCCGCCTTCCTGATGCTTATGGATAAACAATCCATGAATGCCGTCATAAGCTTCAACATCATCAATAAGGTGATAACCTTTACTTAACAGATACTTGTAAATCTCAACATCTGCGCGAACGTAAAGCGGACTTCTTAACAGTTTGCTGAGCTGCGATCTGTCCATTACCGATATATCCCGCTCCGGAGAGCATGACGGGCGAGATGTATCAACCGCGTTTTCCCTGAAATAGTCGATAACATCTTTGAGCGAAACATCGGGCTTCTGATAAAGTTCGTAGGCAATCTGAATTACATTCGCTCTGTCTGACGGAACAAGCACCGATCCGGTCTTACCGTTTATCGTGCGGCGTTCGGGTTCGTATCCGTAGTAACGCTTGCCGCCCTGATAAAAGCCTGTTTCCATTGCCCTTGTAACATAAGCGTCCGCAACTCTCGCGGCTATGGTCTCGCGCTCAAATTCCGCAAAGTTCAGAAGATTATTCCTCATCATTCTGCCCTCTTTGGTTTCCGTGTTGAATGGCTCGGAGAGCGATATAACGCCCACTCCGTACTTGTCAAGCTCGTCCGTGATATTGAGATACTCGCGCATATTGCGGCTGAAACGGTCATACTTCTTAACGATGATTTTGTCGATAAGACCGTTTCTCGCGTCGGTCATCATCTGCTGAAATGCGGGACGATGTGCAATATCCTTTCCTGATTTACCGTCATCACAATAGATGCGGTAGCTGTCTTTTGATAATTTACCTCCGTTCTCTAAATAGCGTATGCAGTCGGCTTTCTGCGAATCAATGGACAGGGAGTTATTGCCCTTGTCCTTGTCGCTCACCGAACGGCGTACATAAATTGCTGTGATCTTCTTCATAATATCAGCCTCCATAAAAGTTAGCCGATAGTACGATACTTTTTACA
>JAGBLA010000157.1 GCA_017635675.1 Ruminiclostridium sp.
CGGCGGTCAGGGCATAGTCCTCACGTCCAAGCTGATAGCGGCGACTGCCGTTTCCCACGATGTTCCCGTTATGAGCGCCGAGACTATCGGCATGGCGCAGAAGGGCGGCAGCGTGTTCAGCTTCTTACGTCTCGGCGAGGGCATAGCAAGCCCCATGTTCCCCGAAGGCAGCGCCGATCTGCTGATAGGATTTGAGCCGTCCGAAGCGGTGAGAATGTTCCCCTACCTGAAAAAAAGCGGGACTGCGATAGTCAACACTCACCCGATAATGCCCGTTACGGCGGCGCTTACCGGTTCCGACTACAACGGCGCGGATATGCTGGATTACATCACCCGCAATGCGGAAAAGTCGGTCTTTGTTGACGGTGACAGGGCGATCGCGGAGATCGGCTCGCCGAAGGTTCTGAACATGGTGATGCTGGGCGCGGCAGTCGCAACGGGACTTCTGCCATTCACTCTCGACGAGATCGAGCAGACCATGAAAGCAACGGTAAAACCGCAGTTTGTCGGGCTTAACAGCAAGGCGCTGAGATACGGGATATAAAGGAGACATAATGGAACTCGCACCCGAATACTGCAAAAACATCGTTGTTGGCGTGGTACACAAGCGGCGGTTTGAGTGGTACGTCACCCCGTCCGATATATGGTTTCTTGATATGAAAGCCATGTATGACGGGGTAAAAAGGTGGTACGCCGAGGAAGGACGCACCGAGAAGCGTTTCATGCACGAGGTCGGGGACTTTGAGCATTACTGCGGTTTTCGCTATGTAATAGCCGTGGTCGATACCGACACGGCGGATAAATTCCTTGCGAAGATCGGGCGATACCGCGTTGAGACCGAGGAACTGAGAGAGTGGTTCGGTATCGAGGACGACAAAAGGAATGTGCTCCCGATCCTGCTTGTGGATCTCGACAGCAGGCGGCTCATTTCGTACTGCCCCGAGCCCCTCGGGTATGAAAACTACGTTCCGGCGGGCTGGAAGGGTGAATACAAGGATTTTCTCGGGCTTGTCCCGAACGATAAAATATACTGGCTAAAGTGAAAGGACAAAACAATGCAAATTACGGAAAAACAGCTTGAACAGGTAAATGACCGCATAAAGGCACTTGTGAACGCGGGCAGCTTCTACGGCAAAAAGCTAAAGGACGCGGGTATCACCGAGGTAAAGTCCGCGGAGGACTTCTTAAAGCTCCCGTTCTCGGAGAAAAAAGACCTGCGTGACGCGTATCCGCTCGGACTTATGACTGCGCCGGAGGACAAGATCGTGCGCATACACTCCTCGTCGGGAACAACGGGAACTCCCGTTATCATTCCCTACACCGCGAAGGACGTTGACGACTGGGCGACCATGTTCGCGCGCTGCTACGAGTTCGCGGGGATAACAAACAAAGACCGCATACAGATAACTCCCGGCTACGGTCTCTGGACTGCGGGTATCGGTTTCCAGGCAGGCTGCGAGAAACTCGGAGCTATGGCAGTTCCCATGGGTCCCGGCAACACCGACAAGCAGATAGAGATGATGATATCGCTGGAAACTACCGTACTCTGCGCTACCTCGTCCTACGCACTTCTGCTCGCCGAGGAGATACAGAAGCGCGGCATACGCGACAAGATCAAGCTGAAAAAGGGAGTCATCGGTTCCGAGCGTTGGAGCAAAAAAATGCGCGACCGCATTGCAAACGAACTTGGTATCGAACTGTACGACATCTACGGTCTCACCGAGATATACGGTCCCGGAATAGGCATCAACTGCACTAAGGAAGCGGGTATGCACTATTGGGACGACTTCATTTACATTGAGATAA
>JAGBLA010000158.1 GCA_017635675.1 Ruminiclostridium sp.
ACGGGTCTGCTGTTTCTTTGTCGCTGCGAAGTGAGTATCTAATCTCCGTGTTACGGAGTTGGGTGCAGCGTCACGCTGCCGCGGGGTCCAGGGGCGGCGGTAGCCCCTGGCGGGGTTTGGGGTGGTGCAGGAGGCACCAAGCACTTGCCCAAAACGCGGCATGGACGACGCGATAAAAGGCAAGTGCGTCAAGAGCCCCAATCTGTCTTTCTGTCTTTCTGTTCTTCTGTTCTCTCTGTCTCTCTCTGTCCTCTGTCTGCTCAGTGGAAAACGCCCTGGATAGCCCACTTGCCGATGATATTACCGTTGTAGAGAGCGGTGAAAAGCTGGATAAGGAAAGCTATAAGCGCTATCACAAATCCTGCGGCGGCAAGTCCTTTATATCTTGAGCCTTTGAAGAATCCCAATATGGAAGAGATGACCGCAAGGGGTTCAAGCACTACCCAGATGCAGAAAAGTCCCACAAGGCTCGAAACAAATCCGAGAATCGTCATGACATCGAAGATGCCGAAAGGCTTTCTCGGTATTATCGGCTGTACAGGCGGCGGGGGAGAAGGCGGTACGGGCTGCTGAGCGGCTGCTGACGGCATATCGGGGCTGAGCGGCTCGGAAAAGCTGTTCCCTCCGCAGGTGCTGCAAAATACATTTTCGTTTTTATTCTCGGCTCCACAGTTGTTACAAATTTTCATATTTCTTGTCCTTTCCTGTCTGTCCGAACAATTCCCTCGTATCTATTATAGCAGATACCCGATACTTTGTCAAGCGCCGGTATATTCCGATATACTTTTCAGAAACTCGCTGCCGTGGATACGTATCTGCTCTGTCATTTCCTCATCGCTTATGACGGTCACGCGACCCGCTTCGTACTGAGCGTCTATCCACTCCTTTATCTCAGCGATGAAGGGCTCCTTCTTGCTCACCGCTTTATCGGCAGGCAGGCGGTAGTAGTTGTTTATCCACAGAGCTATGCCCGCGAGACCCGAAACGTTGCTCACAGCCACAAGCGGCGGACGGTCAAGGATAGTCTCGGTGTCGAAGATGTTGTATATCTCGGGGTCTTTGAGCAGCCCGTCGGCGTGTATTCCCGCGCGGGTGAGGTTGAAGTTCCTGCCCACGAACGGCGTCATGGGCGGAAGGTCATAGTTGGTCTCTTTTACTATATAGTCCGCTATCTCGGTGATGACGCGGGGCTCCATGCCGTCAAAGGTGCCGCGGAGCTGAGCATACTCGAATACCATGGCTTCAAGCGGCACGTTGCCTGTCCTCTCGCCTATGCCAAGCAGCGAGCAGTTCACTGCCTGCGCGCCGTACAGCCATGCCGTCGAAGCGTTCACCACGCCCTTGTAGAAGTCGTTGTGACCGTGCCATTCAAGCATCTCACAGGGAACTCCCGCATAGTGCTGCAAGCCGTAGATTATGCCTGAAACGCTTCTCGGCAGCGCAACTCCGGGAAACGGAACCCCGTAGCCCATGGTGTCGCAGGCACGTATCTTTATGGGAATGCCGCTCTGCTCCGAAAGCCGCATGAGCGCGGAGGCAAAAGGCACTACAAATCCGTAGAAATCCGCGCGGGTAATGTCCTCAAAGTGGCAGCGCGGGCGAAGTCCCGCTTCGATCGCGTCGGAGACTATGCCGATGTACTTATCAAGCGCCTGCTTGCGGGTGAGCCCCATTTTGTTGAATATGTGATAGTCCGAGCAGCTCACGAGTATGCCGGTTTCCTTTATGCCGATGTCGCGGACGAGGGCAAAATCCGACTTTGTGGCGCGTATCCATGTGGTTATCTCGGGAAAGTCATATCCCAGCTCCATGCACTTTTCGAGAGCTTTTCTGTCCTTTTCGGAGTAAACGAAGAACTCGGTCTGACGGATAATGCCGTTCTTTCCGCCGAGCTTATGCAGAAGCTCATAGATATGCACCATCTGCTCGGTGGTATAAGGCGCGCGTGACTGCTGACCGTCGCGGAAGGTGGTATCGGTTATATACAGCTTCTCGGGAACGTTCATCGGCACGCGGCGATAGTTATAGGCTATCTTCGGCACCTCGGTATATGGGAACATCTCGCGGAAAAGCTCCGGGGCGGAAACGTCCTGAAGCTCGTATCTGTACGGGTCCTGTTCGAGCAGGTTGCTCTTGTCGCTGAGTGCTATTTCTGACATTTCATTTCTCTCCGTTTATCGTATTTCTGAATTTTCGGCACCTCCCGAACTTCGGCTTATGGAGCGGAAAAAGGGGGAGTATCTACATTATATTACCATGAAATGCTTTTGTCAACAAAATAACGGGAAAATCGGCTTTTTAACGCCTTTTTCCCGTTTTTGCAAGATTAAACTGTCAAAGTTGCATAATTCACTGATTTGTGCTGAGCCACATCTCCGCCGCCGCGCACTCGGTCGAGCGCTTGTCCGCATCGACTGCACCTACATCGAGGGCGCGTCTTCCTACCTCGTATCTTCCGAGGTCGGTGCCGCCGAGACAGGGTGTAGTCACGATGACAGGCATGGTCTTTGAAAGCTCGGAAAGCACGAGGGTTATCTCGTTATCGGGAATACCGCCCGCGCCGTAGGTCTCTACGACTATGCCGGCTCTGTCCTGCGCCACGGACATTATGTCGAGCCCGTAGGTGAACGGCGTGAGCCGCACCACAGCGGGGAACATACCGTTGCGCTCGGGGAATTTGTACTTTTTCCGCGGCACAAAGCCCGAGTAGCTGCGGAACGCGTCCTTTTCAAAGCCGCTCACCTTTATTATGTCGGCACCGTTTATCACGCGCCCCGCGAACGCGAGATGAACTCCCTTATACTCGTCCCCGGCAGCTGTCCGCACCGCCTGTTCTATATTTCCGGGCGCGTCGCTGTCCGCGGCATCGTAGGGCAGCATCGAGCCGGTAAGCACTATCGGCTTGTCCGTCTCCACCGTGAAAGCGAGCACCGCGCCGGTGTAAGCCATGGTGTCCGTGCCGTGAAGTATCACTATCCCATCGTAAAGCGGCAGGTTCTCGTTTATCGTGTTGTACATTCTGCGCCAGTGTATCGGCATGATGTCGGTGCTGTCTATGGAGAACAGGTCGAGCGCCGTGACCTCGATTCCCTCTATAGCGGGTTTGAGCCGCTCTCCCACCAGCTTCGGCGCGATACCGAAACCCGAATTCAGCCCTGCAATGGTGCCGCCCGTTGTTATCATAAGTATCTTTTTCATCTTATCAGCTCCCCGTCAAAGTATTTTTCCTGAAAATCTATTGCCCGCAGTATCTCGTCATCGGGAATATCCGCGCCGTCGGGCGTTACTATCCACTTGTCCTCAACATCGTTGAGACGGTGCCATACCGCGATGACCTTTCCCGAGAATGTCCCGCGCGGCTCGCTCACTCCGAGGAGGTATATATCCTGTTCAGAGCCGTCCCCCGCGAAAACTCCCTCCACATATCCGTAGTTCACCCGGTATATCATATCAGGCACTCTCGGGTGCGCCGACCCAAGCGGGCGGTCGATACTGCCGCTTACGCTCCTGCCGATAACATCGGAAAAGTCGGGTCTTACATCGGGCTTTTCCGCGTCGGCTTCAGCGAACCAGTGTGAGCCCGACGCGTTGTACAGAGGAGTTTTCAGCGTTTCAACGTGCCTGAGGACATTTATGCGGAACCCGCTCAGAAGCTCGCGGACGCTTTCCTCGTCAGCGAAGTAATGGGGTATGCCGTCCTCGGGCCCGCCCACGAAGCGTATGGTGCTGTCGTCTATGCGCTCACCGATGCATTCTGTGAACTGCCATGCGCGCTTTGAGCAAAGGTCGAAGTATATCTCCCCGCCGGGCTTTAATACACGGCGTATCTCGCTCATTATCTGCTTTATGCCCTCGCTGTCGGTGTGGGACACAACGTGGTAGGAATAGATGCAGTCGAAGGCGTTGTCCGCGAATGGCAGCTTATTCATGTCGCCCACCACCGCGCGGAAGTCCGTGCCGTTTCTCTTCTGCCACTCACGAAGGTTGTTCACGCCGTATTCCGACAGGTCGATAGCGGTGACCCTGAACCCCTTCGAGTCGAAGAATATCGAGTGCCGTCCCATGCCGCAGCCGAGGTCGAGCAGGCTTTTCCTGCCCTCGCCGCGCCACTTCTCGGCGTAGTAAAAGCTGTCCTCCGAGGGCTTGAGCCATGATTCGCTGGTTATGTTCTTCCAGTCCCATGCTTTAGATGCTACCATGTCAGTTCTCCATTATCTTTTTCAGCGCGGCGGTGTAATCCTCCTCGCTGTACAGCGTGTTGAGCGCTTCGAGCAGCGCTTTCGCGGACATTCTCTCCGGCAGCCCCAGCAGTGCGCACAAAGCTTTCCGAAGTCCCGAGCTGTTGTCGCCCCCCGATAGCCCGTCGCTCACCAGCCGCTCCTTGTCTATCCATTCCGTCCGCGGCGCGCTCCCGCCTATGACTCCCGCGTCCTCAAAGGCTTTGCGCAGGGTATCCGGGTCTATGCCCTCCACCCCGAGCTTGCCCTCCTTTGAGGGCTTGACCTTGCGGCGCTCCTTGCCGAAAACGTCGGGTATGTAGATGTTCACCGCCCGCCCCGAGCCTATGCAGCCTTTAAGACTGTTTCGTATCTGAAACCCCGCGCCGTCGCTGTCGGTGAGTATTATGACCCCTGTCTTTTCCGCGTACCGCCGTATAAGCTCACGCTTTTCGCGGTTTCTGTATATCCCGAAGCCGTCGGTCGTGATTATCACAGCGTCTATCACGCTCTCAAGCTTTATCTTGTCATATCTTCCCTCGACTATCACGGGCATATCGAGCTTTATACGCTCCCGCCCGCTCATCTGCCGCGCCTTTCACGGCACTCGAAAAGCCGCGTTACCGCCTTTTCCACCTGCACTCTGCCGTCAACGGGAATGGATTTGAGCTCGATGTCCGTCTCCGAGAGTATCCTCACAGTCTCACGAAGATAAGCCGTGTCAAGCCGCGCCGCAGGCGGGTATATATGGTTCGTGAATACCCACGCCTTGCCGCCGTAATGCCCGAAGAGCTTGGTGGCTTCATTTGCGCCGATACCGTTGTTTTTTGCGAGGTTCGCACAGTACATATCAAAGAATGTACCCGACAGCGCCGCCATTATCTGCACGGCTTCCACCTGCTTGCGGAAAAGCTCGTCGATTATGCGGTACGCGTCGGCGCGCCTGCCCGCGTTTATGGCGTCCGCAAGGTCATAGGCTTCCGCCTCAAGGAGTTTCGGCACCAGCAGCTCTATCGTTCCGCGGTCGATAACTCCTCCGTTTCCGACGTAGCTTATCAGCTTTGCGGTCTCATCGCTTGCCGCCTGCATCTTTCCGCCCACGCGTTCGGTGAGGAACAGCGCGTCGCCGTCGGAGATGACCACTCCCTCTTTAGCTGCCTTTTTGACGCAAAGCGCCGCTATCTTCGGAGCCTTCATGGCGTCTATTGAGCAGACCGTTCCCGCCTTGTTCACTGCGTCTATGAATTTCTTCGTCCGCGCCTTTTTCTCGTCGGGCTCGATATTTATGCAGTAGAACACGAGTATCGCGCTCTCAGGCACATTCCCGACTATTTCAAGGTACTGCTTATCCGTTGATGTCGTGCGGGTCTCGGTGCTGAAATCCTTCACCGTCACCACCTTGTACTCGGTGAATACAGGCAGCGTATCCACCACGTCCGACAGCATATCCGGGTCGGGGTTTCCCTCGAAACGGCGGAGGTTGAAGTCATTCGCGTCGGCTCCGACAGCCTTTTCGATTATCCTGTCAACGTACATATTTATAAGGAACGGCTCCTTGCCGTAGATGTAATATACCCTGCTGAAATTTCCCGCCTTAATGGCGGAGGCGAGCTTATCCTCCGTAAGCTTCACGGCTTCTCCCCCTTTCGCGCTTATTTTTCGGTTATACCGCGCTCTTTGCGGTATTCCGTGGGCGAAACGCCCTCATATTTTCTGAATGTTATGCCAAAATAATTACTGTCCTCAAAGCCCACCGCAGCTGCGATGTCGCCTATCCTGCCGTCGGTCTCGGTGAGCAGTATCTTTGCTGCCGCCACCCTGCGCCGCGCTAAATATTCCATAGGTCTCATGCCGAGCTGTGAGCGGAACACACGGCAGAAATGCTGAAGCGACACGCCGCTTATCTGCGCTAAGCGTTCTAAGGAGATATCCTCGCCGTAGTGCTTATCCATGTGCTCTACCGAGCCCGCTATGCTGCCCGTGAACACGGGCGTGCCCGCAGTCCTCGCAGCCTTTCCCGCGGCAAGCAGGAATGCGTACAGCAGCGATGAGACTATGTTCATGTCGGGTATGGTACGCTCCGCCGCCGCCATAAGCTGGGAAAACAGGTTATCGCAGTTTTCCGTGTCCGCGCCCTCGGTGAGCATGACGCGTTCAAATCCGAGCTGTCGGAGCAGCTGTGCGGACGAGCCGCCGCTTATATGCACCCTGTCCGCCGCAAGGTCGCTGCCCTCGGGTGCGAGAGTGAAGGGCGTTCCTTCGGGTATGAAGATAAAGCTCCCGCGGGAAAGCCGAAACGACTGCTCGCTCGCAGTCACGACGCCCTCGCCGCCGCGGGTGAATATAAATGTGTGGCTCCCGTCGCCCTTTAAGAAACTGACAGGGCGCAGACTGTCACTGCTGCTTATGCAGTCGAGCCGCAGCGGCAGAGCCTCCGCCTCCGCGGATATGGGATATATCGTCTTGCTCATGGTCATCAGCCCTTGAAGTTTATTCTATTTTATTATAACACATTTTATCCGATTAGTCAAACGTTACTTTCGCCCGCAGTCCGATAATTATTGACAAACGCGGGGCAATGTTATATAATGGTACTGTTCGTTCAAACGCTTTATGACCGATTACAGAGGATATTATGGTTTTTTCAAGTCTTGTATTTCTTTTCATGTTCCTTGTCGGAACTCTCACGATATACTACATCGTCCCGAAAAGCTTCAAAAACGCGGTGCTGCTGCTGACGAGCCTTATTTTCTACGCGTGGGGCGAGCCGTTCTATATCATCGTCATGCTCATATCCACACTCATAGACTACTGCGCGGGGCTCGTGATATGGAAGTGGGGCGGGAACCGTCACATACGGCGGCTCGCGCTCATCGTGTCCGTCGTCATGAACCTGTCGCTGCTTGCGGTATTCAAGTACAGCGGTTTTGCCTTTGAGAACATAAACGCGTGGTTCGGCACGGAGATCGACGCGTCCAAGCTGGACTTCCTCGGAATACCCGAGCTTCCGATAAACACGCTTCCTATCGGCATCAGCTTCTTCACCTTCCAGTCCATGTCCTACACGATAGATATGTACCGCGGAGAGATAGAGGTGCAGAAGAACCCCGTGAGCTTCGGCGCGTTCGTGACGCTGTTCCCCCAGCTCGTGGCGGGACCCATCGTCCGCTACTCCGACATCTCGAAGGAGCTCAACTCACGAACGATAGACATAGACAAGGTTTACGAGGGCATCGTCCGCTTTATCACGGGTATGGGCAAGAAGGTGCTTATCGCCAACAGCGTCGGCGCATTGTGGGACACGGTGCTTGCCGATGTGCGGACGGGCTCTCCCGTTTCCGCGGCGACCGCGTGGCTCGGCATACTCGCCTACACGCTTCAGATATACTTCGACTTTTCGGGCTATTCCGACATGGCGATAGGTCTCGGAAAGATGATGGGCTTCACGTTCCCCGAGAACTTCAACTACCCCTACCTCTCGAAGAGCGTATCGGAGTTCTGGCGGCGCTGGCACATCACTCTCGGCGCGTGGTTCAGGAGCTATGTGTATATCCCCCTCGGCGGCAACCGCAAGGGGCTTCCGCGCACTATACTGAACCTCGGCATCGTGTGGCTGCTGACGGGTATCTGGCACGGCGCGAACTGGACGTTCATAGTATGGGGAGTGCTTTACGGCGTGTTCATAATACTTGAAAGGCTGTTCCTCGGCAAGGTGCTGGAGAAGCTGCCGACGCTGCTGAGCTGGCTCTACACCATGCTGCTTGTAATGCTGGGCTGGGTGCTGTTCGCGTCCCCCGACATCGGCACTGCGGGCGCGTACATCGCGGATATGTTCGGAGCCTCGGGCACGCTCTACGACAACACATCGGTGTATCTGTTCCTGAACTACGGCGTAGTGCTCGTGTTCGGCATCTTCGCCGCCACCGACGCGTGGAAGATAATCGTGGAGCACACCGAAAAGCGTTTCCCCGCCGTCGTTCACGCGGCAATGCCGATATGCAAGATTGCGGTGTTCCTGCTTTGTACAGCATATCTTGTGGATGCGTCCTACAACCCGTTCCTGTACTTTAATTTCTGACGGCGGCGCTTAAACTGCATTTACATTCGGTCATAAAAGCGAAACGCTAAAACGGAGAGTATAAACATGAAGTTGAAAGGCAAATTGTATAAAATTATCACGATCGCACTGTTCGCGCTTACGCTGGTGTCGTTCACGGTGCTGACCTTCGTGAACCTGCCAAGTGAGCCCGCGCCCTTCTCGGAGAACGAGAACCGCAATCTCGCGGTATTTCCCGAGGTGTCGGTGAGCAAATACAAAGACCGCTCGCTCATGAAAGGCATCGAGAGCTGGTTCTCCGACCGCTTTTTCGGGCGCGAGCAGTGGATAAAGGTGCGCAACGGTACCGAACGCCTTATCGGCAAGGTCGATGTGAACGGCGTTTATACCGACAGCGACCGCATGATGCAGATATGGGAGGGCTACAACAGCGAATTTATAGACAAGCACCTCAAGGCTATGAACAAATTCGCCGCCGCGTACCCCGACAAGCAGATGTACTTCCTGCTTGCCCCTACCTCGCAGGAGGTGTATTCCGACCTGTTCCCATCCTGCGCGCCCATAGGAAGTCAGAGCGAGCTGCTTGAATACTGCCGCGAGGGGCTCGACACGATACAGACGATAAATGTAATACCCACAATGAAGCTCCACAAGGACGACTACATCTACTACCGCACCGACCATCACTGGACAAGCTTCGGCGCGTATCTCGCGTACTACGACGCGGCGAAAGCAATGGGCTTCAAGCCCTGCGAGCTGGGAGAATACGACATCGAGCACGCCTCCGACAGTTTCCGCGGCACGCTGTACTCAAAGACCCTTGACGACAGCGTGACCCCCGACATCATGGATTACTATCACCTTAAAGGCGAGAGGAGCATAAAGCTCTCGATAAACGACGGCAAGGGCGGCGGTCTTAAGCGCTACGACAGCCTTTATTTCCGCGAGTATCTCGACGTCAAGGACAAGTACAGCTCCTTCCTCGGCCCCAACACCCCCTACATGAGCATCGAGACAGGCACCGAGGGACCCACTCTGCTGATGTTCAAGGACAGTTACGCTCACTCTCTGCTGCCGTTCCTGACATCGCATTTCAGCCGCATCGACGTGCTCGACCTGCGCCTTATCAACACAGGCTATTCGTCCTATGTCAAGGTCAAGGATTATGACAGCGTTATGTTCGTTTACAACGCTATTACCTTCTCCGAGGGTACAGACGTCAGAAAGCTCAACATGAAGTAAACGGAGGCACCTATGGACACCCGCGTAGCAGTCATCGGAATTATCGTTGAAAAGCCCGATTCCGCCGAAAAAGTCAATGCTGTGCTCCACGAGTACAGCTCTGTCATCATCGGCAGAATGGGTATCCCCTACCGTCAGAAGGGTATCAGCATCATCAGCGTCGCCGTCGATGCCCCGCAGACCGAGATCTCCGCTCTCAGCGGCAAGCTCGGCAGGATAGACGGCGTCAGCGTCAAGGCAGCCTACGCCAAGACCTGACAGAGAGGAACAGAGAGAACAGATTGGGGCGCCGCCCCCGTCCCCGCGTTAAACTCCCATTAAGAAGTTTTCCAAAACCGTATCAACAGACAAGATACGGTGGCATAGGTTTGTAACACTATGATTACGGAGGAAAACTACAATGAAGTCAATAATTGAACAATTATACCGGGGCGAGATAACCCCATGTGAGTATCCGGCTCCCAATGACTTAAAATACAAAGACACCGTATCGGAGTTATCTCAGAAGGAATCCAAGCTTTTGAAAAAATATCCTGATATTTCGTTAGAGGAATAATTATACAAATATATGTGCAGTTTCTACAACTACAGGCTCTTACAATTGTAGGAGATGAATAAAGTTGTAGAATTTTTTAATTTTGCGCTAAAGTTTTAGAAATTCCTGCCGATAAGATTTATGTAAGCGGTGAATGAAGGTGCGCTTAATGAAAAGCCTTTGTTATTGCGAGAGTAGCTGACTTGCAGAAGCCGCATACCCAAAACACAAATCGCAGATCATTTATTAAACTTTGTACTAAAAGAGTACAAATCAAATCACAACGGACTCGCCGTAAAGGAACTATGGCGGGTAGGGCGCGAAACCGACCCATGGTGAACGCCCGGAAAATCAAGGAGGAACAATTATGGGAATGGTAGTACAGCACAACATTAGCGCAATGAACGCAAACGAGGCTATGCGTAAGAACGTAGCAGGTCTCAAGAAGCAGACTGAAAAGCTCT
>JAGBLA010000159.1 GCA_017635675.1 Ruminiclostridium sp.
CAAGGAGCTGACCGCCAATCTCGGCGGCTGTTTCATTGACCTTATGGACGGACAGTACATCATCAATGTGCTTGAACCAAAATCATGGGACGACGGCAGCTCCGATGACGGTGAGGAAGTTCCCGAAGCGTTCAAGGCAAAGACCAAGCTTAGTCAGCACATTTCGTTCCTGCGCGACTTTTTCCGCTGTTATAAGGATTTCTCGGACAGAGAGATCGACACGATAGAGATCATGCTGCTGAAACTTTATGAGAAATTCGGGATCTCCGATAACAGTGACTTCTCCCGTTTCAAGGCTACCGATTACCCTGTCCTTGCCGATCTGTATGAACTGCTGGAAAGCGAGTACAAGAATTATGACGCGAAGAAGAAAAATCTTTATGACGAGAAAACCTTGCAGAATATATGTCTCGGACTTCATTCCCTATGCATGGGCGCAGAGTCAAAATTCTTCAACGGCTACACGAATATAACAGACGGCAAGTTCGTTACATTCGGTGTCAAGGGTCTGCTTCAGGCTTCAAAGAATATCCGAAATGCTCTGCTGTTCAATGTGCTTTCATATATGTCAAACGAGCTGCTGACCAAAGGAAACACGGTCGCAAGCCTTGATGAGTTCTACCTCTTTTTGAGCAACCTCACGGCTGTAGAATATATCCGCAACTTCATGAAACGTGTTCGTAAGAAGGAATCTTCGGTCATACTCGCATCGCAGAACCTTGAGGACTTCTGTCAGGAACACATAAAGGAGCTGACAAAACCGCTGTTCTCGATTCCGACACATCAGTTCATATTCTATGCCGGAGCGGTAGATGCCAAGTTTTACACAGACACATTGCAGCTCGAAAACTCAGAGTACGCGATAATCCGCTATCCGCAACGCGGAGTGTGTTTGTACAAATGCGGTAATGAACGGTATTGTCTCTGCGTGACCGCTCCGCCGCATAAGGCTGCGCTGTTCGGGTCTGCGGGTGGAAGATAAATATTTCCGAAAGAGCTGTCGAGAGATCGGCGGCTCTTTCTTCGGGAGGTGAAATAATACGATACAAGACCAAAAGTTTGGAGTCGAAATAGAGCTCACGGGGCTTACAAGAGAAAGAGCGGCAGAGGTCATCGCGGACTATTTCGGTACAAGCTATTATCATACCGGCGGCTGTTATGACTCTTACAGTATCCGTGATAACGTCGGTCGAACATGGAAGATAGTAAAGGACGCAAGCATTGATTGTATCGACAGAAATGGAAATGAAGCAGGTTCCGCTTACTCCGTCGAATTTGTGACACCGATATGTGTTTATGATGACATTCCCACGATACAGCAATTGGTGAGAGATCTGAGGCACAACGGCGCTTTGGCTAATAACAGCTGTGGTATTCACGTTCATGTAAACGGTGCGCCTTATGATGCACTGGCACTTCGTAATCTGACAAACATCATGAGAGCGAAAGAGGACTTGATATACAAGGCTCTGAAAGTCAATCCCGACCGTGAGCATACATACTGCAAAAAAGTAGATGAGGATTTCCTTGAGGAACTCAACCGCAAG
>JAGBLA010000160.1 GCA_017635675.1 Ruminiclostridium sp.
TAACACCGTCAAGTGTCTGAGCAGCTGCATCGTAGCCGGGCATATACTTCTCGAAGAAGCCCTTGAACTCTTCGTTCCATGCACGGATGTTGAATGTTGTGCCGCTGTTGTCAACATTGCCTGCGGGAGCTGCGCCGCCGTTGTCAGCTGCTGTTGTGTCAGCTGCTGCTGCTGTTGTAGAAGCTGCGTCGTTGCCGCCGGCTGCTGCTGTTGTTGTTGCCGGTGTGTTGGTGCCGCATCCTGCTACCGAGAGAATAACTGCGGAAGCGAGGAGAGCGGAAGCTATTCTTTTCTTCATAGTTCTTTCCTCCAAAAGATTCGGTCATTTAATGACCTTTTGTGATTTACAAATTACTGTCGGACACATCGCTTAAATTATGTCCCGTAATTTCATTTGTAACTATATCACAAATTTAGTCATTTTGCAAGTCCTTTTTCAAAAAAATTTCCGGAGCGATTTCAGAAATCGTTTACAGCAAACGTATTCACAGCTTTTGTTTGTTCATTTTGACGTATCGCATTATCGTTAGATTATAAAATATATTGCAAAATCCGCAAATCATTTATTTTACACGCTTTTCCGAATTTCATCACATCGTTTTCGCTTTTTTGACCGCCTAATTTTCACACAGTTTTTCAGACATTTTCACCCTGCTGTTTAGTCAGTTTCAACGAAAAATTTAACATCAAATTTGTAATCGTTTACTGAGTGAAAATGCACTAATTTGTAATACCTTTGTAACCGCTTTTAGCCTAAATATTAAGCAAAAAATCGCTGTTTTGGAGTATATTTTAGCTAAATAATTCTTTCAACCGACTTTCAACCAAACTTTCAACAGGCTGCCATTGTGCAATATCACCGTTTTATAATACTCCGCAAATCAAAAAATGTGGAATTTATTTTCTGAAAACGCTTGAATTTGAGCCTTAAATATTGTAAAATAAGAGTGTAGTTTTTAATTTCGGCAATATACAACATCTTGTGCGGAGTATTGCCTCCGGTCAATATGTTGTATTATATATTTAATGGTATATTCCATTTATTGCCGGGAAAGGCAGAAATATGAAAAAAGTTGCGATAATAATGGGAAGTGACAGCGATCTTCCCGTAGTAAGAAAGGCTGCCGAAGCTTTGAAACAGTTCGGCGTGCCGTTCGAGATGCACGTTTTCTCAGCCCACCGCTCGCCCGCCGAGACAGGCGCATTCGCCAGAAACGCGAGAGACAACGGGTTCGGTGTTCTGATAGGCGCGGCGGGAATGGCTGCTCACCTTGCGGGAGCTCTCGCGGCTAACACTACGCTCCCCGTGATAGCGCTTCCCGTAAAGGCTAAAGCGCTCGAAGGCGTGGATTCACTGCTTTCGTCGGTGATGATGCCCCCAGGAGTTCCCGTAGCCACAGTCGGGATCGACTGCGCTGCTAACGCGGGCTACCTCGCAGTGCAGATACTTGCCGTTTCCGATGACGAGCTCGCGGAAAAGTACGCAGAATTCAAGGAACAGCAGCATCAGAAAAACCTTGACGCAGACAGGAAAATGCAGGAAACTGTAAAAGAAATATAACCGAGAAAGGACAACTTACCATGGAAAAGAAGGAACAGCTCTACGAAGGAAAAGCAAAGAAGGTATTCGCTACGGACGACCCCGATCTCGTGATCGTATCGTACAAGGACGACGCAACAGCTTTCAACGGTCTAAAGAAAGGCACTATCGAAGGCAAGGGCGTTATCAACAACAAGATGACCAACTATATGTTCGGACTGCTTGAGAAGGAGGGCATTCCCACGCACCTTGTGAAGGAACTCAGCGACCGCGAGACTCTCGTAAAGAAGGTCGAGATCGTACAGCTTGAGGTCATCATCAGAAATGTAGCCGCAGGCAGTTTCTCAAAGCGCATGGGCGTTGAGGAGGGCAAGGCTCTGCTCACTCCTATCCTCGAATACAGCTACAAGAACGACGACCTCGGCGACCCGTTCATCAATGACTACTACGCGCTCGCCCTCGGCATCGCGACAAAGGAAGAGCTCGACACTATCGCAAAATACGCGTTCAAGGTAAACGAGTTCATGCTGAAATACTTCAAGGAAATAGGAATCGACCTTATCGACTTCAAGATAGAATTCGGCCGTTTCAAGGGTCAGATCCTCCTCGCGGACGAGATAAGCCCCGACACCTGCCGTTTCTGGGATTCCAAGACCCACGAGAAGCTCGACAAGGACCGTTTCCGCAGAGATATGGGCGGCGTTGAGGACGCTTACAAGGAGATAAGAAGAAGAATTTTCGGCGAATGAGCCGCTAACGAAAGGAAAGATCAACTATGGGCGGTTTTTTCGGCGCGATCTCGCATAACGACTGTATTTCCGATGTATTCTTCGGCACCGACTACCACTCCCACCTCGGCACAAGACGCGGAGGTATGGCAGCGTATGACCCCGAAATGGGGTTCCAGAGAAGTATCCACAGCATTGAGAACTCGCCGTTCAGAACAAAATTCGAGAACGACGCGTCAAATATGCGCGGAAAGCTCTGCATAGGCTGCATACGCGACTCCGACCCCCAGCCGATACTCGTAAACTCCAAGCTCGGACTGTACGCGGTCTGTAATGTCGGCGTCATCAGCAACGCAAAACAGCTCCACAGCGAGCTCCTGGAAAACGGCTGTGCGAGCTTCGAGACCATGAGCAGCGGAAATGTCAATTCCAGCGCTCTGATAGGCGCTCTGATAGCGCAGAAGGACAGTTTCACCGAGGGAATAAAGTACGCACAGGAGAAGACAGAAGGCACCCTTACGCTCATGATAATGACAAGCGACAGCATCATCGCGGCAAGGGACAAGCGCGGACGGCTTCCGGTCATAATCGGAAAGCGAAGCGACGGGTTCTGCCTTTCATTTGAGTCATTCGCTTATCAGAAACTCGGCTATCAGACCTTCAGGGAGCTTCGTCCAGGCGAGATAATAAAGCTCACAGCCGACGGCTGCGAGACCCTGTGCGAAGGCACGGACGATATGAATATATGCACGTTCCTCTGGACTTATTACGGCTATCCGAACGCCGTGTATGAGGGTGTGAACGTTGAAGTCATGCGCGCCCGCAACGGCGAGATAATGGCGGAGACAGACATAAAGAACGGACGGCTCCCGGACGTTGACTACGTCTGCGGAGTTCCGGATTCCGGCATACCACACGCGATAGGGTATGCCAACAAGAGCGGCATACCCTTTGCGCGCCCGTTCATCAAGTACACCCCCACATGGCCGAGAAGCTTCATGCCCCAGAATCAGGCTATGCGCAACAAGGTGGCAAAGATGAAGCTTATCCCCGTGCATGAACTTATAGAGGGCAAAAAGCTGCTGTTCGTCGATGACAGCATAGTCCGCGGCACCCAGATGCGCGAGACCGTGGAGTTCCTGTACGAGAACGGCGCAAAGGAAGTGCATATGCGCTCCGCATGCCCGCCGATAATGTTCGGCTGCAAGTACCTCAACTTCTCACGCAGCAACTCGGAGCTCGACCTTATCGCGAGACAGATAATCCACGAGAAGGAAGGCACCGAGGGCGTGAAATACATATCCGAGTACAGCGATTCGACCACGGAGCGCGGAAAGTACCTTCGTGACGAGATATGCAAGCGGCTGAAGCTCACATCGCTGGAGTTCCAGTCCCTCTCCGGCACGGAAAGAGCCGTAGGGCTCGACGAGTGCAAGCTCTGCACATACTGCTGGAACGGAAAAGAATAAAAACAGTGCCGCATCGCGGCGCACCGATAACGACTGAGAGGAACATTTTATGAAAGATAGTCATTCCGAAAGCTATAAGGCTGCGGGCGTTGACGTTACCGCGGGTTACGAGGCGGTAAGGCTCATGAAGGAGCACGTTGAGCGCACCCGCATAAAGGGCGCTATCGACAGTATCGGCGGATTCGGCGGTCTGTTCGAGCTCGACCCGAAGGAATTCGACGACCCGGTGCTGGTATCCGGCACCGACGGCGTAGGTACGAAGATAAAGCTTGCGTTTCTGCTGGACAAGCATGACACTATCGGCATCGACGCGGTGGCTATGTGCGTGAACGATATTATCTGCTGCGGCGCGAGACCGCTGTATTTCCTGGACTACATCGCCTGCGGGAAGAACGAGCCCGCGAAGATAGCGTCTATCGTCAAGGGCATCGCGGACGGCTGTGTGGAGTCCGGCTGCGCGCTCATCGGCGGCGAGACTGCCGAGCACCCGGGTCTTATGCCCGAGGACGAGTACGATGTCGGCGGTTTCTCCGTGGGAATAGTAAGCAAGCGCAGAATAATCGACGGCTCAAAGGTAACAAAGGGCGACGCGGTGATCGGCCTTGCCTCCTCGGGAGTACATTCCAACGGTTTCTCGCTGGTGCGCAAGGTGTTCGGCATAGACAAGCGCGAGGTGCTTGACGAGAAGCTCCCCGACGGGAGAACTCTCGGTGAAACGCTGCTCACGCCCACAAAGCTGTACGTGAAGCCCATGCTCGACCTTATAAGCAAGGTCGATGTGAGAGCCGTAAGCCACATCACAGGCGGCGGATTTTACGAGAATATCCCGCGGTCGATACCCGAGGGTCTCACTGCCGTGATAAACAAGGGAAGCTGGGAGATACCGTATATCTTCACGCTTCTTCAGGAGCGCGGCGGCATAAGCGAGCACGATATGTTCAATACATTCAACATGGGCATCGGTATGTCTGTTGTCGTACCTGAGGCTGACGCGGACAAGGCTGTCGAGGTGCTGAACGCCGACGGCTGCAAGGCATACAGGATAGGCACGATAGACAAGACCGACAAGGCTATCGTAATACAGTAAGCAAACGGGCGCTGCGACCCGAAGCAGGTGCAGCGCCCGCGGCTTTCACAAGGAGCATGAAATGAAGAATATCACCGTACTCGTGTCCGGCGGCGGAACGAACCTCCAGGCGCTTATCGACGCACAGAAGCGCGGCGAGCTGGGCGACGGCAGCATAACCTGCGTTATATCCTCGAAGCCCGACGCGTATGCGCTAAAACGCGCAAAGGACAATTTCATAAGAACGAAAGTGCTGGAAAGAAAGGCGTACCCTGATATTGCCGCGTACAGCAAGGCAATGGTGGAGGCACTCAATGAATCGGAAGCCGACCTCGTGGTGTATGCGGGGTTCATGACCATTCTCGACGAGCAGGTATGCAGAGCTTACCCGTACAGAATGATAAACGTTCACCCCGCGCTTATCCCGTCATTCTGCGGGAAGGGCTACTACGGACTGAAGGTGCATGAGGAGGCTCTGAAAAAGGGCGTGAAGCTCACGGGAGCTACAGTGCATTTCGTCACCGAGGAGTGTGACGGCGGCCCCATAATACTGCAAAAAGCAGTAGAGGTGCAGAACGGCGACACTCCCGAGATACTTCAGAAGCGCGTCATGGAGCAGGCAGAGTGGAAGATACTGCCCGAGGCGGTACGGCTCTTCTGCGACGGCAGGATAAAGGTAGAAAACGGCATAGCAATAGTTGACAGGCAGTGAAAGGAGAACCACATGGAGCTTATAAGCATTGAAAAGGAGCTTAACAGTCTCGAATACCACGGCAGAGGAATTATCCTCGGCAAATCACCCGACGGCAAAAACGCCGTTATCGCGTACTTCATCATGGGACGCAGCGAGAACAGCCGCAACCGCGTGTTCGTTGAGGACGGCACAGGTATCCGCACTCAGGCGTTCGACCCATCGAAAATGGTTGACCCCCACCTTATAATCTACGCACCCGTAAAAGTGCTCGGCACAAAGACCATTGTGACCAACGGCGACCAGACCGATACTATCTACGAGCAGATGGACAAGCAGCAGACTTTTGAGCAGTCCCTGCGTTTCCGCGAGTTCGAGGACGACAAGCCCAATTTCACTCCCCGCATATCGGGCATAGTTCACGCCGACGGCGGCAACATGAACTATGCTATGCATATCATCAAGAGCCTTGACGGCGACCCCGAATGCACGATCCGCAATACCTACGCGTACAGCTGCCCCAAGAACGGCGAGGGACGCTTTATCCACACCTACAAGGGCGCGGGCGACCCGCTGCCGAGCTACGAGGGCGAGCCCAAGCGCGTAATTATCCCCGACCTTTCCCTCGACGACTTCACAAAGCTCGTGTGGGAGAACCTCAACAAGGACAACAAGGTGTCGCTGTTCACCCGCTACATAGACATCGAGACCGGCAAATTCGACTCACGCATAGTAAACAAGAACGTCTGACTTAAACGGAGGTACACTGAAATGACTGAACTCGAACTCAAATACGGCTACAACCCCAACCAGAAGCCCTCGCGCATATTCATGGAGAACGGCGAGCTTCCTATCGAGGTGCTCAACGGCAAACCCGGCTACATCAACTTCATGGACGCGTTCAACGGCTGGCAGCTCGTCAAGGAGCTGAAAAAGGCTACCGGACTTCCCGCAGCCACATCTTTCAAGCACGTTTCCCCTGCAGGTGCCGCGGTCGGCATCGAGCTTACCGATACACTCAAAAAGATATACTGGGTAGATGACCTGGGCGAGCTCTCTCCCCTTGCCTGCGCATACGCGAGAGCACGCGGAGCCGACAGAATGAGCTCCTACGGCGATTTCATATCGCTTTCCGACAAGGTAGATGTCCCCACCGCGAAGATGATACAGCGTGAGGTCTCCGACGGCGTGATAGCGCCCGACTATGACCCCGAGGCTCTTGAGATACTAAAGTCCAAGCGCAAGGGCACATACAACATCATAAAGATAGACCCCGATTACACTCCCGCTCCTATCGAGCGCAAGCAGGTCTATGGCATCACCTTTGAGCAGGGCAGAAACGAGCTTGTCATCAACGACGAACTTTTCGCCAATATCGTGACCGAGAACAAGACGCTCCCCGAGAGCGCAAAGCGCGACCTCGCGATAGCTATGATAACCCTCAAATATACGCAGTCCAACTCCGTAGCATACGCCTGCGGCGGACAGGCTATCGGTATCGGCGCGGGTCAGCAGTCGAGAATACACTGCACCCGTCTCGCAGGCACAAAGGCTGACAACTGGTATCTCCGTCAGAGCCCTCAGGTGCTCGGATTACAGTTCGTTGACGATATCCGCCGCGCAGACCGCGACAACGCTATCGACCTGTACATCGGCGAGGACTATATGGACGTACTTGCCGACGGCGCATGGCAGAACATCTTCAAGGTAAAGCCCGACGTATTCACCGCCAACGAGAAGAAGGAGTGGCTCTCTACCATGAAGGGCGTTTCGCTCGGCTCAGACGCGTTCTTCCCCTTCGGCGACAACATCGAGCGCGCTCACCGCAGCGGTGTTGAGTTCATAGCGCAGCCCGGCGGCTCGATACGCGACGACAATGTCATCGAGACCTGCAACAAGTACGGCATAGCAATGGCGTTCACGGGTATCCGCCTGTTCCACCATTAAGGAGAGGTCATGAGCTTCTGCAAGGACATTTACCCCGAGCTTTACGACTATCTTATAAACAAGAAAGGCGTGGAGGTCGATCATCAGGAGCAGTGGAACTGGACGCGGTTCAAGCTCCGCGGGAAGATGTTCGCGGCGATATGCGCCGACGGCACCGACAACGCTCTGCTCAACATCAAGGCACAGCCGGATTACAACGAGACTATCCGCATACTGCACGAGGACATAAACCCGGGCTATTACATGGACAAGAGACACTGGAACAGTGTGAAGCTCACGGGCTCGGTGCCGTATGAGGTGGTGCGTGATATGTGCGACCGCGGGTATAACGAGGTGCTTCGGCACTTCCCGAAAAAGGTGCAGCACGAAATTCTCGAAGATATATGGCAATAACACATATCCCCGCGTCAAGCGGGGATATGCGCTGTTTTACAAGAAAGGAAAGAATATGGATATACTTGTAGTAGGCGGCGGCGGACGCGAGCACGCAGTGATAAAAGCGCTTTCGCAGTCACCGAAGATAGATAAGATATACTGTGCGCCAGGCAACGGCGGTATCTCAAAGCTTGCGGAGTGCTTTCCCGTAAAGGCGACGGATATTGACGGTCAGGTGGAGCTTGCCGAAAAGCTGCGTCCCGACTATGTATTCGTGACACCCGACGACCCGCTTGTAATGGGGCTTGTGGACAGGCTGAACGAAAAAGGCATCAGAACATTCGGCCCCCGCGCGAACGCCGCGATACTTGAGGGCAGCAAGGTGTTCTCAAAGGGACTTATGAAGAAGTACGGCATCCCCACCGCGGCGTATGAGACCTTCACCGACGCGGACAAAGCGATAGCTTACTTAAAGCAGCAGAACAGCTACCCCGCAGTCATAAAATGCGACGGTCTCGCGCTGGGCAAGGGCGTTATCATCGCTCAGAACGAGCAGGAGGCTGTTGATGCCGTGAATTCCATGCTTATCGGCGGGAAGTTCGGCAAGAGCGGCAGCGAGATAGTCATTGAGGAATTCATGACAGGCCCCGAGGTAACAGTCCTCGCATTCACCGACGGCAAGACCGTAAAACCCATGGTGTCTTCAATGGATCACAAGCGCGCAAACGACAATGACGAGGGACTCAATACGGGCGGAATGGGAACTATCGCCCCTAACCCGCTCTACACCAAGGAATACGCCGACGAGTGCATGGAAAAGATATTCCTGCCCACTATCAGGGCGATGCAGTCGGAGGGCAGACCCTTCAAGGGCTGCTTATACTTCGGGCTTATGCTCACCCCGAAGGGCGCTAAGGTGGTAGAGTACAACTGCCGTTTCGGCGACCCGGAAGCACAGGTGGTGCTGCCGCTGCTCAAGACCGACCTCGCGGAGATAATCGAAGCGATATGGGAGGAAAAGCTTGACAAACTCGATATCGAGTGGTATAATGGCGCTTGTGCGTGTGTCGTAATGGCAAGCGGCGGTTATCCGGAAAAATACGCGACAGGCAAGCCCATAAGCGGGTTCAATGCCGACGGACAGCTTGCCGACGGCAAAGCTTACGTTTATCATGCGGGTACAAAGCTCGAAAACGGCACATTCCTCACCGCGGGCGGCAGAGTCCTCGGTGTGACCGCGACAGCCGACACGCTCAAAGACGCACTCGGCAAGGCTTATGACGCTGTGGGCGAGATAAGCTTTGAGAACGCGCATTACAGACACGATATCGGAAAGCGCGCACTTAACGGCTGAAAATTTCTGTAACCTTTTCCCATTCCGCCGGGTGTTATATATGAAAGCGCAGAACGCGCGGGAATATAACATCAAAGGCGGTAATGGATATGAAAAACATAATGATACTTACAACAGCGGCAGTCATCGGAATAACAGCTGTTCTCTCGGCTTGCGCCCCGTCCGCTCCTGCAGTGACGGCGGGATCTCAGTCAGCCGCGCAGCTGAACGTAACTGCCCCCGACGATAATGACCCCGACTTCACCGAGGAAGAGGTGCCGTACATCACCCTTTCGGAGCATACGGTGAGCGCCGCGGAAAACCAGCCCGACAAATACCTCGGTTTCTCCGGCGGCAACGACGCGGAAGCGGAGGTGCTCACCGAAGAGGGCAATACCGTATTTCTGGTATGCGTTGAGCCCGGCACTCCCCGTGAAAAGATCGACGAGGTGATCGGACAGTACGGACTTTCGGTGGTATATGACTACGAGAATTTCGACATCTATGCTCTCGCGGTCGCTGAGCCCCTCGATGACGACGGAACAAAGCAATTCATAAACGAGCTTGAAAGCTCATACGATTTCATTATTTCGGTTGAACCCGACGGCGTCGTGACACTTGACGGCGCTTCGGCTCAATAAATAAAAAGGCGAGTTCGCAAAATCCTCGCCGCGGGTCACCCCGCAGATCAAAACTACGAAAGGAAAAGGGATCGGTATGCCTTGCCGTTCCCCGGTACAGAACATGAAAAACAAGGTATTCTTCATCACGCACGCGGCTGTGATAGCCGCACTCTACACCGTTCTCACGGTGGCGATAGCAGCTTTCGACTTAGCAAGCGGAGCTATACAGATACGTATCTCCGAAGCCCTCACCATTCTGCCGTATTTCACTCCGACAGCGATACCAGGGCTGTTTGTCGGCTGTCTGCTGTCAAATCTTATCACCGGCGCCCCGATATGGGACATCATCTTCGGAAGCCTCGCCACACTTATCGGAGCTGTGGGTACATACTTCCTCAGCAGAAAGGTGAGCAAATGGCTCGCGCCTGTCCCCCCCATACTCGCAAACGCGCTCATTATCCCGTTTGTACTTACCTACGCTTACGGAGTCCCTGACGGCATACCGTTCCTTATGCTCACGGTCGGCGCGGGAGAAGTAATATCCTGCGGGATACTCGGTCTTATGCTTATGAAGGCGCTTGAGCCCGTGCATCATCACATTTTCCTCAGACAGGGTGAATAAACGGACACACAGTATAAAGCTATGTCCCCTCGCGGTCTCGAAGGTTTCTTTTTATACGCGCATCGTGCGCGTCTTTGGAAACCTTCTGTACGACGTCCTGTCGTCGGCGGGGGGCATTGTTTTATGTCTCCGCGGACGCTAAAAAATTTGCAAAAACTATTGACAAATAAGTATAGATATGATAAAATAATTAAGCCGCATGAAATGGGCTTTTTTAAGTTTATCGCATAAGGCGATGACGCCCGGTTCAGCGAGATCGTGAAACGAGGTATTAAAATGTACGCAATTATCGAAACAGGCGGAAAGCAGTATCAGGTAAAGGAAGGCGACGAGATCTTCGTAGAGAAGCTCGGCGTTGAGGAGGGCGAAGTTACCTTCGATAAGGTGCTCCTTATCGGCAATGACAGCGGTATCACAGCAGGCGCTCCTTATGTATCGGGCGCTTCCGTAAAGGCAACTCTCATCAAGAACGGCAAGGGAAAGAAGATCAGAGTCTTCACCTATAAGCCCAAGAAGGGCGAAAAGGTGGCTAAGGGTCACAGACAGCCGTACAGCAAGGTCAAGATCGACGCTATCAACGCGTAAATGATATGATCAACGCGGAATTCTTGAGCTACGGCGGAGGTCTTGTGGGATTTTCCGTTTCGGGCCACGCGGATGCAGGCGTTTTCGGACGCGACATAGTGTGTGCGGCAGTATCGTCGGCTGTAATGCTTACCTGCAATACGATAACCGACTTTCTCTACTGCAAGGCTGACGTCAAGGATCAGGGAAACAGGATCATGCTCGTTCTCAAAGATCCGGATTCCGCAATGTCTATCGCCGCGAAACAGGTGATAGCATCGTTCCATGAGCACCTTCACAAGCTTTCGGAACAGAATAAGGGCAAGATAAACGTAACCATAAGTGATATCACACGCAAGAAAGGAAGATAAATATGTTAATCATAAGCATGCAGTATTTCGCTCATAAAAAAGGTATGGGCTCCACAAAGAACGGCAGAGACTCCAACGCTCAGCGCCTTGGCGCAAAGAGAGCTGACGGTCAGTACGTGCTCGCGGGAAATATCCTGTACAGACAGAGAGGCACGCACATCCACCCCGGCAAGAACGTGGGCAGAGGCTCTGACGATACATTATTCGCTAAGATCGACGGCAAGGTAAAGTACGAGCGCCTCGGCAAGGATCGCAAGCAGGTAAGTGTTTACCCCGCTGAATGAGCGTAACAGTCAAGACAGGACGGGAGCAATTCCGTCCTTCTTTTGTATAAGGGGAGTGATGTTCGGTGTACACATCTATCGACAAGATAAGCGACCGCTTCGGGTTCAGTACCGCGGGAACTTTCCGCTGTGCATACAGAAACACGCGAACATGGGTGACCGCCGGTATCGTGACAATACTCGTTCTTGTCGCGCTCCTGCTTATAAGCCTTGTGTTTGTACTCATACAGGCTCAGGGACTGCCCGGTGCAGCCTCCGCACAGCTCGAAACGCTGATAACAGGAGTCATTACGGGCGGCGGTCTGAACGGCGACAGCTCCTCGGGACATCAGCTCGCAAACTTCGGTTTCGGATTGGTGGGTCTGGCTTTCGGCATTATACTTCTGCTTATTGCGATAATCACATTTCTTATAATACTCGCAGCTATGCGTATGGGTCAGACCTACAAATTCAAGGCCGATGAACAGCATTTCACCGTGATATACCCCAAGCGAATGAACCGCACTGTTACTATCGAATACGATTATATCACGGGGCTGAAATACGAGGAATGGGCATTCCTGCTCGCACCGAAATGTCTTGACGTGACGATACATACAAAACAGGGCGACTTCGATTTCAGGTGCATACACACTCCCATGTCAAAAGCCAACGGCATCACGGAAACGCCGTTCAACATAATACGCGAACGCATAGGCATAGCGGGCAGGGACGAGAACGTGCTGATAAACAGGGACGCTGCAAAAGAGCAGAAACCAGGATTTTTCAAATAACGGTAAAGATAAATGTTTGTAGATATAGTTAAGATTTCGATCAAAGCAGGCGACGGCGGCAACGGCGCTGTCTCATTCCACCGTGAGAAGTATGTCGCGGCGGGCGGCCCCGACGGCGGTAACGGCGGCAAGGGCGGAGACATCGTATTCCAGGCCGACGACAGCCTTTCCACGCTGATAGATTTCAGATACAAGAAAAAATATACCGCCGAAAACGGCGCACCCGGCGGCAGCAGACGAAGCTCCGGCAGATCCGCGCCCGACACGGTGATAAAGGTTCCCCGCGGCACGATAGTCAAGGAGACCGAGACAGGGCGCATACTCGCGGATATCTCCGACAGCGAGCCTGTCGTAGTCGCGCGGGGCGGCAAGGGCGGCAAGGGCAATATGAACTTCGCCACCCCTACCCGACAGATACCGCGCTTTGCGAAACCAGGATACCCCGGCGAACAGTTCGATGTGACGCTGGAGCTTAAACTCCTTGCGGACGTGGGACTTGTGGGATTTCCGAATGTCGGAAAGTCGAGCCTTATAAGCGTTGTAAGCGCCGCCAAGCCCGAGATAGCAAACTACCACTTCACCACCATAACTCCCGTGCTGGGCGTTGTGAAGTACGATGAAAAGTCCTTCGTCATGGCTGATATCCCAGGACTTATCGAGGGCGCAAGCGAGGGCGTGGGGCTGGGTCACGCGTTTCTGCGTCATGTGGAGCGCTGCCGTCTTATCGTACACGTGGTAGATGTTTCAGGCTCGGAGGGCCGCGACCCGAAGGACGACTTCGAGAAGATAAACCGCGAGCTCGCGAATTTCTCCGCGGAGCTCGCAGAGCGCCCGCAGATAGTCGCGGCGAACAAATCCGACATCGCGGAGCCGAAGCAGATAGAGGACTTCCGCAAATTCATAGAGAGCAAGGGACTTCCGTTCTTCGTTATCTCGGCAGCTGCAGTGCAGGGCACAAAGGAACTCGTGGCGGCGATAGCGAAAGAGCTCGACAAGCTGCCGCCGATAGTTCGCTATGAAGCGGTGCCGCTCACGATAGAGGAGCTTGAAAAGCAGGCTGCCGAAAAGCGTTCGTTCAAAGTGAAGAAAGAAGACGCTCACTTCTACTCCGTGGAAGCGGAATGGCTCGCACCGATACTCTCCACCGTTAATATGGACGATTACGAGAGCCTTCAGTACTTCCAGCGCGTGCTGCGTTACAGCGGGATAATCGACGCTCTGCTCGAAGCGGGTATCGAGGAAGATGATACCGTGTCAATATTCGACTTTGAATTCAGCTTTGTGAACTGACACGCTGTCACAAACACGGCAGCAAAAACGTTATATATACAGAAGGATAGTATGGAAAAATTGTCGAAACAGGAAGCTAAACGGCTTAGTCCCGGGGCTCTCGCATTCTACGGCGACAGCGTTTACGAGCTGTGCGTGCGCAGAAAGGTGCTGAGCCTCGGCGACCGTCCTTCCGCCGTGCTTCACAATATGTCGGTGAAAATGGCGAGAGCGTCTTTCCAGGCAGCGGGTTATGATAAGCTCGCAGGAACGCTCAGCGAAGAAGAAGCGGATATCCTGCGAAGGGGCAGGAACGCTACGGGGCTCAACGCCCCAAAGTCCAGCAGCTCCGCCGAGTATCACAAGGCTACCGCCGTGGAGGCGCTTTTCGGCTACCTGTCACTGACCGGGAACGAAACGCGCATAGAGGAGCTTTTCGGTATCATCACCGATGAAAATGAGGACGTGAAAGGATAAAATATGTCATTCATCAAGAGAATAGCTGCTGCGGCAATAACCGCGGCAATAATGGTAAGCAGCATTTTCGCGGCTCCCGCGGAGGCATCGAACGTTGTGGCGAGAATGTACGCGTCAAAGTACAATCTGCTGATACATAGTCTCAAAGGCGACGCCGAGACCATGAAAGCCATAAAGGACTTCGGGCGTTCGGTGGTGTTCTTCTCGGTTTCCGACGGCAAGCAGAAAGCAAAGGTCTTTCTCGACCAGTCATACGACCTCAGCAAGGCGCTCACCACCGCTTACGGGAAAGCCAAAAGCTCAGGCATCACGCCAAAATGGCTGAAGCTTGACGTTGTAATCTCCGATGAGGAGAAGTCCTACGACGAGTTTATAGAAGAGACTATCGCCCGCCGCAACAGCAGTATGCGCCAGGGTATCGCGTTCACCTCCTACTACGGCACGGCGCTTCTTGAAGCACAGCTCAACAGCAGCGGTATCATCGACTATGAGGAAGGCACCATAGACCTCAAAAAAGTCAACGCCGAGCTTACCCGCATGGGCAAGAAAAAGCTCTCGTCCATACCCTCGACCTTCCGTCTGTTCAAGACCCAGGGATTTTTCGCGGAGAACACCGCATACGCGATGAAGCTCACAAGCGGCTCATACGCCAATACAGGCAAGCGTGAGCTCGACGCAGACAGAGCGGCAGTTGAGCTGCTCGCGTCGCGGAGCTCCTCCTACCTCAAGTCGATCTGCGGCACCGACGGAAAATTCGTTTACGGATATTACCCTATTGACAACGAGGAAATGGAAGGGTATAATATATTACGTCACGCGGGCACTGTGTGGAACCTTATCATGCAGTACGATATCTGCCGTGACGAGAGCCTTGTGCCTGTAATAAAGTCGGGGCTCAAATACCTGAAAAAGTCTATTCAGTACAAAGATAAAAAGACCGCATTCGTAATTGATGGAAATACACTCAACGTCGGAGGAAACGGGCTTGCGCTCCTCGCTTATACCATGTATGAGGAGGTCTTCGCGTCAGGCGAGTACAACTCAGTTATCCGCGCACTCGCGAACGGCGTGGTGTTCATGCAGAACAAGGACGGAAGCTTCACTCACGCTCTGCGCAGCGACAACTATAAGGTCGCGCAGAAATACATAATCATCTACTATGACGGCGAGGCAGCATACGGTCTGCTCAGAGCCTACGGCATACTCGGCGACAGCAAGTATCTCGACGCCGCGTGCAAAGCCGCCGATTACTTCATAAAGAAGGATTATGTCACCGAGCACAGTCATTGGATGGGCTATGTATTCAACGAGATAACAAAATACAAGCCTCTGGAGGAATATTTTACCTTCGGGCTCAAAAATGTCGATACCGACAATTACAGCTCAAACATGATGAACCTCAAGGCGGGTGCAAACTCCGTTTCCGAAACGCTGAACACGGCGTTCGAGATGTATGACAGGCTTATCACGAGCGGTGTGGAGTGCGCTTACCTTGAAGAATTCGACGCGAAACTCCTTGTACGTGCAGTGATGAAACGCGCGAGCTACGGGCTCAACTACTTCATGTTCCCCGAGTACGCAATGTACTTTACGGCTCCCGAAACTGTGCTCAACAGCTTCGCGGTGCGCGAGGACAGCTTCCGCATAAGGATAGACGATATACAGCACTTCATGGACGGGTACTATCTGTACTGGAAGAATTACGACATTATCCTCGATTATAAGGATAAGCTCATCGACCACCCGCCCAAGGAAACTACAAAGACGGAAACCGCGAAAACAGACACCGCCAAGTCAGATAACGCGGAAACTACCGCCAAGAACGACGATCCCGCCGAGACCGACGGCGAGAATACCGATGACAGCAAGTCGTCGGACGATATAGAAGACGCTATCGAAAAAGAACAATAACGGAGGAAACAGCTTATGTCAGGACATTCCAAATGGAGCACTATCAAGAGAAAAAAGGGTGAGAAGGACGGCGCAAGAGCCAAGGTATTCACCAAGATAAGCCGTGAGATAATCGTGGCGGTGCGTGAGGGCGGCGGAGACCCCAACAGCAACTCCAAGCTCGCACAGCTCGTTCAGAAGGCAAAATCAAACAATATCCCCAATGACAACATCGACCGCCTTATCAAGAAGGCAAGCGGCGACGGCGAAAAGACCAACTATGAGGAGTGCGTATATGAAGGCTACGGTCCCAACGGCGTGGCAGTCATAGTAGAATGCCTTACCGACAACCGCAACCGTACAGCGGGCGAGATACGCCATTACTTCGACAAGTTCGGCGGCAACCTCGGCACATCGGGCTGTGTATCGTTCATGTTCACAACCAAAGGCGTTGTAGTTCTCGACAACGAGGACGAGGATATCGACGAGGACAAGGCTATGGAGGATATCCTCGAAGCAGGCGGCGACGACTTCACATTTGAAGAGGGCTGTGTGGAGATAACCACCGACCCGAACACCGTTACCGAAGTCGGAAAGGCACTTGAGGACAAGGGCTACAAGGTACTCTCCGCGGAGCCCGCGAAAATACCCTCGACTTACACCACCCTCACCGATGAGGATCACATAAAGAAAATGGGACTTCTGCTCGACGCGCTTGACGACAACGACGACGTGCAGAACGTATGGCACAACTGGGAAGACGCGGAATAAGCATCTGTCATGCGAAGGCTTGACTATATCGTTCTTACGGTATTCGGCGCCGCGATCGCGTTCACGCTGCCGGGTACGGGTATCCTGCTGTCGCTGATACTCGGGATATTATTCGCGCGTTTCATGATGTGGCTTGCCGATATCCCGTTCATAGGGAACATTGCCCTCATAGTTATAGCGCTTATATGGGTAGGACTTCCCGTCATGGGAGCGGAGCTTATCACATATTCTCCCGCGACGCAGACGGGCATAGTAAGCGTACTGACGCATAACTACCCCGTAATTGTCTCTGCCGTGCTGCTTCTCGGTACTATCGTGTCCGTGTGGCTGCAGTTCACGTTCGTAAAGGATAATTCCAGCGGCGGATTTTTCAGCCGGCTGTTTGATCTTTTCTCGGGCTTGACATGGCGCCGCCCGGGACGCTACAGCTCGGGACGCTATCGCAGAGAATGGGATTTTAACTCTCCCCCGCCCCCGCCGCCTGTCCCAACCTATGAAGATCTCTTGAATGAGTTCGCAGGGTACCGCGCATCGTTTGACAGGGTGCATGTGCTCATAGATGAAATAACCTCCTCCGGCGCGTTCGCAGCGGGAGGTTTCATGATAATGGGCAAGATCTCCGAGGTCATGAGCTTTATACAGGATCACAACTCGTATATCGAAGACCTCGCGCGGCGTTTCCGCGCTGCAGGAAGCGATGACGAAAAGCGTTCGGTGATGTCGGATATGGAGTACGCCAACCGCAGAATGAACGAGCTTGAACAGGAGCTGCGCATGGAGTATATGCGTATGCAGGCACGTTTCGCAGGCTCACGGCAAAGCTATTCCGACAACTCTCAGCAGCAGCGGCGGCGCTCCGACAGCGGTACACGTTTCACGGCTGACGGCGAAGTGCCGAATTACTTCAACGGCTGTGAGAGCCTCGAAGAACTGAACAAGCGCTATAAAAGCCTTGCCAAAAAGTACCACCCGGATATGCCGGGAGGTGACACCGAAACTATGGCAAAGATAAATCAGGAATACGACAGGCTCAAAGCACGGTTCAAATAGCCGTTCAGAACAAAAAACAGCAGACCCGTTCCAGCGAGTCTGCTGTTATTATTTCTGTGGTATTTACTTTACCATGGAAGCAACTTCTGCAGCGAAATCGTCTTCCTTCTTCTGGATACCCTCGCCCTTTTCAAGACGCGCGAACTCAATTACCTTGATGTTCTTGCCTGCGTTTGCGATGTACTTCGCAACGGTGATGCTCGGATCCTTAACGAAGGGCTGGTCAAGCAGGCAGATCTCCTCCGCGAACTTTCTCATTCTGCCTTCAACGATCTTTTCGAGCACGTTCTCGGGCTTCGGCTTCTTGGACTCAGCGTTCTCCTTCTTAACGAGTTCGAGCTGGACTTCCTTCTCCGCGTCGATAACGGATGCGGGAACGTCGGACTGTGCAACGAACTGGGGAGCACTTGCTGTGATCTGGAGAAGCAGATCCTTTGCAACTGCCTTTACAGCGTCGTCAGCGCCGTTGTCGGATTCAAGCTTTACAAGGGAACCGATGATCGAGCCGCCGCCGTTGTGAACGTAAGCGTAAACATCGCCTGTCATTCTTACGAAACGTCTGATCTGGATATTCTCGCTGATAGAAGCGACTGCGTCTGTGAGGACATCAGCGATCTTCTCGCTTGTGCCGCTCGCGGTAACTTCCTTGAGAGCGTCAACGTCCTTGACATCGTTATCTATGATAGTCTGCGCAACGGTGTTGCAGAATGCCTTGAACTTGTCGGAATTTGCAGCGAAGTCTGTTTCGGAGTTTATCTCAACTACCACGCCGATCTTCTTTGCTTCGTCTATCTTAGCGACAACAAGACCTTCTGCCGCGATCCTGCCTGCCTTCTTAGCCTGCTTTGCAAGACCCTGCTCACGAAGATACTTCACAGCCTCGTCAACGTTGCCGTTTGTTGCTTCAAGAGCGCGCTTGCAGTCCATCATGCCGCAGTTTGTGAGTTCCTTGAGCTGCTTTACGTCCTGTGCTGAAATAGCCATTTTAATTACTCCTTCTTTAATTCCTTATTCTGCGTCAGCAGCTTCCGCTTCCGCCGCAGCGTCCTTATCCTCGGTCTCGGCAGCGTCTCCGCCCTCGCCCTGCTTAGCTGCGAGGATAGCGTCAGCCATAGCGCCTGCTATGAGCTTTACCGCACGGATAGCGTCATCGTTTCCGGGGATCACATAATCTATCTCGTCGGGGTCGCAGTTGGTATCAACGATAGCAACTACGGGGATACCGAGCTTTCTTGCTTCTGCCACTGCGATCTTTTCCTTGCGGGGGTCAACTACGAACAGAGCGCCCGGGAGCTGCTTCATGTTCTTGATACCGCCGAGGAACTTTTCGAGTTTCTCGATCTCAAGTGTGAGCTGGCTTACTTCCTTCTTCGGGAGAAGGTCGAATGTGCCGTCTGTCTCCATTGTGTGGAGCTGCTCAAGTCTCTTGATACGATCCTTGATGGTCCTGAAGTTGGTCATCATACCGCCGAGCCATCTTGCGTTCACGAAGTGTGCGCCTGCTCTCTCAGCCTCTTCCTTAATGGAGTCTGCCGCCTGCTTCTTTGTGCCGACGAACAGGATCTCTCCGCCGTTGGAAGCGGTCTCGAATATGAAGTTATAAGCTTCGTCGAGCTTCTTGACCGTCTTCTGGAGGTCGATGATGTAGATGCCGTTTCTTTCTGTGAAAATGTACGGAGCCATTTTCGGGTTCCAGCGTCTTGTCTGATGTCCGAAGTGAACACCTGCTTCAAGAAGCTGTTTCATTGATACAACTGCCATTTTGTGTATCCTCCTTGATTTGGTTTTTTCCTCTGCGGGGTCTGAGCACCGAACCGTCCGTGAGACGGCACCGACGGCACTTAATGCCCGCATGCGGTTTTGCGTAAATTGCTTTAATATTATATCACAAATTTCCGTGGTTTACAATATTTTTCTTTTCGTTTATTTTAACAAATTTTTGAACATTCCGCCATTCTTTTTTGTGTGCATAGGCATATCACAGCTTACCAGCACCGCGTCCTCACCTATCACCTCGATGTCGCTCCAGCAGATGGTTATGTCGTCCTCCTTGCCAAGCAGCCCGAAAAGCTTCGCTTTTCCGTAGATAACGAGCTTGCATATCTTCGCGGTACAGGTGTCAAACTCCACATCGTCCGCATACCCCATTTTCGTTCCGCTTTTTATATTGATTATCTCCTTATTTCTTATTTCGTCGAATGTACACAGCATAGCAGACATCTCCTTGCATAAAGGTTGCTAATACATATTCCGCGGGCTCGAAAAATATTCCTGCGGGTCGGAATTTGCGGCTCGTCCGACATATTCGCGTGAATAAATCCGCGCTGCACGGCATATACTCCCTAAGGAAAATACATCACAACGCACCGTAACAGCGCGCTCGCTGTGCGGTATTTGTGAAAATATAGGGTACCTCTAAAAACCGCTTTGAAAAGAGAAAATGAGATAGCTGCGTCGGATACAAGGAAAGCCGACGAAGCCGGGCTGGCGCCCGGTTAGGAGGTTTGACGCAGTAGACGGCGTGGATAGCTCTTTTTCTCTCA
>JAGBLA010000161.1 GCA_017635675.1 Ruminiclostridium sp.
CAAGGACTATCTGAACGCGGGCGCGGCGATAGAAATTAAAATGGGGCAGGGCGCAAAGCCCGGTATCGGCGGTCACTTGCCCGGCGAGAAGATAAAGGAAGATGTGGCTCACACCCGAATGATACCCCGCGGAACCGACGCGATATCGCCCGCACCCCACCACGACATTTACAGCATCGAAGACCTGCGCCAGCTCATTTTCTCGGTAAAAGAAGCCACCGAGTACAAGAAGCCCGTCATCGTCAAGATCGCGGCAGTACACAACGTTGCGGCGATAGCTTCCGGCGTTGCACGTTCGGGCGCGGACATAATCGCAATTGACGGCTTCCGGGGCGGCACCGGCGCAGCTCCTACGCGAATCCGTGACAATGTGGGTATCCCGATAGAGCTTGCGCTTGCGGCAGTTGACGGTCGCCTGCGCCACGAGGGCATCCGCAACGAAGTCTCGATAGTCGCGGCAGGCTCTATCCGTTGCAGCTCCGACGCTGTAAAGGCGATAGCACTGGGCGCGGACGCGGTGTACATAGCGACTCCGGCTCTGCTCTCAATGGGCTGTCACCTGTGCAGGAGCTGCCACACCGGCAAGTGCAACTGGGGCATAGCAACGCAGGAACCCGAGCTTGTCAAGCGGCTCAACCCCGACATCGCGTACCAAAGATTGGTCAACCTCGTGACCGCGTGGAACCACGAAATTCAGGAGATAATGGGCGGTATGGGCATCAACTCGATCGAGGCTCTGCGCGGGAATCGGCTGATGCTGCGCGGAATCGGGCTGACGGAAAAAGAGCTGCAAATTTTAGGTATTTTACACGCAGGCGAATGATTTTGACCCCTCAGTCAGCAGAGCTGACAGCTCCCCTCTCAGGGGAGCCTTTGGCGAAGTGACAAGACTGCAAATCTTGCCATAGCCTCCCCTGAAAGGGGAGGGGGACCGCTTGCGGTGGAGGGGTAGAAAGGTTAGATATATGAAAAAAGTATATGTAAACGAAGAAAGGTGCCTCGGCTGCCATTTGTGCGAGTTCTACTGCGGGTTTGCAAACTCCGAGGAAGCAGAATTGTACAAGGCATTCAAGCTGAATAAAAACGCCGTTCCGCGGATAACCGTCGAGGACGGCGGGGCAATAAATTTCGCGGTGCAGTGCCGTCACTGCGATGACCCGCAGTGCATGAAAAACTGCATTGCAGGAGCTATCAGCAAGATTGACGGCGTGGTGAAGATCGACCGCGACAAGTGCGTTGGCTGTTACACCTGTATTCTGTCATGTCCCTACGGCTGCGTGACGGTCGGCAAGGACGGGCATTCTGCGACGAAGTGCGAGCTGTGTACGGCGAACGGCTGTGAGCCCGCATGTGTGCAGAATTGCATAAATGGGGCGATCGTATTTGAGGAACGGGGTGAGCGGGCATGAAGTACGAATATGTAATAATCGGCAACTCGGCAGCCGCTGCGGGCTGTATCGAGGGCATTCGCGAGACCGACAAAAAAGGCAGCATCGCTGTCATTTCCGACGAAAAATATCACATCTATTCCCGTCCTCTGATCTCGTATCTGCTGAAGGGCGATGTGTCGGAAAAGCAGATGTCATACCGCCCCGCGGACTTTTACAAGGTGAACAATGTCGAAACTTTACTCGGTAAACGTGCAGTTTCGGTTGACAGCAAAACTAAGCAAGTTGCGCTTGAAACAGGTGAAAAAATAGAGTACAACAAGCTGCTTTTGGCGACAGGCTCAAAGCCATTCGTCCCGCCAATGGAAGGGCTTGACAGCGTCAAGAACCGCTTCTCATTCATGAAATGGGACGACGTGAAAGCGATAGAAAAGGTCGTGAAAAAGGGCGCAAAAGTGCTCATAATCGGAGCGGGTCTGATAGGACTTAAAGCCGCCGAAGCCCTTGAACATTTCGGTGTTGATATGACCGTCATTGACCTTGCAGACCGCATTTTACCGTCCATTCTCGACAAGCAGACCTCAGAAATTATGCAGCGTCACATCGAAGCTCACGGCGTGAAATTCCTGCTCGGAACGAGCGCGAAGAGCTTCAAAAACAATGTTGCGACCCTGACTAACGGCGACGAATTGCAGTTTGACATTCTCATTACGGCAGTCGGAGTTCGTCCGAATACAGAGCTTGCGGAAAGCGCAGGCGGCAAGGTGGAGCGTGGAATCCTAACCGACAAAAAGCAGGCTGTCAAGGGCGTGAAAAACATCTACGCGGCGGGTGACTGCACGATCAGCGAGGACATCACCGACGGCAAGCAAAAGCCTATCGCGATCATGCCCAACGCATACGCGCAGGGCTACACTGCGGGGCGCAACATGGCTGGCGGCAGTGCGAAATTTGAGACTGCATTCCCCATGAACGCTACATAAGAATGTTCAATAAGCTGAAACGCTTCAGTCAGGAGATCATCGCTCCCGCGGTAGGACAGCTCGAGGACTTGATAATGAAAAAGCAATGCGGGAATCAGCAGATACTTGCAGCGAGAGGCGAGCTTATAGCCGCTCGCGAGAAAATGAATCAGATCACCCGACTGCACAGCAACGGGATCCTGTCCGATGACATATACAATGCACAGAAAAAAGAGATTGAAGCGAAGATCATGCGTCTGAAAGAACTGATGACAGCAGCCACCGATACAGACGGCATCGTCAGTACGCTGGACAAGCTCTCCGATCTTATGGATATACTGGATGAACATGAAGCCATGACAGAATTCGATGAAGCTGTGTTCGGACTCACGGTCGAGAAGATAATCGCAATGTCCGAGAATGAGATAGTGTTCAGGCTGAGCGGCGGTGTGGAGTTCACGGAAAACATAGAAAGGCGGTAACGCTATGAAATGCAACAGAAACATTCCGTTCGGATATATGATGCGCGGCGGCAAGTACATTGACGATATCCGCAGCACAGCATACTGGACAGACGCTATGGCAGGCAGCTTTGACGCTCCCGAAAAGACAGATGTCTCAATTCAGCTCAAATGGCTCCCGCAGGCGCAGTTCATGGGATATTTCGTCGCAAAGGCAAAAG
>JAGBLA010000162.1 GCA_017635675.1 Ruminiclostridium sp.
GGACCGAACTTGTTTATGAGGTCACCGCCGGTCTGTATATTCAGCAGAGCCGCCTCGGTAGCTGTCATTGCGTATCTCACGCCATTGAAAGTGATATATACTACAGGCTCTATCATCAGTTTGTAATCTCCGTTTATGAGATCATCGAATTTAAAACCGAGGTCAGAAGCTATCGCCCTGACCACCTGCTCATCTGTGAAACAGCTGCGTATCTCATCAATGTTGGAAACGTAATACTCGCCGTCGCTGACGATTATCGGAAGCGCCTGAGCAGGATTCTTGTATGTATATTTTCCTGTGTTTAGCGAGAGTGCGGCACCGTTCGTGTAATCACGTTTGCTGTTTTTCCCGAAATGATATTGTATATCGTTCGGGTGCTTGTTTGTGTAGTCAATAGACTGCGATTTCTCGGTGCCGGTCTTGGAATCGACTATCGTGACACGAACGCCGTCATCTGTCTGATACCAGAAGTTCGTACCTGTTCCGCTGCCGAGCCCGCCGCCGCCATTTTCGATGTTCGGATCGCCGACACCGTCAGCGTAAGCAGTAACGCTCTGCAAGCCAATAAACACAGCGAGCAGAGCGGACGCTATGATTTTTTTGATTCTTTTCATAAAGCTCCTTTCGCAATAAAACACCCGCAAGAGTGATCCTGCGGGCGTTTCCTATGTCCGTTCTTCTTATCCGAAGTAGCCTATCTTATTGCCGTTGCAGTACATCTCATCATTGGTGGAGCCTTCACCGCCGCCGCCCTCGTTGACTACCCAGCCGAAGCCTATCGCATAGATCATGTTACCGCTTGTTTTGCCGTTCTTGGGAGTTGTCGGGGGAGCAGTCGTTACTGCGACCGATGTCTGCTCGGCTTCGTATGTCGGTTCGGTGTCGGCGTTCGTGAGCGCCGCCGTATCCTCGACCTCGGGAGCGGGAGGCTCGGTCACCGGCTTTGTCGCCGCCTCGAAGCTCTGATCGACCACCACCTTAGTCCTGGTGGTGTATGCCGTCGTTGTCACGGCGGGAGCGTCTGTCACCACACCGCCGTATTCATTGTCTGCGGTTATCACCGCCGTTATGACGATGATGTCATCGTTGTCCTCGGGCGGTCTTGTTGTATCAGCCGAGTCCGCGGGAGCCGTAGTTTCAGCATTTCCTTCTTCCGTAATTATCGGTACGGTCGTGCTTATCGCCGCGCTTACCTTATTGAAGCCTTTAGTGTCGTGCGATATGATCCTGCTGTTATCCGTGTCGATGAACTGCGAGCCGATAACGCATACCATCGCTACGCAAGCTGCCGATACCGTACCTATGAGGACATTTCTTTTCCCGTTCTTTGTCATAATGATCACACCTTTCTCTGTGTCTGTGTTGCCTATTTTCTTATCGTCCACATTACCATATACGGTGTCTGCAAGTCCAGCGGAAACCGAAAAATCTACCTTTTGGACTAAAATTTCGGCATATATCTGGACTTAACCAACAAATCCACTTTCATGGGCGGGAGTATATCACCGCCGAACGACAGCGGAACTTCAAGCGTTATCTTCGAGGTAGCCTGAAACTCCTGTATGCCGTTCGTATTGCCGGGAGCAAACGGTGAATTGTCGATGTGGACGCTCAGACCGTAAACAGCATATTCCACGCCGTCATCGGTGGTCGAGACATACCTGCCACCGCTGTATTTCAGCCCGAGCAGCTTTGAAAGTCTGCCGTATATGTTTCCGCTCGTCATGCGCTCATTCCAAGCGCCTTTAGTGTATCTGTACCCGCCCGCATACCCCTCTCGGATAC
>JAGBLA010000163.1 GCA_017635675.1 Ruminiclostridium sp.
CAGGCGGCGCGGGCGGAAAGAAGATTGAATTTGTAGCCGTGATAAATAAATGAGCCGTTGGCGCGGGTTTTCTTTTCCGCGCGGACGGAGAAAAGGTAATCGAAGTCGCTGGCGGCTGGCGGTGCTTTCCAGTGCGGTGCCTCGTCCTGCGGCGGGACTGCAAAGCGTGCATTGAACCCGTCAATGAAGTCTGCAAGGAACGCGTTAGCCTTTTCCAGCGTGTCGATTTTGAGGTAGCGGAAGATGAACGGCAGGCGCCCTTGTAGCGTCTGCCACAGCCGCTCTATGCGCCCTTTGGCTTGCGGGGAGTACGCCGCTATCAGTTCGATTTGCAGCGCACGGCATGTTTTCTGCCATTGCGTCTCGGACTTTTCCGCGCCAGACAACTGCTCTTCCAGAGTAGCGCCGCGACTGGTGAAAAAGCACGATGAGCGGTCGGAGTAAATGGCGCGTGGAAGCAAGCCGCCCGTGCGCGTGAAAATCTGCCAGAGAAGTTGATAGTAGCCGAGCAGGCATTCATTCTCGCAGAAGTACAGGGCTACGACTTTATGAGTTGCGTCGTCTATCGCGCCGTGCAGGGTGACTTTATGCCCGTCCATAAGCCAGTCGTGAAGCGACGCATCAATCTGAACCAAATCGCCCTCGTTCGCCCGTTCCTTTCGCGGCAAATGCTTTTTCTTTTCACGCACGGGAATGCGGGCGCAGGGAGACACGATGCCCGCGCCAGAAAGCGCGTTGTAGACGGTGGAATAGGACGGGCGGTAGTCCAAGTAATCCGCGCAGTTGTCGCGGAACGCGGCAAACGGCGTGCCGTTGAATTTTGCGTAGTCAGAGACAATTTTCACGAAGTCATATTTTTTGTTTTTGGGCGCTCGTCCCGTGTTGCCGTGAACGAACGTAGCATTGCCATGCTGCGCATAGCGCTTTTTGAGCCGCGATACAGAGTATGGCGCGATGCCGATTTTCTTTGCGCACTTGCGCACCGAGAGCAAGCCAGCGGCGCACAGCGGTATGTATTTCATTTTCAAATTCACACTGCGTTTCATGCCTTGACAATCGGACGGCGCGTTAAAAAACTTTAGCGGCGAGATTTTTTGCGAAAAAAAAATTAATTTTTTTCCATTTTTCGCTTGACAAAAAAATGAAAATGGTGTATTATTAAGCCAATCAGGCTTGATTAATAATTAAGCCTGCATTTCTGGTGTACACAAAATCAAAATATTGTCAACATTATTGACAATATGCGAAAAGGTGGACACCTCAAAAACGGACTGTTAGTTTTTGCAGTGTTGACTAACAGCCTGTAGGAATACGGGCTGCATTCGAGGCAACTCGTAAAATTGACCGTGAGAAGATAACACTGCAATCTTTTCACGGTCTTTTTTTTTTGCGTGGAGGTGGCAGTGACGCAATATGAATTTTTGGCACGCATGGAGATGTTCTGCGGCGAAAAGATGCAGCGTTTTCATCGCGACAAGAAAGTTCTCGCGTTTTGGAAAAGCGCGAGAAAAGGATACCGCAAGCGGCGGCTTGCGCTGACGGTCGAGCAGGCGGCTCTGCCTGTCGGCAGGGGCATATGAGCAACGCGCGATTGACGGGCTTGCCAGAGCGCGAGGTAGTCAGGCAGGTGCGCGAGGTGCTGCGGGCAACTGGCTTGAAGCTCCAGCGCATCAACACTGGCAGCTTCGCGGTCGGAGAGGGTCGTAGCCGCCGCTACATCAAGACGGCGGAGGCTGGCACGCTAGACTTCGAGGGCTACGACAATCACGGGCGTTTCTGCGCTATAGAGTGCAAGCGCCAGAACGGCGGCAGGCTGTCGCCTGCGCAAAAGGCGCGGATAGACGACATCAACGCAAAGGGCGGGGTGGCGTTCGTGGCGCGCAGCGGGGAGGAAGCCCTGCAAAAGCTAAAGGAAAACAATTGCATTTAGGAGGTGCGAAAATCAGCGAATGCGGGTGCAACATCGAACTGACGGAACTGCGCGAGGTCGTTGCGGACATCGCAGACATGACGGGGTCGGCGGGCTACGTGGCGTTTAAAAACCAGTGGCTCAAGGCGGTGGATGAGCTCAAGGCAAAGCGCGATTACTTCATCGCCAACTTCTCAAAATTTTTTGAGGAAACTGAAAATGAAAGTCACGAATAAATACGGCCTGCCCGACGCATTCGTGCAGGCGGTGAGCGTGGAGCGGCACAACAAGGCGGGGTGCTATTCCGCTACCACGCTCAACAAGGGCGTGAAAGAGATAATATTGCAAGCTCGTCACTGGGACGAGCTTGAAACTGACGCATCTGACAACGTATGGGCGATATTCGGATCGGCTTTGCACAGCGTAATGCAAAGCAAAGCAGAAACATTCCTTATGCCGTTATTCAGGTCATTCATTGCAGGGCTCGACGACGAAGACGAAGACGGGCACAAGCGCTTCGCGGAAAAAATGATTGAGTACATAAAATTCAGAGCGGCAATCGATGCATTTGTTGAGGAGTCGTTTAGCGAGAACGTGTCAAATAGCGTCGTGACTGGTCAAATTGACAGCTACAACATAGACAGCGGGACGATAGTCGATTGGAAGACCTCCAGCGTGTACAAGGTGCTGCTTCAAGACTTCAACGATTGGCGCCAACAGGGCATGACATACGCATGGCTGTTAAGGCGGAACGGGCTGCCAGCGCGCAAATGCCGTTTCATCGCTCTGCTCAAAGACCACAGCAAGAGCAAGGCGCGATTTGAATCGGGATATCCGAAGTCGCCAGTCTTCGTGTACGAGTTTGACGTGACGCAGCAAGAATTGGAGCGGCATGGCGAGTGGATAGCGGCAAAAGTGGCGGCGCTCGAGGCTGCGGAAAAGCTGGCTGACGACGAGATAGAGCCGTGCAGCGCGGCGGAGCGCTGGGCGAGCGACGACAAGTACGCCGTAATGAAAGAGGGGCGCAAGTCCGCAGTGAGAGTGCTAGACACGGCGGAAGATGCCAATGACCTCGCGGAGCGGCTCGGCAAGGGGCACTATGTCGAGTTCAGGGCGGGAGAGCCGCGCAAGTGCGCTGACTACTGCCTGTGCAAGAACTTCTGCAATTTTTACAAGGGGCTGAAAAATGGAAAAGGAAACGGCTGAACTTTATCCGTCGCACAAGCGCGTGCTCGACTACATGGTTGAGCACGGCTCCATAGACACGATGCGCGCGATAAAAGACTTGGGCAACACGAGGCTTTCGGCGGCAATCTACGCGATACGGCGCGGCGGCATACCCGTGTCGTCTGAATGGAAAGAGGTGCGAAACAGGTACGGAGACGTTTGCCGCGTAAAAAGATATTTCATTCAAGGAGCGGAAAAATGAAAGAGGAAAAGAAATGCAAATATTGCTTCAAAAAAATTGAAGGCGGCTATTGCTGCCGCGAGTGCTTCAAGCTCTGCGAGGAAGACCCCGCGCAGGACAGACCCTACACGCCTTTTTATCTGACGCAAGTCAGAAAAATTCTGGGAGAAGAAAAATGACAGACATCAATAAGGCAATTATAATAGGGCGCGTTACGCGCGACATATCGGAACGCGACTTCGGGTATACGGCTGGAGGGACGGCGCGGCTCAACATCAGCATCGCCGTGAACAGAAGCGAAAAGCGCGGCAATGAGTGGGCGGACAATGTCTCTTTCTTTGACGTGACTGTATGGGGAAAAACGGCAGAGAACATCAGGCAGTACATAGGCAAAGGGAAGCAGGTAGCCGTTGACGGCTATCTTGTCCAGCAGCGGTGGGAGAAGGACGGGCAGAAGTTCAGCAAGGTTGTGATTATAGCCAACAGCGTGCAGCTGCTCGGCGGAAAGAGTGCCGACGGAGCGCAAAGCGCTCCGTCGCAGGCTGGCGAAAAATCAGCTGGCGTGCAGGACTTCCCCGAAGACCTGCCGTTTTGAAAAAAAAGAGGTGGTGCGAATGAAAACGATGAAAGAAGCAGCCATTGTTGGGGACGTATGCGACATCGTGTGCGACTTGCTTTGCAAAGTGATGCCAGATGTGGCGTGGACATACGCCTATCACAATGAAACGGAGCACATCTCTTTATTCTCAAATGAAAGGGAGTACGGCGTAAACGTCAACATGTCGTCGCCGAAAGCCGTCGTCAAAGACATTGCCGTGCAGTTTCTGGCGAAACTATAAGGGGTAAAAAAATGAGACAAAGTGAAAACATCAACGAGCTGCTGGCGGAGCTCGTCGAGCTCCAGAGCGAGATGCCTACGATGCCGAAGTCGTCGCAGGCGTACGGCTACAAATATGCCGACCTTGACACGATTGTGACGGCTATAAAGCCGCTCATGCACAAGCACGGGCTCGGCTATATGCAGGGCATCGGTGGGGTTAAAGATGGAGAGACGACAATAACGACGCGCATCTTCAACAAGTCAGGGCAATACGTCGAGGACACGGCTGCATTGCCCGTCATAAACAGCATGAAGAACAACGCGGCGCAGACGCTTGGAATGAGCATAACGTACATGCGCCGCTACGCGCTGTGCGCGATGCTCGGGATAACCAGCGATGAGGACACGGACGCCAATTTAAATGCGCCAGCTCCGCGACAAGCGCCCAAACCGCAGGAGCAAAAGCCGCAGCTGAAAGGCGGCGATGCCACAGATGCGGAGAAGAAGCGCATCAATGAGCTTCTTTCGGCAAAATATGACAGCGGCACCGCCGTGTTCACGCGCGAGGAAAAGCTGCTGTACTCGGATTACCGGAAAGACAGGTACACCGCTGCGGAGTTGATAGCGTTCATCGAGAACGCGCTGCGCAACAGGCGCTCCGACGCGCCAGAGCTGGCGGAGGTGTTCTGATGACATATCCGCAGCTGAAAGGCGGCATCGCTCATGTTCTGGTTCTCCGCAATGGCTGCGATGAGTGGAGCAAGGCGATGTTTTATATGAACGGCGGCAAGCCTGTTTTCGCAAGCTATGGCTTCAATGTCACTGACGAAGTCAAGAAATGGAGGTACCGTGAGCCAGATAGAAATGACGCTCCATAGCACATGGGCTGACATTTTCAGCGGAGAAAAAAGGCAAAACTGGGAGGCATGGAAAAAGGCGTGCGCTGACGCTGGAGAAAAAGAGGTTGCTGACTATTGGACTGACTGCGCAGAGTGCAGCGGCTGCGTTCATATTGACGGAGATTGGTGCACCTTTGCCAACCTGCCGTGCACGGTGAACCCAGTGCTGACGGTTAAAGCCAACATAATCGGCATGGCATGCTGCGGTAGCGCGTATACGCCTGCGCAGCTGGAATTAGCATTCGAGGAGGATATATGTTCAAGCTGGTGATGAAGCGAGTTTTTTACAAAGGGCACGTCGCGTTTGCGCTGCCCGACAGCCCCGCTTTGCGCGAGCGTCTGCGCCATGAGCTTGCGCGGTGCAGAGACAGGCACAACGACTACGTGCTTGTGACGCTTGAGCCGCCGAAACGTCCTAGAACGACGGGAGCACGGTCGCAAAATCATCATCTCAACGGGCACATCATGCAGATATGCAATGATACGGGCAACGACTACGACACGATAAAGCACTGCGTGAAGATGATCGCAGTTGAGCAGCTTGGCTACCCGTATGCGACGGTGGCAGGTCACGTGCTGCCGCAAAAGGAAAGCATGTGCAGCACGGACGAGTGCGCGAAGCTGATAGAAGCCGCGCATCTGCTCGCGGCGGAGCTTGGAATAGTATTGCAGGAGTAAAATAATGAATATTAATATTAAGGATTGCGAAGTAATTATAGCCAGTGATTCAGGAAGGTTTTCAAATCTAACAATCGGGGGCATATATGACACAGGTGCAGGAAGAGCAACGCCGCTACGCGCTGGCAATCAGCGGCGGGGTGTGCGAGGCATGCGGGAAGCCGCTCGTTGACGGGCACATGCAGGCGGCGCACCGCATCGGGAATACGAAGATGAACAGGGCGAAGTACGGCAGCTTCGTCATAGACCACAGGTACAACGTGGGCTACACGTGCAGCCTTGCGTGCAATGCTTCGCTGGACATAAGCGGCGAGCCTGACGCAGTGATGAGGCTTTGCGCGGAGATTTACACAAAAGAAGCGCACATTTTGCGTTGCTAATAAAGCTGGTTGGCGCATGCCTCGACAGAGGATTGCGTCTTGTTGTTGAAAACCCGTACGGCAACTTGAGCTATTTGCGCACGGCGTTTTTAAAGCCGCCGACAATAATAGACGCTGACAGGACGTTGCACGGCGACCGATTCAAGAAGCCTACTGCGTACTGGTTTTGGAACTGCGAGCCGACGCGTTGTATGGCAACGCAGGTGCTGCATGACGCCATATCGGTAAGACGCGATGCGCGCGACATCGACAGAAGCGTGATTACATCTGATTACGCGCGCAACTGGATATGCAGCTTTGTGCTGGGTAAAGAGTGGCAACCAGAGTTGTCATTGTTTTAACAAGTTAGGGTGATGCGGTAGAATTTCTAATACAAATGCAAGGAGGTTTTCATGAGCGGCAATATCACGTTAGACAAGGTTTCGCACTATCGCGTGTTTTACGATATTGTCAAAAAAATAACCAAAGAGCTTGAAATTGCCTTTACAGCGGCAAAGGCGATTATTGACAGCGAAAAGGAGTAACAATGGTAAGCAGTCCTGCCACCTCTGGTAAAAGTAGCGCTGCGAACTGTAATTGCGAAGATAAAAGGGGTGTTAATATGAACAGAAAAAAAAATAGCTTTGTTTTTTTTGAAACATTCTACGACATGCTCAAAGAGCTTTCAGACAGCGACAAGCTGAAATACTTTGTGTATATCACGGAATATGGACTTTATGGTAACGAGCCAAACCTTTGCGGCATAGAAAAAGCATTATGGGTGCACATCAAATATGTGATAGACTTGGCAAGTGAAAAGTATGAAGCGTCTGTGAACAACGGAAAAAAAGGCGGAAGGCCCAAGAATACCCAAGAAAACCTAACAAAACCTAACGAAACCAAAGAAAACCTAACAAAACCTAACGAAACCCAAGAAAACCTAACAAAACCTAACGAAACCAATAATGAGAATGAGAATG
>JAGBLA010000164.1 GCA_017635675.1 Ruminiclostridium sp.
CCTATACAGCGGCACACTGACCAAGGAGCAAAAAACAGCCATCGCCGGCAAGACGCTAAAGCCCGCGATTTTTCATGATATTTCCGTGGATAGCAGCATCACGGGCGGCAGTATTACGGCAGCAACTACGATTGCGGCAGAAGCTTCTTCCGCAACGGGCGGACAGACCGTCACCCTGACAGCCGCTCCTGATGAGGGATATGAGCTTGATACGGTTACGGTCACCAAGAATGGCGGCGGTACGGTTGCGACAAGCGGTACGGGAAATACACGCACCTTCACTATGCCGTTGGAAGCTGTGACGGTCAGTGCCACCTTCACCCTTGCGCCAAAGACCGGCTCCTGCGGTGCGAGCGCGAGTGATCATGTCACCTATACCCTTACGGATACGGATAAAGACAATAAATATGACAAGCTTGAGATCGCCGGCACGGGTGCTATGGCGGATTTTCAGGTTGATGGCAGCAACTTGCCGTGGTATGACCACCGCGAGAATATCAAGACACTCACCATCGCAGAGGGCGTGACCCGCATCGGCACCGGTGCGTTCTATGATGTTGTGGGTATCACCTCCGTCACTATCCCCGCAAGCGTGACCGGCATCGGAGATAATGCGTTTGCCTCGGATGGTAAAGACACAGCCTTAACAACTGTCAGCTTTGCATCGGGAAGTCAGTGCAGGAGTATTGGCAGCTCTGCATTTAATAATAGAAGAGGACTTACCGGTATCACTCTGCCGGCTGCTTTGGAAAGCATTGGGGGAGGGGTGTTCTATATGAATGAAGCCCTCACATCCATCAACATCCCGGCAAAGGTCACAAGCATCGGTGAAGGTGCTTTCCAGTCATGCGATAACCTTGCCACAGTCAGGATCTTTGGAAGCCCTGCGACGATTGGATCAGAGGCGTTTTATGCCGGAGGAAGTACACCTAACGGTCTGACCGTCTATGCCTTGGCAGTAAATAAGACAGAAGCCCTTGAATCTTTATATGAAGATTCAGATGGGTCACCCCGAAACCTCGTCTATATCTGTACCGCTCCCGAAGCACCGGCAGAGAACAGCTTAACATATAACGGCGCAGAGCAGACCGTGGCGATCGCGGCACCGGCAAATTGCGGCTACACTGTCACCGGAGACAAGCAGACGAATGTAGGAAGCTACACCGCGACGGCTACTTTGAACACAGGGAAAAGCGAAGAGATAAGTTTTCCTCGCATTACCATTACCAAGCAATACGTCTGGGGTGATGCTTCGACCCTTACGCCTGCCACATCCGATGAGACTGATGCGAAGACCTATGATTGGAGTATAGCGCCGAAGCCCGTCACTGTCAGCGGCATCAAGGCCAAAAACAAGGAGTACGACGCTACAACGACTGCGACGCTTGACTACTCTGGCGTGACCTTTACCGGAAAAGCAGACGGCGACAGCCTGACCGTCACCGCCAGGGGCGTGTTTGAGAACACGAGTGCGGGCGAAGATAAGACCGTGACCATCAGCGGCCTCACTCTCGGCGGCGAGAGCGTGGGCAACTATACGTTGGCTAATAGCGGACAGCAGACGAGCGCGACGGCGACCATCCTTCCGAAGCCCGTCATAGTCAGCGGGATAACGGCAACAAATAAGGTATATGATGGTACGGAAGTCGCAACCCTTGATTGTACGAACTTGACTTTTACAGGAAAGCTTGACAGCGATACCCTGACTGTCACCGCTACAGGTAGTTTTGCGGATGCAAACGTAGAAAATAATAAGACGGTTAATATCAGCAATCTTGCCCTTGGTGGTGAGGCTGCCGACAATTATATCCTGGCGGAAAGCGGACAACAGGAAACAACAACTGTAAATATAACGCCTCGCGAAATCACAATTACTGCTGCTGATCAGAGTGTTGAGCTGGGCGGAAGCATTGCAACGGGTTTAGAAAAGGTAAGCGTTACGAGCGGTGAGCTTGTCAGCGGTCAGAGCATTACAGATGTAACGCTGACAGCAAGCTCAACCGGTGCGGTCACAACGACAGGTACGATAACTCCAAGCGCGGTGACGATAAAGAGCGGTGATACAGATGTGACGGCGAATTACAACATCACCTATACGAACGGCACTCTGACAGTCACGAAAGTCAGAGCTAAAGTTACTACTGTCCCGACAGCGAAGATGGGGCTTATATATTCCGGCGAGTCGCAGACTTTGCTGGAGACCAACGGTGTGGTGGACACAGCGATGGAATATGCGCTCGGTTCGGACGCAGATACTGCACCTGTGAGCGGTTATAGCGAGACTGTTCCAAGCGGGACGGATGCAAAAACGTATTATATCTGGTATCGCGCGAAATCAGATGAGAACCATGAAGCAGGTGAGCCGGCTGTACTGACTGTGGAGATAGCCAAGGCGACACCGGAAATCACCACTATACCCACAGCGATGGCTATTACCTATGGACAGACACTTGGAGATAGCGCACTATCCGGAGGAGAAGCAACCTCAAGCAGTTTAATCGTGGCCGGAGGCTTTGCATGGAGCGATACAACGATTTCTCCTGAGGTTTCGGACAGCAATAAGACGGAATATACGGTAAAATTCACCCCGACCGATTCCGTTAATTATAATGAAGCGACCTGCAAGGTAAAGCTGACCGTGAATAAGGCGACTATCACAGAGAGTGATATTACTGTACCCACAGCTAAGACCGGTCTGACCTATACCGGTTCGGCACAGGCTTTGATCACAGCAGGATCATGTGAGTATGGCATAATGCAGTACGCCCTCGGGACCGCGACTGAAGCCACTGAACCTTATACCACAACCATCCCTACAGGGACCAACGCCGGAACCTACCATGTATGGTATAAGG
>JAGBLA010000165.1 GCA_017635675.1 Ruminiclostridium sp.
AAGGCAGATACCCGAAATGGGAATCTGCTCCGCGTTCGTAAGAATGTTCAACAAACTGAAATCCTATAGTGGTACGCTCTTAAAACCTGCCGCAAAGCAGCTTGAAATGCTGATTATGAAAAAGCAGCACGGCAACTCCGAACTGATAATCGCACGCCGTGACATGGTCGATGCCCACGATCAGCTTGTGCAGGTTCACAGGCTTCGGGAGAGCGGTCTCCTGCCCGATGAAATTTTTAACGAGCGGAAAAAGGAGATAGAGTCCCGACTGCTCATGCTAAAGGAAAAGGTGGTCTCGGTTGCGGACACGGACGAGCTCTCGGACAGGCTCAGCAAGCTATATGGCCTCATTGACTTGCTCTATGACACGGCATATCTTATGGACTTTGACGAGAGCGTCTTCCGCCTTGCAGTCGAAAAAATCGTTGCCCTGTCCGAGAACGAGTTGCTGTTCAAGGTCGGTGGCGGGCTGGAATTCAGGGAAAGGATATTGCGATGAAGTCACATAGAAATATTCCGTTCGGGTATATGATGCGGGGCGGAGAGGTAGTTCTCCACCCCGAGGAATCGGCGGCAGTTCGTGAGATTTTTGATATGTACCTCCGCGGAATGTCGCTCAAAAGCATAGCCGCGGCGATGACGATTCCATACAACACGGACAAACCTCTGTGGAACAAAAACATGGTCAGCCGTGTGCTTGAAAACGAGAGATACATCGGCGCTGGCGGCTATCCGCCTATCATTGAGTCAAATGTGTTCCACTCGGCAAATGAGATAAAGCAGCGGAAAGCGGCGGCTTGCGTCTGCTCCGATGAGAAGAAAAAGTATCTGCACAGCTTGGCTTCGGGCGGCTCCTCCCTCACGGAAAGTGAGGTCGAGGGGCTGCTCGTTTCGGTAATAAACAGGCTGATAGCCGAGCCGAAGCTTGCCGCGCCGGATAAGCCACAGGAGTACGCACCGACCGCCGAGATCACAGATATGGAGCAACGGCTTGCAGCTTTAATGCATGATGTTACCGTCGATATAGACGAGATCACAAGACTGATTGCTGACACAGCGGCGGCAAAGTACGAGCAGTGTCCTTACGATAACAGGGACAGGACGATGAAAATTATTGACTTGCTGACCCGCCGCGAGCCGCTTGACACGCTTGATATGGAGCTATCCAAGCAGATCATCAGGGCGGTGCATATAAACAAAGGTATAACCGCCATTGAGCTTGTCAACGGGAAGATGATAACAGCATGAAAGAGGTGTTTACATGGATTCTACCACAGAAATACGGGAACCGCAGGTCACAGTCATTCCTGCCAAGCCAAAGGTCGATGCTACTACAGGACAGCGTAAATACAAGCGCGTGGCGGCTTACTGCCGTGTCAGCACGGACGATGATGAGCAGTTGACGAGCTACGAAGCCCAGTGCGATTACTACACGAAACTCATTAACAACCACGATGATTGGAAACCCGTGAAGGTCTTTGCGGACGAGGGAATAACCGGTACTCAGGCAAAGAAGCGCCCGGAATTTATGAAGATGATCCGGTACTGCCGGCAGGGTAAGATCGACATTATCCTTGCCAAGTCCGTGAGCCGCTTTGCCCGCAACACAGTCGAGAGCTTGCAGTATGTTCGCGAGCTGCGGTCGCTAGGCATCGCGGTCATCTTCGAGAAGGAAGCGCTGAATACGCTGGAGCAGAAAGATGAAATGCTTATTACAATTTTTTCATGGTTCGCGCAGGCTGAATCCGAGAGCATCAGCAAAAATGTAGCGTGGGGAGTTCGGCGCTCCTTTGAACAGGGTAAGTTCTCGATGCACTACGCAACTACTCTCGGCTACGAAAAGGGAGAGGACGGGAATCCGAAGATCGTCCCCGAAGAAGCTGAAACGGTGAGGTTGATATATGACCTGTTCCTTGACGGCATGACCTATCGTAAGATTGCTGAAGCCCTTTCGGAGCGCGGGTTGAAGAACGCCAAAGGCAATACGGACTGGACACATTCCAATGTTGCAAGTATTTTGCAGAACGAAAAATATACGGGCGATGCTCTCCTGCAAAAGACCTTTGTGACCGACTGCATCACGAAAAAGGTTAAAAAGAACAAAGGCGAGCTGCCTATGTATCTTGTCAAGGACCATCACGAACCGATCATAGACCGCGCGACCTTCAACCGCGTGCAGACAGAGATCGCCCGTCGAACGAGCCTGCGGAAACCTTCCAAGCCCGATGAGAAAGGCAAGTACAGCAGTAAATACGCGCTCACAGGCTTGGTGGTCTGCGGAGAATGCGGTACTGCCTACCGCCGTATCACATGGGACGATAAGAATGGCGGGAAAGTTCCGGTGTGGCGCTGTATCAACCGATTGAAGAACGGGAAGAAGTTCTGCAAATGCTCACCAACAGTGTATGAGGACAGGCTTCACAACATTCATTTTTGAATATTTTAGCATATTTCAAAAAATTTTTCAAGAGTTTTCCGCGCTGTTATCAAATGGTCACCTTTTTGTAACTATCCCACAAAAAAGTGCGTACTTCACAAGCCCTGAAAAGTGTGATATAGTAATATCAGCGGGAACGGAAAGTACCCGAAATAATTTCAAGGAGGCTTTCATCATGAGTGAAATGCTTAACAGAGTAGCAGAATTTGGTTCCGCAAACAGCGCTTGCGGAACGGCAGACCCCAAGCCCTCCGCTTGCGGCTCGGCTGATCCTAAGCCTTCCGCTTGCGGCGCAGCAGACCCTAAGCCCTCCGCTTGTGGCTCAGCTTGCGGTGCTGCTGATCCCGACAAGAAGTAAGTCGTAAAACTTCATTCACAAGGACAGGCATATCGGCGCACCGTCGGTATGCCTGTGCTGTAACAAATCACGCACAGCGTTTACATAGATTGGAGGACACCGAGATGAAACCGTATTTTGCTTTTCAGTGGCATATAACAGACACTTGCGACCAGCGGTGCAAGCACTGCTACATCTTTGCGGAGGATAACTGCAAGGCGCTCACGGAAATGAATTGGGAAGATATGCGTAAGGTCGTGGATAGCTGCGAGGATATGTGTGATAAACTCGGGCGTACTCCATATTTTTACATAACCGGCGGCGACCCGATACTGCACCGCGATTTCTGGAAGCTGGCGGAGCTGCTGCACGAAAAGCACATTGACTGGGG
>JAGBLA010000166.1 GCA_017635675.1 Ruminiclostridium sp.
ATAACATAATTTGCCATGTTTTACCTCCTGCTCAGTTTATTGTGATATTTGTCGCTACGATTTTTATCTTGAAGTTTTCTACATCGTTGACCGAGGCAGCGGCAGGACCGATAATATGCTGACCGGTTAAAGAAACACTTTTTCCGGACGGGAATGAAACTGTATATGTAGTACCTGGTGTTCTTGCCGACGCTTTCGCGGTATCATAGTTATTCCCGTAATTTCTGAACTCAAATTCAAGAGCATTCGGCTTCTGAAGTCCCGGAACCTGTGACGCATATTCGGTATCATCGAACGATGAAGCGTCAACCATTTCGGGATCAAAGATAAAATCCGGTGTCGAATAACACCCGTCTATCTTTGACCCGCCGATGCTGAATGTAATACCGGCGGTAAGATGCGCCTGATTTGTTGTAGGTGTAGGATCTGGCATTTGAAATTCCTCCTTATGTTGTAATTATCCGAGTGTGTGAAAAATCGAGACTGCAATTATACGACATCTGATATCTTTCGAGTTCGCCCTCAGTAAGCGGGAACGCATTCGAGAGCCGGAACCCGTGTTCCCTCATGATGTCGTCTATCTGTTGTGCGAGCCGGACTGTTTCCCCCTTGTCAAGGGTGTAAGCGTCCACCTGCACGATTATCCGGGTGAAATACTCCACTTTGTCGAGTATCTGCGGAGCGTTGGAAACTGTCGTCAGGACTATGAGCGGAAATGTCACTTCCGTATCACGATATGAGAGTTCTATCTGCGCACCGAGCGGCTCAAGCAGCTCCGCGACATAGGGTATTATGTCTATCATTAGCCGGCACCTTCCTTCCATGCTTTTGTGATAGCATTGCTCATGTTCTGTATCACAACATCACGCAGCGAGTTGAACGCGGGGCGCATATACGGACGCGGGGGCTGTGGAGCGAAGTGAACAAGCTTACTTTCACCTGTTTGCTTGTTCTTTCTCATACATTTATCGCTAATGTTATGTGCAACGACAGGGTCTCCCGCTGAACCGATGCCAAACTCAACATAAGTTGCATACTTAACATCTGTTCCGACAGCATATCTGCAAGAGCCGAGCTTATTAACGTGAATGTTGTTTTTCAGTCTTCCGGTATCGACAGCTTTATATATCCGCCCTTTGTAAGATACAGAAACTCTGCTGATATTGTTTTCAACCTCGCGTTTCATCATATCTGCGGATTTGCGAAGACTCTCATCGGCTGTCTTTTCGACGTTCGCACCGAGGTCGTTCAACTTCTTTACCATTGCCTGAAGTCCGGGTATTTTAACTCCCATTGTAAGCACCTGCCTTTTCCAGCGTTGCCGTAACGTGCGTCGAATACCGCAGAACAGAAATGACCGTGTGATCCCCGCTGTCGAGGACTACCCGGTCATTTTTCCTTATATCGGTCTCTGCACTGCATATCAGAGTGAACATCGAAACTGCTCTGTCTCCCCACGCCGCTACAGAGAAGCTGTCACTCGCAGCGGATAACTGTCCGGTTATCGTTCCGATCTCCCGATAGTCGTTTTTGGTGCCGACATAACCGGAAGATACCGTCTCTGCGCGTTTCAGCGTGAATGTCTGTGTATCAGCTTTCATCAGCCGCATGGATAGCACCCACCTTCCGAGGATAATTCCGCAGTCTCGCCTTGTCGTCCTCGGGCAGTTCCTCAAACGCACGGGATATACCTCCCTCAGAGCGCGAGCTTTCACCTTCGGCACCGCGCTTGTTGTAAGCACTGACTGATATTTTTACAACAAGGCTGTCAAGCTGCGCCGGAACGGAGTTTCTTCCGGTAATGTCAAGAACGGTGTCCTCGGCTTCGGAGAGGAGCGCGTTCACGAAGTCTTTATCCTCCGCTTTTACATCTTCTCCGAGCCTGGAAACGAACCTGTCATAAAGTCTGTGGTCTGCCATGAGAACCGCCTCCGATCATTAACCGACAGTGACCGTTATCACGTCGGACGCGCCGACTGCTTTCTTATCCGCGTTGATAGCGGCTACACAGATCTTATGTCCGGAAGTTGCAGAAACAACACCGTCCGCAGGAAGCGCAGTCCAGCCGTTTGAAAGGTCTGTGCCGAGTGTGGGAGCCGTTACCGAGGACGCGGTCTTGTACACAAGAGAAGCGCCGGAAGTATTGCCGGTCACCGCTATTTTGCCCTTGTCTGTTTCATCGGCGGTCATTGTTATCGCAAGTGTACCGAACGCGCCGAAGTTCACCGCCATACCTGCCTTCTTATTATCGAAAACGAAGCAGTCGTGATAGATAAGACCTTCAACAAGCCTGCCGGCGATACCGGGCGGATCGTCGTGTATCTTGTAATCCTGTATCTTCACAGGAGCCGGTGCGCAGATCGGGTGTGTGATGATAAAAGATACGCCCGCAGGCATTCTCTTACTCGGAACTGCGATTATCGACACACCGTCGCACTCTCCCACCATGCCGCGGAATATGATCCTGTCCTGTGCAAGCTCGGTATTGCGGGTATATTCCGGAGACTTTTTCAGCAGTTCTACAAACGAGGTCTTGCAGAATGCCACACGTCCCTCAACAGGGAATTCCTCGTCTGTAATGGCTGTATTTGCCGCAAGGAATGTCGCGTAAGCGTTTGCAGCCGTATTCTCGGTGTAATACTTATTTCCCGCTTTGTTTGCAAATACCGACAGGCGGTAT
>JAGBLA010000017.1 GCA_017635675.1 Ruminiclostridium sp.
GGGAACCTCTAAAAACCCATTTGAGAGAAAACGCGCCAGCCCCGCCGAATACTTTGTCAAGTCTCCTCGCCTTGCGTCAGCAAGCCTTCGGAGCCTTTCCTCGTCTTCAACGCGGCTGACACATTTTCTCTTTTCAAAGCGTTTTTTAGAGGTAACCTTAATAAAACAGGGGGAGTCCGACACTCCCCCATTTTATTTATTCAGCAGCTCGTCAAGCATGGCGAGCTTTTCTTTTTCCGGCGTCGCATTGTCATAGCGCACGTTTTCATAGGTCTGTGCCACATCTGCAAGCTCACTGCCGAACCGTTCCGCACCGCGCTCCGCCTGTACAGGAACGGTGTCCGACGGCATAAGCCGCCTGTTCACCGCCCGTATGCGGTACAGCAAAACGCGGTATCCGAGGCGGTATTTCAGCGCGGGATCCTTCTCCGCCGCGTATTTGCGCTTTACGGCATGTACGTTGTCGGAACTCTCCCGCCGATGTCTGCCGTATGAAATATCCTCGAAAACATCGGTGAACTCAGGATGCGCCGACTCCTCGGGTCTGCCGCTAAGAAACGCTCCGAGACGGGAAAAGAACGCCTTAATCGCTCCGAATATCTTGTGACGGAATACCACGATAAGCACGATGAACGAGATGATAACGAACACCTCGACAAAGTACCACGTATATTCATAAAACGCCCAGCCTGCGCCTATCTCGCCGCCCTCCGAGGCTTCAAGCGGCATCTCCTCCGCCTCAAACAGCGAGAACAGCCAGTGTATCACGCGCACGACAGCGAATATACATTCCTGTATCAGCCACGCGATCTGCTTGCGGAATACGCAGAGCGTAAGCCCTGTCACGGTTATCCCGAGAACCAGAGCCGCGTTGTAGGCGGTAAGTCCCTTAGGAAGCGACGATTTTGTCTCCGCACGCATATTCGCGCGGTCAAATATCCCGCTCTGATTCACAAGCAGCGCTGCCGCCAGAAACTCCAGCGCGAATGCCGCTACCACTGTGTCAGACGCGGCGGCGTTGATCTCTTCATTTGCCGCCACTCTCACAAAGATGTAGCAGCCTATCGCAAGCACGATATATACCGCAAACGCCGTAAGCGGGAACATATCGGCGAAATTCCTGTACCCTGCCCGCTCGCCGATGAAGTAAGCGAAGACGCTGCTCACTCCGAGAGCGAACACAGTCACCCCGTCACCGCCGATAACAAGCGACAGGAACCCTGCTGCGAATGTCAAAGCTCCCGCAAGACGAAGCGGCAGCCGCAGCTTTTTGTGCGCCTTTGCAGCCTGTGCGCTGACATATCCGAGGGCGAACACCGCCGCGCCTATGCCGTAGTAACAAAGCATACGAAGCGCGCTGATATTGCCGTATGTGTTGATGTCACAGCCGAACAGGAACGGGAACACGACCGCCGAGAACGCCAGTACCGCAAAGGTCTTCAGAACAATGTTTCTCATGCGCGCCCCCTAACTGTAATACCGCCCTACCCTGCCGACCCGCAGGAGCTCGCGGTCATGCACGCTGTCGTCGTTGCAGTAGAAAGCCACGTGCTTTCCGCGTCGGCGCCAGACCGCGGCGAGATCCGCCATAGTGTCGTCGATGTAGGCGGTAACTATAAGAATATCCGTCCTGTCCGCAAAGTATATCCCCGCCATTTCCGCCTGCGTGAGAAAATCGCGGAAGTCAATGGTACAGGTTATCTCCAGGTCAGCGAGCACCCGCAGCATACGCATATAATCCTCGCTGTCGGAGCCGCCTTTTTCATGCACTCCTCCCGAGCCGTTGGTATATAGGTCGCACTCCGCTCCTATGTCAGCAAGACGGTCAAGCAGGAACGACGCTGCCTTGATATACGTCTCGGCGTCGCCTGTGGTCACGGGCCGCGGCTCTCCGTTCGGCGTTTTCTGCATATTTATCAGTATCGCGGCGCGGTTTCGGGTAGTGTAGTCATTGTTGAAAACCATGAGCTGAGCGTTTCTCGCGGTGCTGTTCCAGTGGATGCGGTTCATGGGCTCGCGGCCTGTGTACTCGCGGGAGCCGGAAATAAGGAACGGGTCTTCGCAGATAAACCTGTGTGCGGTGATCTCTCCCGACAGCTCCATGTCCGACAGCTCGCTCTCCCGCAGCTCGTAAGGCGCGGGCAGTATGCGTATGCTCTCGTTGACGCTGAGCGCACGTGAGACCGATACAAGTCCGAGCAGATCGCTGCCGATCATCGACACGCTCTCAAGTCTGAAATTCCCGCGCTTCATCGCCACTGCTGTGCGCGTGCGGGTGCATTTCTGATGCGGGCGCAGCGAGAACACGCTCGGCACGAATCGGGTATCCGAAGCGCGTGCCACCTGAGTTCCCGCAAATTCAAGCCAGCGGCTCGTGCTGAGCTCGGTCTTTACCCACGGTACGGGAAGTCCCTTATCGTTGACGATCTCCTCAACTATCTCGAACGTCTCGCCCTCTATTGCTTCACTTGTGCTGAACCTCACCGTGTAGGTCACGTTTTTCAGCACGAGCCGCAGAAATATCTGATGCTCGGCAAACAGCAGTATCGCAACGATGACGAGAATTGCAAGCATTTCCATAGTTATTCACTCAAACTGTTCCGTCGGTACGGGAGTGTCCTCAAGTATCTGCGCCACCACGTCCTCTGCGGTGGTACCTGTTTTGGTTATCGCGTATTCGCGGCAGATAAGGCGGTGAGGAATGACATACCCCGCGGCGGTCTTGATGTGATCGGGAGTTACGAACTGCGCTCCCTCCAGCGCCGCGACAGCCTGCGACATACGTTTGAGCGCGAGAAGTCCGCGGGGACTGAGCCCAAGCCTAACCTTTTCGCTGCGCCGCGTAGCTTCACCGAGATCGCAGATATATCCTGCCGCCGCTTCCCCGAGCCGCACGTTCAGAGCTTCATGCGACGCTCCCGCAAGGTCATCGGCGGAAAGCACCTCACCGAGCGCGTCTATCGGGTGGTTCTCGCCTATCGCCGCCAGCATATCGAGCTCGCTCCTCCGCTCACCGTATCCCAGCCGCAGCCGCACAAGAAAGCGGTCAAGCTGCGCCTCGGGCAGAGGGTATGTTCCCGCGCTCTCAACGGGGTTCTGTGTCGCGATAACGAAAAACGGCGGCGCGAGCTTGTATGTCTCTCCGTCAACGGTAGTCTGCTTTTCCTCCATACATTCAAGCAGAGCCGACTGAGTGCGCGGCGTTGCGCGGTTTATCTCGTCCGCGAGCAGGATATTGGTGAATACTGCGCCTTTTCGGAACACGAATTCCTGGGTCTTCATATTGTAGTAGTTTATTCCCGTTATGTCGGAAGGCAGCAGATCGGGTGTGAACTGTATGCGCCGAAAGGTCACTCCGAGCGAGCGTGCGGCAGCACGTGCAAGCATGGTCTTGCCTGTGCCGGGAACGTCCTCTATCAGCACATGACCGCCCGCGAGCATAGCGGCGCAGACTATACGTATCTCACGTGACTTTCCCATTATGACCTTTGAGATATTGGCGGTGAACACATCACCGAATTCCTTTGCTGTCATACAGATCTCTCCTTTTCAAAAATCCCTCGTCGGCACTGTATATGCTGACGAGGGATTATATGTACTGAAGTTTTATGCGTTTGCCATGCTTACGAGCTCGGAAAGCATCTGATTGAGCTTATCCGGTATCTCCTCGTCCTTGAACTGACAGGTGCCGACCTTTCTGTGTCCGCCGCCGCCGTATTTAAGCATAAGGCTTCCGACATCGACATTGCTTGTCTTGTTGATAACTGAGTAGCCTACCGCCGCGGAGCAGCCCTGACCGCCCTTTCCGGAAACTATCCACGCGGAGATGTTCTGTTCGGGATAGAGGCTGTAGATCATAAAGCGGTTGCCTGTGTATATAGGGTCAACGCCGCGCAGGTCGGTGATGATGACATTGCCCTTTATCTCGGTATGCTCATGCACCATTTTCTTGAAGAGCTCGGCCTGCTCGTTATATACTGCGATACGCTCCTTGATGTCGGGCATATCGAGTATCTCCTGTGTGGTCATGCTGCGGCAGCTTACAAGGAGTTTCTCCATGAGCTGGTAGTTGCTGATGGTGAAGTTGCGGAAACGTCCGAGACCCGTTCTCGGGTCCATAAGGAAACCTACGAGTATCCATCCTGTCGGATTAAGCACCTCGTCAACGGTAAGGTTGCCGCTGTCCACCTTGTCAACAGCCTCCATGAGGTCGTCGAACTGCGGGAAACGCTCTTTTCCGCCGTAGTATTCATATATTATCCTCGCGCAGCTTGGTGTGATGCGGCTCTCACCCTTGTATCTGCCTTCAAGCTGCTGACGCTCAAACTCACTTGAATGGTGGTCGAACCAGAGTCCGCAGCCTTCAACGAACGGAACGTTCGCGAGAACGTCATTCTCTGTGACAGGTACAAGTCCGTCCTGGATATCCTTCGGGTGCTTGAATGTAAAAGAGTCGATTATCCCGGCTTCATAAAGAAGTGCGCCGCAGGCAAGTCCGTCAAAATCGGAGCGCGTGATAAGATTCATAGTTATTTCCCCCTGTTATATAATGATTGATGCATGATCAGATACCAATCTCTTATTGATTATAACAAATATTTTCCGTTTTTGCAACACTTTTTATAAAAAAAGTGATATTTTCATAAAAAATCTTTTAAAAGGCGACACATCTGACATAAGCTTCGAATAGACCGCGGCAGCGTAGCGGTAAACCGCCTCTCTCTCGTCCTCCGTCACCGGGGAGTCCTCGTCTCTGCCGAACTCAGCCTTTTCAATGACGGTTATCACGTCCATCATGAAAGCGTTCATTCCTTTGAGCTCTATGCTCCCGTCCACGCGCTCCGTAAAGTCGTAGAGCTGCTCGCTTCCGGGAGTAAGCCCCTTTCTGCCGAGAAGTGTGATGATAAATCTGTACATCACACGAACAGCTTCATTTGTCGGCATTGTTCTGAATCCCGCGACAGTACGGGCTTCGGCAGCATTCACGCTCCGCGCGAACAGAAGTACGACTATCGCCAGCGCAAGTATGACCGCCATAATGACTATTATCGGCATAAGCCGCAGCCACAGGTCGCTTCCGCCGCTCTGCACAGGTGCCTCGGGGTCAGCGGTATCGGAAGTTCCGGAAGGAGCCGCAGTGGTATCATCGTCGGACTGCGCGGTCTCGTCGGGCGCAGTTGTCACTTCGGGAGCGGAAGATGCTTCGGGAGCCGATGTAACGACAGGCGCGGAGGTCTCGGAGGTCACCGCGGTCTCCTGCGGCAAAGCCGTCTGTGCAGCGTAACCCGGCACTTCGGCTGTGGGGTCGAAGGGCAGCCAGCCTATACCCTCGAAATAGACCTCCGTCCAGGCGTGAAGCATACGCTCGGTGAGAGTATAGTGATACAGCCCGTCGCTGCCCGGCTCCTGCATACCCGGGTAGATGACATAGCCGGTCACATAGCGCGCCGGATATCCCAGCTCACGCATCGCGAGCGTCATTGCCGTAGCGTAGAGCGCACAGTGTCCCTCCTTCGAGCCGTACAAAAATTCCTCAAGCATATCGCCCTCACCGCTCTGATGCATTGAGTAATGATAAGCATTGCTGAAATAGTCGCAGATATACTGTGCCTTGCTGTATGCCGTAAGACCGGACACCGTCATGTCGGAAAGCCCGGAAATATCCACGAACCGCCTGATCACAGGGGAGCTTCCCGAATATTCACGGCGGACGAACTCCCGGTAAGCCGAAATATCGGAAAGATAATCACCCGAAACGCTCTCAGGCGCAGTTATCACGCCGCTGCGAACAGCCGCGTCAACACCGCTGCGCGCTTCATCGGCGAGCTGCTCGCCGGTTCTGACGACACTCCCGCCAAAGCTGCCGCCTGCAAGGTCGGGAGTGAGTGCAAGGCTTTCAAAGCTCTTGACATAGCCTTCCCTTGTACGGAGAATGTAGTCACCGTAGCAGCTGTAATATCCGCTGTCACGGTAGTCGAGTTCATAAGCGGCAACAGGGCTGAACACCACGCGTGTACTGCGCAGATACTTCACATTCACCATCTGAAGCGGCATAACTTCGTCCGGAGAGAAATCGTAAGCGGCGGAGATATAGCGGCGGAACATCTGATACTCGGTCTCCGGGTAGAAACCCTCGCCCATGGCTTCTTCATAGCGGGAAGCGACAGTGGAAACGCTGCTCCAGGTATCGTTTCCGTACTCGACCCCGATATCGCCGCGAAGATAAACCGGTATATCGCCGCGCGTCAGAGTTACTTCAAGCACGGGACGGTCGCTGTCTCCGGGCGGCTGTATGCTGATGCTTCCGGACACATCGCCGTAATTGCCGGAGCTGAAATATCCCCGGTCGTCGGGTCTGCCGAGAGGGATACCGATAAGCCCCCCCACGGCGTCGGCAGCAGTATTGTACGCGGAAGTCAGTAAATCGAATACCTTCTGATAGCTTATCCCTTTTCCGTCGGGTATCAGCGCCGAAGCTCCGAAAAACGCCGCCGCGCTAAGTACGGCTGCGGCTATCATATTGCCGGTATAGCGGTGGTAGCGCATAGTGTCCTGCTGTGCGCGCTTTCCGAAGGGCAGCTTCGCCGCGCGGCGCGCATACTCGCGGTCGGAACGCGCCAGCGAAAGCCTCGCGGAGCCCGAGCTCCCGTAAACGAACCCGTTGTCCAGCTCATAGCTTGAAGCTATGGCTTCAAAGCCGAACAGGCACACAGCGAATATCAGAAACGACGGTACAAATCCTGCGGTCTCGGCTGCCACGGCAGGCGCGGTGATAACTGTGACGGCGATGACCGGCACGGTAAGTCTGAACCGCGTGCGCACGGCATAAGTGAACAGTACCGACGCGAGCACCGCGAGAGCTATCGCAGCCCAGAAAAACGCTGTCTGCATCAAATTCTCCTGCATTCCGGCAGCGGCTCGTGTGACGGGCTCACGGTGAAGCATGAAACCCGAAGTATGCAGAAGTCTGCTGTCAAGGTGTTTGCACATATAGTCCCAGAAATACCCCGCAAGCTTAACGACCCTGTCACGAAGCAGCCAGACCACTCCTGCTGACGCGGCGATGACCGAACCATAAACCAGAGCCGGCGGCAGCAGTGACGCGAGGATATATATCAGTCCCGATGCCGCCGCGGCGACGGACGCAGGTATGATGATGCCGCTGTAACCGTAAATATCGCAGAATATCATCACAAACGACGACGACATCAGGCACAGCAGAAAAAGCCTTGCCGCCAGCAGTAATGCTGTGGAAGGCTGTTCACCGAAATATTCGTCATGCAGTATCTTCTCGTCGCTGCGATACTTTCCGAATCTCATTTTATGCGAATTTCCGTTCTTTCCTTTTATAGTGCGTGGTCCATTGAATTTCTCAGTGAAAGCGATATATCCTCGGGGTCTATCTGCCATACCGAGGTATTCTTTGAAGCCTGAGCGCGTGCCAGCAGCGCGGCATCGGGGCGGGCACCCGTAAGATATACGCGCATACCTCCGCAGGACTTGCCTATCGCGTTCTGTACAGCGGCTAAGTTGTCGCCGTCAAGCTCTGTGGTTATGATGAACACGGGCTCGCTTCCCGTGAGGTATTCAGCTGCGTTGGCAGCAAGAGCCTCCGCTCCGGCTCCGGCTTCTGTAACGGGTATCACCGAGTACACCGCGAGGAGCTGCTCATAGTCCTCGGGTTTCGCAGCCGAGAACACGTCCGGGCGCGCGTCTCCCGTGCGGTAGATGTTCACCGCCGTTCGCCCGTCCGAGATTATCTTTCGGGTCAGCGCAAGCGCCGTCTCCACCGCAGCGTCGGCAGCGCGAAGATCCACCTCCTCCATTTCCGATACGGAATGAAGGTCGGTGATTATGACGGCGCTGCTTCCGAGGTTCTGCTCGGACTGGCGCACAATAAGCTCGTCATGCTTTGCGGAGAGCTTCCAGTGGACGTTCTTCATAAGGTCGCCGTCCTTGTACTGACGCACAGACGCGAACGAACCGCTCTCCATGAATGATATCTTCGTTATGCTGCTGTCGTAGTCGTCGGTGCAGAGCGCCGTCGTCTCGTCGAGCATTATGCGTCTCGGCATGACGACTATCCTGCACATGGGCGTTTTGCGGAGCCTGAACCGGAAAATGCGCAGCAGGTCAAATATCTCCGCGTGCTCGATGCCGAGCACATATTCTCCTCTGCACTGTATGCAGCCGTCGAACACATATTCGCTCTTCCTCAGCGGCGCGATGCTAAGCACCAGCCGTCTGCCCTCGATAACGCTTCCCGCCCTGTCGTGGAATGTGCCGATTATCATCATCGGCGACACCGGTATCACAAAGCGGTTCACCACTTTCACCTTCACGCCGAAGTCCTGGAGCTTGCCGACATAGTTCATGTCCGGCAGCACCTCAAGGCTCAGAAGCAGCCCCGAAAGCACCATAAATACCAGCGACAGCACAGGCAGCACCGTTACTCCCGCAAACAGCACGAATGTGAGCTTGCTTTCGTATGACAGCGCAAATACCGCCGAGCCTATCCACAAAAGCGCGTAGAGCGCCCTGTACCTTGCCAAGGCGTCACTTTCCTCTCGTGAACGGCGGCTTTACCGCTTTTATGACATCGCGCAGAACGTCCATAGTGTCGGCGCGCTTTATCTTCGCTTCCTGGGTGAGCCGTATGCGGTGCGGCAGCACGAACGGCGTCATGCGCAGTACGTCCTCCGGCACGACGTAAGGGCGGCTGTTGAGGAACGCATAGCTCTGCGCCGCGCGCATCAGTGCGAGGGACGCACGCGGGCTCGCACCGAGCTCCACAGCGGGGTGAGCGCGGGTACCCGCGACTATCTCGACGATGTAGCGGTAAACCGAGGGCTCGATGTTCGTATCTTTAACGTCATCCTTCGCGGTGAGGATATCCTCCCGCGTGCAGGTGGGTATTATCAGCTCAAAGGGGTCATTCTTGCGGCGGTCGGCTATGATACCGACTTCCTGCTCAATGGTGGGATAGCCCACGGAGACCTTCATCATAAAGCGGTCAAGCTGCGCTTCGGGCAGCGGGAACGTACCCACATATCCGAGCTCGTTCTGGGTCGCTATGACCATGAACGGTGACGGCAGGCGGTGAGTAACGCCGTCAACGGTGACCGTCTGTTCTTCCATTGCTTCAAGGAGCGCGGACTGGGTCTTGGGAGTTGCGCGGTTGATCTCGTCCGCGAGAAGTATATTCGTCATCACCATGCCCGGACGGTACTCAAAGTTGCCCGATTCCTTGTTCAGCATGGTAAATCCGGTAATATCCGACGCTGTAACGTCAGGTGTGAACTGCGCCCTGCGGCTCACGAGCCCCGCTGCCTTTCCCATTGCGGCGGCAAGGGTCGTCTTGCCGGTGCCGGGTACGTCCTCAACGAGCACGTGACCGCCCGAAAGAAGCGCTATAAGAAGCATGGTAACAACGTCGCGCTTTCCGATTATGACCTTCTCTACCTCGTCGGCTATCTGCTGTATCTTCCTGTTGTGGATCATTCTTTATGTTTCCCTTTTCTGAAAAAGTATAGTGTACAAACAGCGATGTATATAGTTATTATAACACCATATATAAATTAAATCAACCTTTTTTGTGAAAATGACGCAAATTTGAGAAAAATACGCCTGCAAACTCAACAGAAAAACAAACGCGCCGCTCCCGAGGTCACAGTTACGGCGTGTTATCATGTATCGGTTCATGTCATAAGGTACGCGCGGCAGGGTGCTCCGTCGCTCCCCCCGAGTTTCAGCGGCGCGGCACTGAGGAAATACCGCCCCTCCTGCACGGAAGTGAGGTCTATCCCTTCGAGAAGGACTATCCCCGCCCCGAGAAGTATAAGGTGTACATCCTTCGGCGCGTCCTCGGGTCCTACGGTCTGGCTCTCGTTGCCGATAAGTATTATCCCCGACTGAGAGAAGGCTCTTGCGGCTTCGGCAGTTACGACAGCTTTTCCCGCTATCAGTATGCGTTTTGCGGCATCGACCGCTCTTGCGGATTCCATGATATTCACCACATCATCGGCAGTGAGCTCGCCTTCCCGCCGTGCCACATAGCAGTCGCCTACGAATACCGAAAGGTCTATCTGCTCTATCGTTTTGCCGTCATTTATGAAGTGATACGGAGCATCGGTATGCGTACCGTTGTGGGCGCACATTGAAAGCCCAGTGAGATTGTACATATCCCCCTTGTCCATGCTGTTCATTATCCTGCGCTCCGGCTGCGGATCACCCGGGAATACCCTGCACCCGAAGACCTCCTGTGAGATATCGATTATCATGATGAAAGCCTTTCTTTTCAAATGAGTTGCAATCATATTATAATACTTTTGCATTGGTTTGTCAACACAGATTGACAAACCACTCCGTTTATGATAAAATATCATTATAACATCAAACGGAAAGGACGTCACTATGGACATCATCGGAATCCTGCACCGGTTCATGGAGCTTGATGAAAGGAATATACTTATCACTGATGAAAACGGCGGGATACTGTATAAAAGCAAATGTTCCGACTATCCGTCGGAAAGCGTCATAAACAAGATACGGAATATCCCCGAGAACATAGATGAGCAGGAGATCTTCGACAAAGAGAAGGATTACTATTACAATGTAAAAAGGATCATCATCGAAGATGAAGGCCGCAAGTATCTCTGCTACCATATCACCGACGTCAAGGACTATGCTCTGCTGATACAGGAGGTATCGTCATACACGAAAAACATTGCGAATATGGTCAGGTTTCAGTCGCACATAATGAAGAACCTCTCGATGTCCTACGATACATTTCTGCCCGTGCTTGCCAATTACTGCGGCTCGGACGAGGTGGTGATGTTCATAAAGAAGGACGGAGCAATAACGCGAAGCTCTTACGCCAAGGAGCTCGTTCGTGTCAGCGCGAACCAGTCGGAAGAGTATGAACGGTATTTCGCCATAAAGCGCGGCGAGGTAAGCGGAAGCTTCACCTGCATACTCAACTGCCCCGTACAGGGTCACACCTGCGTGGTGCTTGTAAAGACCCCGCCCGAGGGCAACGACTCAAACCCCATGGATATATCAGTTTACAATGTCATAAACCTGTTCATCGAAAACTGCATACTCAGAGAAAAGATAGTGTACGAAAGCGAGCATGACAAGCTCACGGGGCTTTACAACAAGGGCAAGTACATGGCAATGAAAAACGCGTCTTTCGGGAGTCCCCGCTCGATAGCTATCTGCAATTTCGATGTCAATAATCTCAAGCATATAAACGATACATACGGGCATGAATACGGCGACGCATTGATAATCAAGGCAGCAAAAAGCATCGCGTCGGTGGCTTACGGCAATGTTTACGGGTTCAGAATGGGCGGCGACGAATATGCCATGATAGCCACGGACATCACCCCCGAAGCCGTGGAGGACCTGCGCACACGCTGGAAAAACGCGCTTGACAGGCTCAACGAGGAGGACACCTCACTTTTCTGCTCAATGGCTTGCGGGATAGCTTTCGCGGAGGGAGAGTTCGACTATGACGAGCTTTATCAGAAAGCGGACGACCTGATGTACGAAAACAAAAAAGAGCTTAAATCCCAAAACATCACAAGCCGCCTTAACATAGAAATATAGTCGGATATATGAAAACCTTTTCAAGGCTCATACCTGTAACTGCCGCTGTTCATAAAGGACAGCGGCAGTTGTGATATATACCAACAGCCAATATAAGTATTTATACAATATTGACAGAATTTTGGATTTTTTGTTTTTTATGGGAGATTTGTGTTGTTTTTATAACTAAGCTGTGTTATAATAAAAAAAGTCTTATCACCTATCAAGCCGTTATACTAAAAACGGCAAATACAAAAAAAACGGGAGGATATTTCAAAAAATGGGTAGTAGCAGTCATAAGAGCAGAATGAGCATTCAGTTCAAGCTTATGGCGGTTCTCATCCCAATCATCATCATCGCCATAGCCGGAATTCTGCTTGTAGTCCAGTCAACCACCTCAGCAATTCTCAAGAACGAAAGTGAGGAACTCCTTGCCACAAGCGCCGACAGCGCTGTCAACAAGGTCTCCTCATGGATGAACGATATACTCGGTCATCTTGACGCACAGAGAGATACCATACAGTATATGGATCTTTCGGGCTCCGCCGCAGCGGATTATGTTCACCACACCAAAGGACTCAGTCAGTCTTGTCCCGGCGGTATCTACATAGCCACCGAAAGCAAGGAAGTCTATGCAAACTGGGAACTCCCCAGCGCAGATTATGATCCCACCACAAGAGGCTGGTACAAGGAAGGTCTTTCACACCCGAATTTCATGTTTGGCGACGCGTACTATGACCTTACTATCAACGATATGGTCGTTTCCGCGACCGCAGTGCTCAAAAACAGCAGCGGCGGAGTGCGCGGTGTAGCTGCGGGCGACGTTCAGCTCGCGGAGATATCCGCGATCATGTCCTCGGTAAAGCTTGAGGAGACCGGCGGTGCTTTCATGGCAGACGCGGGCGCTAAGATAATCATAGGCACAAAAGACAAGGACATAATGAGCAAGGCGTTCGACGACCTTGACAAGAACTCGATATACGGCGCTGCCGTAAACTGGATCACCGGCAAGAGCGAGGGATTACACTCTGCGGTAGTCAACGGAAAGACCATCGACTGCTATGTAAAGTGGGTACCAGGCTGCAACTGGGCAGCGGTATTCTATGTTCCCGAGAACGAGATACTCAAGGACGCTCATCAGCTCACACAGACACTTATCGTGATCGCTCTGATCGCTATTGTGGCGCTTGCGGCAATAGTATTCGTAATGATCAATCTGCTCGTCATCAGACCTGTCAAGAAGCTCGACACCGCAGCTCAGAGCATTGCCGACGGCGACCTCAACACAAAGGTCGATTACAAGTCCAACGACGAGTTCGGCACACTCTCCGACAACTTCGGCAAAACAGCCGAGAGGCTCCATTCTTACGTGGATTACATCGACGAGATATCTTCTGTCCTCAACGAGATAGCTAACGGCAACCTCGCGTTCAGCCTCAGACTCGATTACGTAGGCGAATTCGCGAAGATAAAGGACGCTCTCGAAAACATCTCCACATCGCTCAACACCACGATTTCACAGATCGACGAATCCTCTCAGCAGGTATCCTCCGGTGCGGGCAGCCTTTCCTCCGGAGCGCAGGATCTCAGCCAGGGCGCAATGCAGCAGGCAGCAGCTGTCCAGCAGCTCTCCGCCACTATCGCGGAGCTCACCGAACAGGTCAACAAGAACGCTCAGAACGCACGCAGCGTGAACCAAAACGTAAGCGCTACCGCGGAGACAGTTCGTCAGAGCAACGAAAGTATGCAGCAGCTCATCAAGTCCATGACCGACATCAGCAACAGCTCCATGGAGATAGACAAGGTCATCAAGATAATCGAGGATATCGCGTTCCAGACCAATATCTTAGCGCTCAACGCCGCAGTTGAGGCTGCGCGCGCGGGTGACGCAGGCAAGGGCTTCGCAGTCGTTGCGGACGAAGTACGCAACCTCGCCAACAAGTCCTCCGAAGCCGCAAAGAACACCGCCGACCTTATCCAGGCTTCCGTTGCGGCAGTAAACCAGGGTACCAAGATCGCGGACGCCACAGCCAAGAGCCTTCTCTCCACCGTTGAGGATATCAACCATATCACAGGCGCTATCAACGAGCTCTCCGATTCGTCGGATCAGCAGGCAGTTTCTATCCGTCAGGTCTCCGAGGGTATCAACCAGATATCCAACGTTGTCCAGAACAACAGCGCGACCTCAGAGGAAACGGCAGCGTCCAGCGAAGAGCTTTCCGCTCAGGCTCAGGTGCTCAACCAGCTCGTAGAGAAGTTCCGTCTCAAATAACAGGAGCTTGCGTACACTATATAAATATAAAAGCGGGATAGCCGAACAGCTATTCCCGCTTTTTTCGTGTCATAAGCAATGCGATAACAAATGCCGCACCCGCGCCGGTGACTACACCCGCGAAGTCTATCCACACATCGGTTATGGACGCTCCCCTGCCTGTGAAAAGCTGGATAGTCTCGTCTAAAAAGCCGATCATAAACCCGACAGCCACAGGTATAAGCGCGCATATAAGTCGTCTGCGCCGGCTGATGTCAGCCACGCTCTTCGGGTAAATATAAAGACCCATGACAAGCCCCAGTACCGCGTGCTCGGTGAAGTGCGCAAGCTTGCGCACGATGTGGTCGGTGAGCGTAATGGGAATGTGCAGAACATCAAGCGCTTTCTGCAAAATGCGCATGACGCTCAGGCTTTCCTCGGCGGAGCTTGTGAGCGGTATCAGCGAATGCCCCCAGATAAACGCCACAACAAGGATAAGCAGTATGAGAAACGTGCGCTTTTTCATGCTATCTGCTTTCACGCTCGATGCGGTTGCGTATCTCCTGCATACGGTAGTCAATGTCGTTTATAGCCTCGGCACACTCTCTGAGCTGCGCCGAGATCTCTTCGGCGTTATTGATATTGTGCTTATATTTGAGCTTATGGTCAAGAGACGCCCAGAAATCCATAGCAATTGTGCGGAACTGCACCTCCGCCTTCATTATCTTCTTGCCTGTAGAAAGAAAGATAGGTATCCCGACGATAAGGTGCAGGCTGCGGTAGCCGTTGGGCTTTGGATTGGCTATATAGTCCTTGCGCGAGATTATGGTGATATCGTCCTGAGTGCTGAGTATGTCCGCTATCGCGTATATATCCTCCGGGAACGAGCAGATGACCCGCACTCCCGCTATATCATTGAGCGTTTTCTCGATATTCTCCACCGTAGCGGGAACGCCCTTGCGGTTCATCTTCTCCACTATGCTCATCGGGTCCTTGACACGGGTCTTTATAGACTCTATGGGGTTGTAGTTGTAGATCGTGGAGAATTCGTCGTTGAGCACATTGAGCTTTGTTTCAAGCTCCCTCAGCGCACATTCGTTCTGCATCATAAGTTCAAGGAACGGTTTAGCGTTTTCGAGAAGCTCCGCTGTGATGTTTCCTATGCTTCCCGGGTTCATCAGCTCGTTGGTTTCTGCCATTTTATTGTCTCCTGTTCCAAAAGTTACAGTTTGTAACCTTTTAGGCATAAGCTGTAACCGCATTGTAATAATTTTTAACCGGATTGTAATTGCATTTCCGGAATAAACAGAGTATAATAAAATTGTAAGTTAAGAATACACCTCACTTATCCTGAGTTATCCTTCCATAATGACTTTGCCCCGAGCTTTTATGCTTGGGGCATTGTCTTTTTCAGCGTTTCTTGACTATCTTTTTGGATTCGTTGGTAGTATATACCACCTCGGCATAGATAGCGGCTACGATCTGATACAGCTCCTGCGGTATCGCTTCGCCGGAATTGAGCATTACCAGCAAAGCGGCGGTGCTGTCGTCGCGGTATATCGGGACGCCGTTGGCGTCAGCGATGTTCACTATCTTCTGAGCAAGCTCTCCGAGCCCGGAGGCTACCACTACCGGTGCGTAGTTCAGGCTCGGATTGTATTTGAGGGCTACCGCAGCCTTCTGCCCGTAGTTTTTACGCCTTGACATTCAAGCCTGCCCTCCTTTCGCTGAGCTTCGGGAATATCTGTGTAAGATTATGCGGCTCCTTGAGCACGCCTGTGGAGAAATCGGATATCGAATAATGCGTGCCTGCCGCGATGCGGTTTATCTTCTCGGTAAGCGCGTTTACGTTCTTCGCGAAACTCGAAGGGTGAAGAAGGTTCACCTTTACGGTCTTGTCGTTCGCGTAAACATCTACCTCAAAGCGTCCGAAGGTATCGACATCAAATGTAAGGAACAGGTGATGATGCACTCCCCCGCCCTTGCCGGTAGCCCCGGATTCATCGTTGTTATCCACCCACAGCTCGCCGAACGCGTGTGTGTTCTCCACCTGCACAGGCAGGATATAGTGCGCAAGAGGCGTCATTACTCCCGGCGCGTTTATCATGCTCTGGAGGAGGTTTGAAGCATTGAAGCTGTCTATGGATTTGAGTGCGGGGTGGTTGATATTCTTTTCCACGAAGTTGGTGAGCGCCTGAATGGAGCTTTCCTTTTTCTGTACCTGACGTGACTGCTGATCCCCGATACTTCTCGCAGGCTCGTCATAAGCGCGGCGCGGCTCATCGTCATCACGTCCGCGCACGTTATACCCCGCCGCACGTGCGGGCTCCTGACCGCCGTCGGCACGCTCGGGAGAACCGTTATCACCTGCGGCTCTGCGAGGGTCGTAAGCGCGCGTTCCGTCGTCATCGGTCTCCTGTGCCGAACGGGCATACTGTTCCTCGGTCATTCCCTCGGGAAGCTCTCCGGCAGGTTCATCGGGCATCTGATTGACTGCCTCCTCAAGCACCTCATACACCTTGTCACGAAGCGAGCTGTCAGGCATCGCTTCAAGGAAACTGTTCAGAAAATCCACCATCTGAGCGGGAGTGTGTATCTGCGCAAGCTGCTCATCTAAAGCCTGACGGATATTATTGTCATCTATAAGCGTTCCGAGGACTGCCTTTATGGTCTCTTCGGGGCTTGCGGTACCGTTATGGAGCAGATTGACGAAACCTGTGAAATCAAGCTCATCAAGCCCTGTCTGTGCAATATAGTCATTATTGCCAAGTACATTTGTTAAATATGCCGAAATTGCTTTATCGGGTTGGTACTCATTACCTAAAATATCATTTTGCCCTTGATTTTTTTGTTCAATTGTAGTATAATTATTATCGGGAACGTTCTGTAACGGGTCTTGTTCCCGTCCATAGCTTTGACTTTGCTCCACGTACTGTCCGGAGCCGCTTTCCGCAGCGTATCTGCTGTCGTAAGCATTGCCGAGCTCCTCATCGGGCATCTCAAATCCCGTCGGCATAAGACTCGGATCCTTGCGGATAAGCTTGTTCAGAAGTCCCTCAAAGCTCTTCGCAAGCTCATTCCTCATCTCGTATGAAGGGATCTGCGTAAGAAGCTGTGTAAAATATTCTCTCAGCATTGACATATTTGTGTTGAATTTTGAGAGATTATGTGTTACAATAGGTAGAAGGGTCTGTGTATGACTGTCATTCAGCAGACTTTCGGACAGGCTTTGCATAAGCTCGGAGGTCTGGTCGCGCAGTGACTGGAAATTGTTCTGAGCGCTGTCCCTTCCCCACAGGTCGGCAAGGTCGTTCAGCCTGCCGGAAAGTCCTTTGTTCGGCGAGAAGTATTCGGCTAAAAACCTGAGATTTGAGGATACCGCAGTGGTTATCTCCTTGCGGTTCTGCGAAAAGTTTATAGCCTTCAGCATATTGCCTATCGCTTCCTTTGTATCGGGGTCAGCATCCTTTGCCACCTCTCGAAGCAAGTCATAGAACTTATCTCCCGAGAACATGGTGTTCTGCTTTTCCTGCTCCGTCATCTCCTTGACGAGATCCTTGGCGGGGATATAAAGCGAAGCACTGAGCTGCTCAAGCTCACCGACAAGCTCAGTGTAGCCGTTGAGCTTAGCCGTAGTAAGAAGATTTGTGTCGATGATGTCCTTGACGGTCTCGACAGCAAGTGTCTGATTCTTTGAACTTGTAATGGCAAGCGGGATCAGATCCTTCTGACCCATGGTAGTCTGGGCGTTGTTACCGGCATTCTTTTCATTGACAGGTGCGAGCTGCTGCTGTTTTTCAGTACCTTCGACCGAAAACGCTTCATCGCCGCCCTTCTCCGAATTGCGGTTGTTAAGAGCCGAATTGCTGAAACCCTTGCCCGCAGAGGCAACATCGCGGATGTTTGAGATAGCCATTCTTCATCATTCCTTCCTTGTTGATATAAGCCACATATACCTTTAAAAATATATTATCACATTTTTTACGATTTTGCAACCACCGATTATTGATTTTTTATAAATTTCGTTACACTTGACGAAAATATTTGTAACAAATTACAAAAATTTCACATTTTACAACAAATCATTTTCAAATCACGGTAATAATGCGGGCGGACCCGCTTTGACATATAAATCATTTCTAATATAATGCCCGGAACGGAATCATACACGGGCGGAAAGGCAATGGATCAGATATGGCAAAAGTAGAACCCGGAATGGAAGCAATGGTCGATGTTTACATCTTTGAAACAACGGCGCTGCTTGAACAACTCGACGAGATACTTCTCAGAACGGAGAAGGCGAATGAGTTTACGGAAGAGGACATCAATGAGATCTTCAGAATAATGCATACCGTAAAGGGCTCGTCCGCGATGATGGGCTTTGAAAATCTCCAGAAGCTCGCTCATAAGGGAGAAGACATGTTCTTCATTATCCGCGAAGCTCCCGAAAAGATGACCGACGTAGGATTCGTGTACGATCTCGTATTCCAGATGTCAGACCTGTTCAAGGCAGAGATCGACATGATCCAGAATGACGACGATTACGAGCCTACGGACTTCTCCGAGATGATCGGCAAGCTCGAAAAGGGCGCCAAAATGCTTAAGGGCGAGCTTGACGAGGCGGAGGCACAGGACAGCGCCGCAGCGGCTGCTCCCGCGGCAGCGGCAGTTCCCCCTGAGGCGGCTGCTCCCGACTGCACCACCGTCCGCGTCTTCTTTGAGGACGGCTGCAAAATGGAGAATATCCGTGCGTTCATGCTCATAAACAACGTTAAGGAAATGGTTGACGACGTTGAGATCGTCAAGTATATACCCGAGGACATAGAGTCCAATCAGGATTCGGCAAATGTCATCATAGACAACGGATTTCTGCTCTCGTTCCGCGCGCCCGACGTAAAGGCTGTGCTCTCAGCTATCGAGGGTTCGCTCAACGTTCAGAGCTATGAAGTCATCGACAACGCTGCAGAGGCTCCCGCTGCCGAAGCAGAGGCTCCCGCTGCAGCTCCCGCACCCGCAGCTAACACTGCTCCCGCAGATACGGCAGCTCCCGCACCCGCACCCGCAGCTCCCAAGCCCGCGGAAAAGCCGAAGAGCTCAGAACCCGCAAAGGCTCCCGCAGCGTCATCGGGCGGCGGCAAGCAGAGCCTTATCAGCGTAAACCTCCAGAAGCTCGACCAGCTGCATGATATCGTTGGTGAGATCATAACCACCGAGTCAATGGTCATCTCCAACCCCGAGCTTGAGGGTCTGAGGCTCGAAAGCTTCACAAAATCCGCAAGAGAGCTTCGCAAGCTTACTGCAGACCTGCAGGATACGGTAATGTCTATACGAATGGTACCGCTGACGGGACCCTTCCAGAAGATGAACCGTATCGTAAGAGATATGAAGGTAAAGCTCAATAAGGATGTTGAGCTTGTAATAGAAGGTGACACTACCGAGGTCGATAAGTCGATCGTCGATAACCTCAACGATCCGCTGATGCATCTCGTAAGAAACGCTATGGATCACGGCATCGAGAACAACGCCGAGGACCGCATCGCCGCAGGCAAGCCCGCCAAGGGAACGATAACCCTCTCGGCAATGAGCTCCTCGGGAGAAGTTATAATCACTATTGCAGATGACGGCGCAGGCATAGACACCGAGAAGGTACTCTCAAAGGCTGAGCGCAACGGACTTCTCACAAAGCCAGCTTCCGAGTACAGCGAGCGCGAGATACAGAACATGATCCTCCTCCCCGGTTTCTCTACCAACGAGGTAGTTACAGAGTATTCCGGAAGAGGCGTGGGCATGGACGTTGTAAAATCCAACCTGAGCAAAATGGGCGGTTCGCTGCTCGTTGAGTCCAAGAAGGGCGTAGGAACATCGTTCATCATCAAGATACCGCTCACCCTCGCTATCGTGGACGGCATGGAGATCATGGTCGGTGACGCGGAGTTCACGGTTCCGATCTCCGTCATCAAGGAAAGCTTCATAGTAAAGCATGATCAGATACTCAACGATACAAGACGCGGCGAGATGATAATGATACGCGGCGTGTGCTATCCGATGCTCAGACTCAACGAGAAGTTCGGTCTTCCCTCAGATGTCAATGACATCGAGGACGGCATAGTGCTTCTGATAGAGTCAGAAAACAGAGGTATCTGCCTGTTCGCGGATAAGCTCATAGGTGAGCAGCAGGTCGTTGTAAAGCCGTTCCCGAAGTACCTTTCCCAGTACGATATCAAGGGACAGGGACTAAGCGGCTGTACGATAATGGGCGACGGCAGCATTTCGCTTATCATTGATGTCAATACGCTTATAGGATCACGCTAAGGGAGGCTTTAACCAATGGATATCAAAGAATTATTCGCCAAGCAGGAAGAAATGAAGCGGAAGAACCTCAATGCCAAGGCAGAGAAGGAAAGCGAAATAACCAAGGTAATGACGTTCTACATAGGCGATCAGGTCTATGGCATAGAGATCCCCTCCGTTATCGAGATCATAGGAGTTCCGCATATCACGGTAGTTCCGGGCATACCCTATTATATCAAGGGTATAATCAATGTACGAAGCAAGGTAGTTCCGGTCATTGACATGAGAAGCCGTTTCGGTAAGGAAGAAAAGGAGTACAACGAGCGCACCAACACCATAATCATCGAGGAAGGCGGCGTTTCCGTCGGAGTTATCGTTGATGAGGTCATCGGCGTACTTCCTGTCTATGCGAAAAATATCGCAAATTCTCCTGACAGAATAGGCGTAAACGACAACAAGTTCATCAAGTACCTGCTTGAAATGCAGGACGGTATCAAGCTTGTTCTTGATGTAGCTAAGCTTATCTACGACGGAGATATGTACCTGACAGAGGAATAATCGCTGTCATATACAATGATAATGAAATAGTTAAGGAGAGACCCCTGCGGGGGTCGGAGCAACAAAATGCAGGTCAAGATAAATGATACCGAGTTCAACAGACTTGTTACCTTCGTGCATGACAATTACGGTATCAATCTTTCTCAGAAACGCGTACTTATCGAGGGACGGCTCAGCAATGAGCTGACCAAACGCGGCTATAATGACTACAAGCCGTTCCTTGATATGGTATTTGCGGATACGAGCGGTACTGAGGTCGTAAACCTTCTCAACAAGCTCACCACGAACCATACATATTTCAGGCGTGAGCCCGAGCACTATGCTTTCATGAAGGATACGTTCCTGCCGTACATCAAGGAAAAGAACGCGGCGACAAAGACTATCTATATCTGGAGCGCTGCCTGCTCAAGCGGCGAAGAGCCCTACACGAACGAGATCGAAATGATGGAGTTCTTCGGCATGGACGCTGCAAACTGGGATACAAAGATACTCGCTACCGATATATCCCGCAAGGTGCTTGCAAAGGCACAGCAGGGCGTGTATCACGAGGACAGCATGAAAAACCTGTCCCCGCAGGTCATAAAGAAGTATTTCGTTCCGCTTGAGAATAACTGCTACCGCGTCAGCGACGAGCTTAAGAAACGCGTGGTGTTCAAGGTGTTCAACCTTATGGATCCCATTCCCTACAAAAAGCACCCGTTCGATCTTATCTTCTGCCGCAACGTAATGATATACTTCGACGGAGATACCAAGAACGCGCTTGTAAACAGGTTTTACGATGTTCTCGCTCCGGGAGGATATCTGTTTATCGGACACGCGGAGAGCATACCGCGCGACGCTACAAATTACGAATATGTAAAGCCCGCGATTTATCGTAAGCCTATGAAATAAGGGCATTTATATATATAAGGAAAGGGTGTACCCGAATGGCAATCAGAGTTCTTACTGTCGATGATTCGATCCTTTTCAGGACTGTTATCAAGAACGAATTCGCCAAAATTGATGACATTGTGATAATCGATACCGCTGCTAACGCTGCGGACGCCGAGGAAAAGATAATGCGTCTTAATCCCGACGTTGTCACCATGGACGTTGAGATGCCCGGAATGAACGGAATAGACTTTATAAAGTCATTCCTGCCTAAGAAACGCATACCGTTCATAGTTATCACATCGTCACCGACACGCGCATTTGACGCTATAAGCGCAGGTGCCGTGGAATTTATGAAGAAGCCTCTTGTGCATAATTCTGCCGAGATGTCGTCATTCTGTGAGAGGCTCGCTTCAGTCATAAGATTTTCCGCAAGCGCAAAGGTGCGCCAGGCTCCCGTAAGACCAATCTCCACTCCGCAGTCAACACTCAACCTCCCGACAGGAGGACGAGCTAATTCGGTCATCGCTCTCGGAGCCAGCACAGGCGGCACAGACGCACTAATTGAGGTTGTAAAGCGCCTTCCTGCCAATTCCCCGCCGGTAGTTATTGTACAGCATATGCCGCCGGGATTTACACAGATGTACGCTGAACGTCTCAACAAGATATGCAAGATGAGCTGTAAGGAAGCAGAAGACGGTGACCGTCTCCGTCCGGGTCTTATCATAGTCGGAGCGGGCGGATTTCAGCTCAGGCTCCAGAAAGATGCGCGCGGTTACTATGTTACCAGCAAGCCCGGCGCAAAGGTTTCGGGGCACTGCCCCTCTGTCGATGTGCTGTTCGAGAGCGTAGCCGAATCCGCAGGTCCTCACGCGGTAGGCGCGATACTCACGGGTATGGGCGCTGACGGCGCGGAGGGACTTCTGAAAATGCGTCAGCGCGGCGCATACACCATCGGACAGGACGAAGCTACCTGTGTAGTTTACGGAATGCCCGCGGTCGCGTTCAAGAACGGTGCGGTAATGAAACAGCTTCCTCTTGACAAGATCGCTGAGGAAATTATAGCTAAGATCAAGTGATATTTCAGCAGAAATTTTCCGCTTGCTATCAAGTTTTAGTGTTCTCTGACGATATTACATTTGAAGGATCAAATATGCCGATGACAGCGAAAGGAGCTGATTAATATGTTAAGTGTCGGAAGAGTAATGGAGCAGTCGGCTCAGACCTATGCTACCCAGCCCAAGTCTGCCGAACAGATCTCCGAGAAGAAGGACACAACGCTCGCTGCCGATTCCACTGACAAATTCGTGAAGTCCGGTGCAACGTTCTCTCCCTCATACACCAAGGCCGCAGTTACCGACAACCGCAGCGGTTCGGCTAAGTCCGGTACAGACCCCGACAGCAACCACGAAGCAGCAAACCGACAGACGGTAAAGCAGAATGAAGCTGTACCTCAGGCAAAGAGCGCTCTTCAGCTCAAGAACGAAGGCATGAAGGACTATGTCCGCCGGATGTTCAACGAGCAGTACAAAGAAGCTAACAAGACTGACGCGATGAAGGAGCTTGAGGAGATCCTCAATTCATTCGACGAGAATGAGCATGAGGAGGATTACTGGGGCGCCGAAAAGACCGCCAACCGTATCCTTGATTTTGCGAAACAGCTCGCGGACGGCGACGATTCCAAATTCGAGGAGCTTAAGAAGGGATTTGAACAGGGTTTCTCCGAGTCTGAGAAGATATTCGGAGGAAAGGGCAAGCTCCCCACGGTAAGCTATGAAACTTACGACCGCGTTCAAAAGGGATTCGATGACTGGGCAAACGAGCTTGCAGGCACGACCGCGCAGGCTACTGCACAGTAAAAAGCAGTTAATATACAGGGCAGCATCTCCGCTGCCCTGTTTTTTTCACAAAAAAAGCGTGGAGGCTTTGCCCCCACGCTTTCTCTGTAAATTACTTGTTAAGTCTTGCTTCGATCTTGTCGAGCTCATCATAAAGTGCCTGCGGGATATTGCCGCCCTTTGCCTTGATGTCCTCGTCATAGTATCTGCGCATTTCCTTGATCTCCTTCTTCCAGAGATCCTTATCAACATCTAAAAGGTGCTTAACGGTGTCGATAGTAACTTCACCCTCAAGACCCTCGATATTGATATCCTCGGGCTTCGGAACATAGCCGATAGGTGTCTCGACAGCATCTACCTTGCCCTCGCAGCGGTCGATGATCCAGTCAAGAACTCTCATGTTATCACCAAATCCGGGCCACATGAAGTTGCCGTTCTCGTCCTGTCTGAACCAGTTTACGTTGAAGATCTTCGGAGCCTTGTCTCCGAGCTTCTCGCCCATTTCGAGCCAGTGGTTCCAGTAATCGCCTACGTTGTAGCCGATGAAAGGCTTCATAGCCATAGGATCGTGACGGAGTACGCCTACAGCGCCCGTAGCTGCCGCTGTTGTCTCGGAGGAAACTGCGGAACCAACGTATGTTCCGTGTGTCCAGTCAAATGACTGATATACCAGAGGAGTTGTGGAAGCACGTCTTCCGCCGAAGATCATAGCGGAGATCGGTACGCCCTGAGGATTGTTGAACTCGGGAGACAGGCACGGGCAGTTCTCCGCGGGAGCTGTGAAACGGCTGTTCGGGTGAGCGAGAACTCTCTTCTTGCCGGTCTTCTCATCGATCTGAGATGTCCATTCCTTACCGTTGCAGTCGATACCTGTCCACTCCTGTGCGTTCTCGGGCGGATTCTTGTCAAGACCCTCCCACCAAACTGTCATATCGTCCTTGTTGATAGCAACGTTTGTGAAGATAGCGTTCTTCTTTGTGGACTCAAGAGCATTGAAGTTGGACTTTGCGTTTGTTCCGGGAGCAACGCCGAAGAAACCGTTCTCGGGGTTGATAGCGTAAAGTCTGCCGTCAGCGCCGGGCTTCATCCATGCGATATCATCGCCGACAGTGAATACCTTGTAGCCCTTCTTCTTATAGCCCTCGGGCGGAATAAGCATTGCAAGGTTGGTCTTGCCGCAAGCAGACGGGAAAGCTGCCGACACATAGAAGATCTTTCCGTCGGGCTTCTGAACGCCGAGGATAAGCATATGCTCAGCCATCCAACCCTCGTTCTTGCCCTGATAGGAAGCGATACGAAGAGCGAAGCACTTTTTACCGAGCAGAACGTTTCCGCCGTAAGCGGAGTTTATAGACCATATAGTGTTGTCCTCCGGGAACTGAACTATGTAGCGTTTCTCGGGATCAACGTCAGCCTTCGAGTGCAGACCGCGAACGAAATCATTACTGTCATCCGGGAAAGCGTCAAGCACCTTCTTGCCCATTCTTGTCATTATAGCCATGTTCAGAACTACGTATATCGAGTCTGTGAGCTCGATACCTGTCTTAGCGATAGGCGAGCCGATAGGACCCATGGAATACGGGATAACGTACATTGTTCTGCCCTTCATAACTCCGTCGTACATAGGAGTGAGCATAGCGTACATTTCCTTGGGATCCATCCAGTTGTTAGTCGGACCTGCGTCTTCCTTTCTGCGTGAACAGATGAAAGTTCTGTCCTCAACACGTGCAACATCATTCGGCTTGGTTCTGTGATAGATACAGCCCGGAAGCTTCTCTTGGTTGAGCTTGATCATCTCACCTGTTCTGAAAGCCTCCTCACGCAGCTTTGAAAGCTGTTCCTCGCTGCCGTCGATCCAGACAACTTCGTCGGGCTTGCAGAGAGCCTTCATCTCTTCAAACCATTTGATGATGTTCTGATTGTTTGTCATCATAGCTTTTTTCTCCTTACTTATTATTTTATACTGCAAGAGTATTGATTAACGATTGCAGAAATGCTGTATCAATTGATACAACACACAATTATATTATAGTACATTTTCAATGAAAGGTCAAGTGGTTTTCTACATATTTTTGTCAATTCGTGAAAATTACAGAACCATAAAAAATAGCGGAGCAGATCAAAGACCTGCCCCGCGGCAACTACTTTGTCTGAACGCTCACAGCTTTTGCATCGGATTTTGGAGTGAGCTTTCCGTTCACATAAGCGCGAACTATGAACTTGAAAGTCCTTCCCGAATGCAGTCCCTTTATCGTTGCGGAGGTTCCGGTAACTACCTTTACTTTCGAGTAAGAACCGTTTTTATACTGATAAACCACGTATTTCGTTGCACCGTCTATCTTGTTCCAGCTCAGCTTCACCTTCCCCGTATCGCCCACGGCTTTCACAGTGAGCTTCGAGGAAACCGCAAACGCGGGTTTTCCGGCTTCAGTGATAGCTTTAACAATTTCGGGGAGCTCCACCTTTGCGGTCGCACGGTCTATTATCTTGAAACCGAGCAGTCCTTTACCGCCGTAGTTGTTATCCCAGAAAATGCATGAAATGCCGCGCTCTCTTGCAGCTTCGACTATCTGACCGAGCTTCTTTGCGCTGACCTCTGTCTTGTCGTAAAGGTAATAGCCTTCCTCATAGTCCTTTTTGAGTCCGAATTCGCTCATGACCACAGGTATGCCCTTTGCAACAAATGATCTGTACAGATTATTTAAGAAATTGCTGTTAAAATTGAGATTTGAACAGTAGTAGTGTACATCTGCGATAAGGCGGTTCTTTGCTGTATCTGTCGGCATCTTGAAATACTTTGACATTATTCCTGTTTCGCCCTCGGAGGTGTCATATCCGCCCACAAGAAGATAGCGCGTCTTATTATTTCCCCCGGACGCACGAACAGTATCAACGAATGTCTGATTGAGCTTGTTGACGCACTCAAGGCTGTCAGCCACCTCTGCAGGGATATCCCATGTCGGGTACCACCACTCATACGAAGTGCCTCTCAGACGGGGCTCGTTTATGGAGCTGAAGATAAGCCGCTCATCGTAGTCCTTGAATGCGGCGGACAACTGCTCCCATATCCTCTTCATGAACTTCTTCGATTTGGCAAGCTCACTGCTCGAAGGATAGTAATATCCCTTGTAAACGTCGTGGTGAGTGTTGATTATGACATACAGCCCCTCGTCCAGGCACCAGTCCACGACTTCCTTGTATCTTGCGAGCCACGCCGCATTTATCTTGTAATTCTTGTCAACGTGGTTCATCCATGTCGCAGGCAGGCGAATGGTAGAAAAGCCCGCGGACTTCACGGTTTTAATAAGCTCCTTGGTTGCTTTTGCATGGCACCATATCGTCTCATAAACCATATCGTCGGCTTTTTGATTCTGCGGCTCATCATAAGCGTCAAAACAGTTGCCGAGATTCCAGCCTGCACCGAGGCTGTCTACGAAACGATTGGCTTCTGTATCTTCAACAGGCGTTTTTGTGCTGTCGGCATAAACAGGAATAACTGCGGAGGTTATAAACATAACCGCCGCAGTGATGATAGCGAATATGCCGGAAATCCTTGTTCTCATACAAGACCTCCGTTATCTGGCATTAAAGGCTCTCTCTTGCTTCCTCTTCATCTTCTGAGGTATAGGGCATGGAATTATCGCTGCCGATATTGTAACCGTTATTGCTGTCATCTTCGCTGAAAAATTCATCATCATCGAAGAATTCATCGTCGCCGATCATATCAAAATCCTCGAACTCATCAAAATCGTCGTCAACTGCGAACTTCTTTCTGATGATAAGGAAAGCTGCGAGCGCACCTGCAAGAAGTGCAATAATACCGACGAGTACCGCGATAAGATTTTTGTTCATTTGTAAATTCCTTCCTTTACAGAAAAATATTTATATTAATATTATATATCATTTTGACGGATTTTGCAAGACAATTTAAAAATTTATCATTTTGCACAAATATGTCACATATTTCCTGTTAAATTCATCAAAACCGCAATTGCTGCCACAGGTGCAGTCTCACAGCGAAGTATCCTTGTCCCGAGGGTCGAAGGGATTATCCCAGCGGACTTTGCAAGCTCCACCTCTGCCTTCTCAAACCCGCCTTCGGAGCCGATAAACACATCTATGGAGCCAACATTTTCATCCACGATACTGTTCATTTTTTCTCCGCCGCACTCGTAGAATATGATACCCTTCTCTGCGGAAAACGCTTCAACAGCCTCCGCAAAAGTCAGCAGCTCTCCCACTGCCGGAAGTCTTCCCCGCCCGCACTGCTTTGCAGCTTCATCAGCTATACGCTGCCAGCGCTCACCTTTTTTTGCGGCGCTTTTAGCATCGGGACGGGAAACACAGCGCTTTGAGACAACAGGTATGACCTCGGAAACTCCCAGCTCCACAGCTTTTTGTACGATAAAGTCCATTTTGTCAGACTTCGGACAGCACTGAAACAGCCGCAGTTTCACACCAGGTTCTCCAACCGAAGGCTTTCGCTCGATTATGTCGAGCTCAACTGCCTTTTCGCCGCTCTCTTTTATCCTGCAAAGCAGATCTGTGCCGTTTCCGTCACATATCACAGCAAGGTCACCGCGTTTCATGCGCAGCACCTTAGAGATGTGCGCGGCATCGGTGCCGTTTATGATCACGTTCTCACCGATATTTTCGGTGAAGAACCGCGGATAGCGCCATTCCTCCACCGTCTCGGAAGTAACAGTCTTCTCAAATCCCTCATTAAGCTTCAAATCGGCTCCTCCTTATGAAACAAGCCGCGGCGTATCGCCACGGCTCGTATGTATCAGTATTTGTTGTCGGGTATATCTACAAATTCTGCATTAGCGTAGCTGCCCGAGGGCTGAGTGATAACGCCCATTTTCCTTGTCGAAGGAGCAGGTGCGGAAGACACTGCAGGCTTCGGAGCAGGCTTCGGAGCGGGTTTAGGAGCCGGAGCAGGCTTTGCGGCAGGTCTCGGTGTCGGAGCCGCTGCCGGTTTGGGAGCAGGAGTGCTCTTAGGTGCGGGTGCAGGCTTAGGAGCAGGCGCATTCTTTGCAGCAGATGCGGTTTTGGGTGCGGGTGACGGAGCACTCTTCGGAGCCGGAGCCGTTTTTGACGGGCTTGTGTTCTTATACGAAGGCTTGCTTCCGGAAGTCTTGACATCACCGAAACGGAATCTGCCGACTATCTCGCGCAGATCGCCCGAACGTCCGCTGAGAGCCGCAGCTGACTGCGCACACTCGTCGGCGGTTGCGGAGGTGCTCTGGATTATACTGCTTATGCGGTCAACGCCTATATTTATCTGCGTAATAGCTTCTGTCTGCTGTTCACACTCGGCGGAAATGGTAGCAAGTCCTCTGCCGATCTCTGCGGACTTCTCCGCAATAAAGCTGAATTCCTTTGCGGTCTCCTGGGTCTTCTTCACACCGTCCTTGACGCTCTCGACACAGCTCATAACTACCGTGCTGGTCTGATGCGACGCCTCCTGGGACTTGACGGCGAGGTTCTTTACCTCCTGCGCAACGACCGCGAATCCCTTGCCAGCTTCACCCGCTCGTGCTGCCTCGACGGAAGCGTTGAGCGCGAGAATATTTGTCTGAAATGCGATATCTTCGATGACCTTATTGAATTTTGCGATCTCATTGGTTGATGTGTTGATGTCATCCATCGCCTTGAGAAGCTCGTTCATCTTCTCGGTGCCGTATGTAACCGCGTTGCTCGCTTCCTCGGCATTTTTCTGGGCTTCCCGTGCGTTCTCGGCATTCTTGATGACCGCTGTGCGTATGTCGTTCACGGTAGCGGAAAGCTGCTCGACGGTATTTACCTGTGAGGAAACTCCCTGAGAAAGGGACATTGAAGCTGTGGAAACTCGTTCGCCGTCAAAGTTTACTTTCTCGGCACCGCTCGAAATATCGCTGAACGCCTTAGCCATATTGCAGTAAAGCTCCTTTAAGCCGCTTGTCAGTGCAGAATCGCCGGACAGAGAGGAGATATCGCGTGTAAAGTCGCCGTTTGCTATATCGCTTATAACTCCTGAAACGCTGCCGAAAAGTGCCGCACTTGATGCGACCGCGTCACCGACGGTATCTATATCGGTATCCGTCCGTAATTTCAGAGTAAAATTATAATTGCCGTTTTTCATTTTCTCGGAGCTTTCGGTAAGCTGTTTCATGGGGTCAAACAGCTTTTCCCCGTATGATCTGAGGGTCAGGAGTGTAAATCCGACCGAAAACAGTATTCCCGCTATACTGCAAATAATCCCGAGCACATTGCCGGACAATATGCAGCAGATCATCAATACTATAAACAGAACTGCGCTTCCTGCGCAAAATATCAGACTGTTTCTCTTTATAAGGCTTTCGAGCTTCATTCTCATGACCTCCGGTCGTTAAGCATTAATAATACATATATTTTAACACAAAAAAACAGATTTGTCCATACTTTTTGACTAAATTTCCTTGTTTTTTTGTAAAATGAGCACAATTGCCGTCATACGCGCATTTTTAACCGTTATTTATGGAACATTCATATATCAAAGCATCATCATCACCGTAATATCCCTGCCGTACAGATATAAGCTTAAAGCCATGTTTTTCATAAAGTGCCGCAGCAGGAACATTTTTCGAGCGTACTTCCAGGAATATCCTCACTATTCCCCGCTCTGTACACTCCTGTATAAAACGTGCAAGAAGCGCTGAACCGGCTCCCCTGCCCCGCTTATCCGGGAGCACTGCGATACGGTAGAGCTCCGCTTCATCGAATGATATCCGTCCGAAAGCATATCCGACACCTTCATCGACCGCGCATACGCCGTCAGGACTATCTGCGCAAGCCGCAATATCGCCGGCAGTCCACGGCCGCGAAAAGCATACGCTCTCGGCGTATGCGATAAACTCGGTATCCGTCATGTCAGTGCGCCTCATACCATGTTTTGCCTATCTTCGCATCGACAGTCAGCGGGACGCTGAGAGCCGCCGCATTCTCCATTTCCTCGGCGACTATCTTCGCGGCGCGTTCGGCACAGTCTTCCCTCGACTCCACGATCAGCTCGTCGTGTACCTGGAGTATCAGTTTCGCATCAAGCTTTTCCGCTTCGAGCCGTCTATAGACCTTTATCATGGCAAGCTTGATGATATCCGCGGCAGTCCCCTGCACCGGAGTGTTCATAGCCATGCGCCTGCCGAGCGCCTGTACGGTCTTGTTTGACGCGGAAAGCTCGGGGATATAGCGCCTGCGCCCCCACATTGTAGAAACAAATCCGTTTTTCTTCCCGTCTTCAACGGTCCGTTTCATGAATGCGTCAACGCCGCTGTAATTCGTGAGATACGACTTGATGTAGCGGTCAGCCTGAGGCATTGAAACTCCGATATCTTTCGCGAGCGAGAAAGCACCGATACCGTAAACAATGCCGAAATTGACAGCCTTTGCCCGACGGCGCATTTCGGGAGTGACTTTCTCCACAGGCACTCCGAACACCTGCGACGAGGTGACTGTGTGTATGTCCTCACCGCTGTTGAACGCACTTATCATGCTTCTGTCGCCGGACATGTGCGCAAGAATACGCAGCTCTATCTGCGAATAGTCCGCATCTACCAGTGTATAGCCTTCCTTTGCGCGGAAGAAACGTCTGAACTCGCGCCCGAGCTCGGTGCGAACGGGGATATTCTGTATATTCGGCTCAGCTGAAGAAATGCGCCCTGTGCGGGTCTCGGTCTGTTTGAATGTGGTGTGTATCCGTCCGTCCGCAGATATCTCTTTGATAAGCCCCTGCGCATAGGTGGAATCAAGCTTCGTGACGCTTCTCCAGCGCAGTATCAGGTCGATTATCGGGTCTTTTCCCACAAGCTCCTCCAGCACCTCGGCATTGGTTGAATAGCCTGTTTTCGTCTTCTTACCGTGAGGAAGTCCGAGCTTGTCGAACAGGATATTTCCGAGCTGCTTCGGGCTGCCGATGTTGAACGCTTCGCCCGCGCAGACATATATCTGCTGCGCGAGGTCGTCGGCTTCGGCGGAAAGCCGTTTCCCAAAAGCCGCAAGAGCTTCACGGTCTATCTCAACGCCCTCCTTTTCCATGCTCACCAGCACACCCGCAAGCGGTATTTCGATATCGGTAAGCACACTCGTCATTCCCTCTGCGGCAAGCTTTGTGTTCATAACTGCGTTCAGCTTATGAACAGTCTCGGTCCCGCCGTTCTCGAACGGCACATCGTATTCCGCGCACAGCCGCGAAAGCTCATAATCAGACGCGCTCGCATTCAGCAGGTATGCCGCGAGCGTAGTGTCGAATACCACCCCGTTTATCGGGCAGCCTAACAGAGTAAGCATCGCTTTAAGGTCGTAGGTGCGCTTGGGCTCCTCCGACACAAGCTCAGACGGGTCAGCCTCACACTCCGTACCGTTGACGCGTTTGAGCAGTTTTCCGCTGCTGTCTGTCATATACTCAGGCACATTCTCGTCAAGCTCGGGTATCTCAGCAGTGACAGTCTGCACCGTCACTGCATCGCCCAAAGCAGACTGTGCCGCGGAAGCCGCTTCATCTACGGCTTTCTGCGAAATGTTCAGCTTTTTGATAAAGCTGAACATTTCAAGTTCTGTCAGTATTCCCGCCAGCTTGGCATCGTCCCGTTCATCGGTCAGATAATGCTGAATGTCGGTATCTATCGGCGCTTCTCGGCATATCTCGCCCAGCATACGCGAAAGCACGGCACTGTCCTTCCCCGCCGCAAGCTTGTCCTTCACTGACTTTGAAGCCTCCACCGCGTCAAGGTCGGCGTATATTCCGTTTATGCTGTGATACTTCTGAATGAGCGAAAGCGCGGTCTTTTCGCCTATTCCCGCAACACCAGGGATATTGTCGCTGCTGTCTCCCATGAGCGCCTTGACCTCCAGCATCTCGGGCGGTGTAACTCCGTAAACCTCCGCTATCTTCGCGGGAGTATAAAGTATGTCTTCCTTCGTGGAGGCAAGATTTACGCACACCTTGTCGGTTATGAGCTGGAACGAGTCACGGTCGCCGGTGGCGAGTATGCATTCCCCGCCCTGCTCCTCACAGGCACGCGCAAGCGTTCCGAGGATATCGTCCGCCTCATATCCCTCGCACTCCACGACTTTAACGCCAAGCGCCCGAAGCAGCTCCTTTATCAGCGGCATCTGCATCGCAAGCTCATCTGGCATCTTCTTTCTGCCCGCCTTGTAACCGTCGTACGCCTTGTGCCGGAAGGTCGGAGCTTTGAGGTCAAACGCCGCTGCCGCACCGTCGGGCTTGTACGCCGTGATAAGCTTGAGATATATGTTCATAAACCCTGTCACCGCATTCGTGAAGACCCCTTTTTTGTTTGAGAGCAGCCGTATGCCGTAGAACGCACGGTTCATAATGCTGTTGCCGTCTATAACAAGAAGTTTCATATTACCACCCTTTCTCTCAAATAGACCATTATTTATTTATTTTACCACAATTTATCGGGAATTTCAACCGCTGTTGTCAATATGATGTATTTTTTATGTTTTTTTCTCAAACCGATTGATTTTTTGTGAGAAATGTGATATTATATATTGTACGCATTTTTCCTGAACGGAAAGGAGACTTAAAATGGCTAAAAGATGTACACGCTGCGGAAATTTCCTTATGGACGATGAACGTTTCTGCACACGCTGCGGAGAGAACGTTTCAAACGTAGCTCCGGAGGGCGCGGTGCCGCCTGTTGTGAATGCAGGATCCGCTGACGACAGCGCATTCGGCAGGAACGAGGGATATGTTTCCCCAAATGCCCGGCCCGGAACAGGCTATCAGCAGCCCTATAATAATACATATTCACAGACCTCATATCAGCAGCCACCATATCCGAGTGCTGCATACGGTCAGTCCTCACAGAGCGAGGAGATGTCCGTCGGCAAGTGGGTCGCAACTATCATAGTAACAACGTTTTTCAGCCTTATAAGCCTTATCTTCCTGTTTATATGGGCGTTCGGCGACGGCCCCGAGAGCAGAAAAAGATACTGCAAGGCTATGCTTATCGTGACCGCGATATCCATAGGTCTCGGTATCCTCGTTTACGGCATATTCCTTGCGATACTCGTGCCGAGCTTCACCGAATACATCAACAAAGCGAAAGACTACGCAAGCGAGTACGGACAGAACACTATCGCCGCTCTCGCAGCGTTCTTCGGTCACTGATATGCGGCACGGAAAGCTCACGGTCATAACCGGACATTACGGCTCCGGCAAGACTAACCTCTCAGTCAATTTAGCGCTGGATATTGCGGAAAAAGGCGACAAATGCACCGTCATCGACCTTGACATCGTGAACCCGTATTTTCGTACGGCGGATTTCGGGAAGATGTTCGAGGATCGCGGCATAGCGCTTTACGCGCCGGTCTATGCCAACACCAACCTCGATATCCCGTCGCTCAATATACCCCTCGAAAGCATACTCGCGGAAGGCGGTAACGTCATAATCGACGTCGGCGGCGACGACGAGGGCGCAAAGGCTCTCGGACGATTTGCGCCGGTGATAAGCGCATTTGACGACCGCGATATGCTGTATGTCATCAACCGATACCGCTATCTCACAAAAGAGCCCGACGAGGCAGTGCAGGTCATGCGGGAAATAGAGTATGCCTGCGGGCTGCGGCATACAGGCATAGTCAACAACTCCTCCCTCGGTGCCGAGACCACTTCGGACACCGTGCGTGAGTCACTCGCGTTCGCGCGCGGAGTGTCGGAGCTTTCGGGGCTGCCGATACGCGCCACCTGCGCAGTTGAGGGCGCAATGCCCGAAGGTGCCCCAGAACCGTATGAAATAAAGCGGTATGTTAAGAACCTCTGGGAATGACAGCGTTGAAAATGCATGATAAGCATTAGAATAAACGAATAAAAGAAAGGAAGTATGTTCAATGGCTAAAATGGAAGTCGAGTTCGACCGCTGCAAGGGCTGCGGACTGTGTGTAACAGCCTGTCCCAAGAAGATAGTCGAGCTCCAGCAGGAAAAGCTGAACAAAAAGGGCTACTACACAGCACACTGCATCGACGACGACGCGTGTATCGCGTGCGCGATGTGCGCTATGATGTGCCCGGACTGCGCGATAACAGTTACAGGAGGTAAGAAGTAATGGCAGAGAAAAGCTTGATGAAGGGAAACGAGGCTCTTGCCGAGGCTGCTCTCAGAGCAGGCTGCAAATGCTTCTTCGGTTATCCGATAACCCCCCAGACAGAGATCGCGGCATATCTCTCCAAGAGAATGCCCAAGGTCGGCGGCGTGTTCCTGCAGGCAGAGAGCGAAGTCGCGGCTATCAACATGGTTTACGGCTGCGCGGGCTCGGGTATCCGCTGCATGACATCATCGTCCTCCCCCGGAATTTCACTTAAGTCCGAAGGTATCTCGTATATCGCGGGTGCCGACCTGCCCTGCGTCATCATCGACGTAATGCGCGGCGGTCCGGGACTCGGCGGCATCCAGCCCTCACAGGCTGACTACTATCAGATAACAAAGGGCGTAGGTCACGGCGACTACAACATCATCGTACTCGCTCCCTCCACCGTACAGGAAATGGCTGACTGCGTGACACGCGCCTTCGACCTTGCCGACAAGTACAGAATGCCCGCAGTAGTGCTGGCTGACGGACTTCTCGGTCAGATGATGGAGCCCGTTGCGTTCGACGACGCAGAGATAGTTATGTCCGACGCTTCCAATAAACCGTGGGCTGCAAACGGTCACGGCAACAAGAGAAAGCACAACATCATCAACTCGCTGTACTTACAGGCTCCCGAGCTTGAGCGCACGATCAAGGAGCGCTATGAGCGCTACACGCAGATCGAAAAGACCGAGACACGTTCGGTAGCCGATTACTGCGGCGACGCCGAGATCGTGGTAGTTGCTTACGGCTCCACCGCGAGACTTGCAAAGTCCGCTGTTGACGAGGCAAGAAAGCAGGGCATCAAGGCGGGCGTATTCAGACCCGTGACACTGTACCCGTTCCCGAAGAAGGAGCTCAACGACGCGGTGAAGACCGCCAAGAAGGTGCTCGTTGTCGAGATGTCCATGGGTCAGATGGTAGATGACGTAAAGCTCGCCATCAACTGCTCAAGACCCGTTGAATTCTACGGAAGAACAGGCGGCGTTATCCCTGCTCCGTCAGAGATACTCACTAAAATAAAGGAAATGGGAGGCGAAAACTAATGCCCGATTTTAAGAGACCCCACGCCCTCACCGACGTGTATCTTCACTACTGCCCCGGCTGTACCCACGGTATAGTTCACCGTCTTGTTGCCGAGGTCATCGACGAGATGAACATAGAGGGCGATACAATAGGAGTATGCCCTGTTGGCTGCTCCGTTATGGCTTATGACTACTTCAACTGTGATATGATGGAGGCTTCGCACGGACGTGCTCCGGCTGTAGCTACCGGCGTAAAGCGCGCAAACCCCGACAAGTTCGTGTTCACCTACCAGGGTGACGGCGACCTTGCGGCGATAGGCACCGCGGAGACTGTTCATGCTGCAACACGCGGCGAGAACATCACCGTTATATTCATCAACAACACGACCTACGGCATGACCGGCGGTCAGATGGCTCCCACCACCCTGCCGGGTCAGGTGACACAGACCACCCCCTACGGCAGAAACACCGATATCGAAGGCTTCCCGGTAAAAATGTGCGAAATGCTGTCCCAGCTCGACGGCGTTGCTCTCGCGGAGCGCGTTACGGTCATCGACCCCGCAAATATCCGCAAGGCAAAGGCTGCGATAAAGAAGGGATTTGAGTATCAGGCAAAGAAGCAGGGCTTCTCGATAATCGAGGTGCTCTCCACCTGCCCGACCAACTGGGGACTTACTCCGGTACAGGCTGTCGAGAGACTGAAGAACGACATGATACCGTACTATCCGCTGGGCGTTTACAAGGACGCTCCCGTAAGAAACAAGGAGGGTGCCTGATATGACTAATGAATTTCTGCTTGCAGGCTTCGGCGGACAGGGTATCCTGTTCGCGGGAAAGCTCTTGGCTTATGTAGGTCTTTACGCCGGCAAGGAGGTCTCATGGCTCCCGTCCTACGGTCCCGAGATGCGCGGCGGTACCTGCAACTGCTCCGTTACCGTAAGCGACCAGCCCATAGGCTCGCCTCTTATCCTTGAACCTACACAGCTCCTCGTTATGAACACCCCGAGCTTCGACAAGTTCATCGGCGCTGTAAAGCCCGACGGAATGGCATTCATCGACAGCACTCTGGTCGAGGGCAAGTCCGACCGCACCGATATCAAGTGTTTCTACGTTCCCGCTACCGGAATGGCGAACGAGAACGGCTTAAAGGGCATGGCGAACATAATCCTTGCAGGAAAGCTGCTGAAAGAGATCGGGCTCACCGATGAAGCTGTCATCGAGAAAGCTATGAAGAAGTGCATACCGCCGAAGAAGGCGGACAAGCTCGACGCCAACATGAAGGCGCTCAAGCTCGGCATGGACTACAACGGATAAACATTCAAGCGCAGAGCGCACGGGATATACCTATGCGCTCTGTTAGTCTAAAGGGTACCTCTAAAAACCGCTTTGAAAAGAGAAAATGTGTCAGCCGCGTTGAAGACGAGGAAAGGCTCTGGAGACTTGACAAAGTATTCGGCGGGGCTGGCGCGTTTTCTCTCAAATGGGTTTTTAGAGGTTCCCTAAATACAGGAGGGCAACATGAGCAAAAAGACGACACTGGCGGCGCTGGCGCTGCTTGCGGTAGGCGGGTGCGCTGCGTATATGTACGCGAGCAACAAGCTAAGAAAGCATGACAGGATAACCGTGAACATGAAATCCCAGGCGACGTCCGTTCCCGGACAGGGCGTAGGCTCGGCATATCTCGAACAGGTAAAGCTCATAAAGGAGAACCTTGCCGACAAGTTTGAAGTCACCGAAAACTCCCATATAATGGCGGATATAACCCATTATCATACCATAAACCTCGGTTATTTCCTTGGAAGACCTGTATCGTCCTGCATGGGCAAGTCCGTGGGATATGTTCATATGCTGCCCGAAACAGTGGAAACGAGCTTAAAGCTGCCAGGCCCCGCAAAGAAGATATTCTACGACTACATGATCAAGTTCTACGACAGCATGGACTATCTCGTGACCGTCAACCCGTATTTCATCGGCAGGCTCGAACACTACGGCATTGACCGCAGCAAAGTGACCTACATACCCAACTATGTTTCGAGCGAGAAGTTCCACCCGCTGTCTGCCGAGGAGAAGATGCGTCTCCGTGACAAATACGGCATTCCCCGCGACAGGTTCGTGGTGATATGCGCAGGTCAGCTGCAGGTGCGCAAGGGTTTCTTCGACTTCCTCGAAATAGCGAAGCGCCGCCCGGACATGGTATTCGCATGGGCGGGAGATTTTTCGTTCGGCGCGATAACCGACGGATACAAGGAGATAACGAAAGTCAAGGAGAACCCGCCCGAGAACTTAAAGCTGCTCGGCATGATACCGCGCGACGACATGAACGAGATATACAATCTCGGTGATGTTATGTTCCTGCCGTCTTTCGAGGAGCTTTTCCCCATGACGATACTCGAAGCGATGTGCGCGAATGTGCCGATACTTCTGCGCGACCTTGAAATATACAACGATATACTGTTCGACTTCTACTACCGCGAGACCTCGGTCGAGGGCTTCATCGAACAGCTCGTAAAGCTCCGTGACGACCCGGGATACTACGCTGCGGGAGTTGAGGCTTCCAAGCGCGGCAACGCGTTCTATTCAAAGGAGCACGTTGTGAAGATGTGGGACGACTTTTACACTAAGGTGTACAAGTCCATAAAGAAGAAATAAACCGACATAAAAAAGCTCCCGTATCACCTACGGGAGCTTAAGGGAACCTCTAAAAACCCAATTTGAGAGAAAAGGAGCTATCCACGCCGTCTACTGCGTCAAACCTCCTAACCGGGCGCCAGCCCGGCTTCGTCGGCTTTCCTTGTATCCGACGCGGCTATCTCATTTTCTCTTTTCAA
>JAGBLA010000167.1 GCA_017635675.1 Ruminiclostridium sp.
ACTGTGTTTGCAAAGTACACAGCGGTGTCTGTTTGACGTCTCGCTGAAGTCTTCGGGTGTCTTTCAATTATTCACATAAAGCCGCCGATACGGGTTGCTCGTGTTCGGCGTGAGCTTGTAAAAATGCGCGTTCAGAAGCTCCTCTGCATCGTACCCGAATTTCTTAGCGAACAGCTCCACGTCCGCTTTTATTGCCTTCATATCAGCCTTGTCCGCGTCCTCGCAGAGCACCTGCGCGGGCAGTTCCGGCGCGTGTTCCGTGCGGATATACATGACCCCGCCGTGCATTCCCGTGCAGCAGAAATCCCCCACCGGACACTGCTTTTCATAGCCGATGCCGAGGACGATTATGCGCCCGCCCGCCTGATATTCCGCGAGGAAATCCCCGGTCTTGCCGCCTATCACCATAAGCGGCTTCTTCTCCATATACTCCTTCATGTGGATGCCCGCGCGATAGCCCGCCGAGCCTTTCACAAGTATCTTCCCGTCGCGCATTCCGTAGCCTGCCGCGTCGCCGACATTCCCGTGAATGGTGATAGTTCCGTCGTTCATCGCGTCGCCCACAGCGTCCTGCGCGTTGCCGTAAACGGTGATGTCGCACTCGGTCAGATACGCGCCGAGTGCGTTTCCGGGAATGCCCGAAATGTGTATGTCCTTGCCGGTGCAGCCCGAACCTGTGTAGCGCTGTCCGAGCATATTTTCTATCTCGACTTTCCGGCTTTTCGAGCTGCGAATTTTCTCGTTCAGCTCACGAAAGCTGAGGTTTTCTGCGTTGATTTTCATTACGCCGCACCCCCTTTTGCAAGTATTTCTTGTCTCTTTTCTTTTGCAAACGCAGCCAGCTGCGGAGCCTTGCAAAGCAGGTCATAATCGACAGTCGCAAGGTCTGTCTGTTCGCGGATAAGGGCTGTGTAAATGCCCGCTCTTGCAATTTTTTCGCCCATGAGAATGAAGCCGCACAGTTTGTTATTGCAGCTAAACAGCTTCTTCACATTTTCGCCGTCAGCTTCCTCATAACAGTCGCCCGTGTACGCGCCCGCCGTGATGATGTGCAAGCCGAAAAATCCGATCGCGTTCATCGGGAAAGCCTGCTCGAACTTGTCAGCTGCACCCGCCATATTATGCCCCGCGACAAGCCCCTGCGCATACGCGTTTGGCATGATCGCGATAATGTGGGAAGTGCCTGTGGTGATGTCCTCGGACACGGTGCAGTCCCCCGCTGCCCAGATGTTTTTCACGCCTTTCACAGCCTGTTTTTTGTCGGTAAGAATGCCCTTTTCCACCTTTGCTCCTGCGTTTTCCGCAAGCTCGGTATTCGGGCGGACTCCGACTGCCGTTATCAGGATATCAAACTGCAATTCCTCGCCGTTTGTGAGTGTTGCAGTATTTTTGTTGAGGCTTTTCGCGCTCGTGTTCAGCAGGAATTTTACGCCGTGGGCTTCGATGTGCTTCTGCATGATCTCGCTCGTCTGCTTGTCGAGAATTGACGGCAGAATGCGGTCTGCGAGGTCGATAACGGTCATTTCACAGCCGTAATGTTCAAGCGCTTCGGCGGCTTTCAGTCCGATCAGACCCGCGCCGATGATAAGCACTTTTGAGCCTTTCTGCACGACTTTTTCAATGCCCTTAACGTCGTCAATTTTTATAAAACTGAAACGG
>JAGBLA010000168.1 GCA_017635675.1 Ruminiclostridium sp.
CGGGGACGGGGGCAGAGCCCCAGCGGGGTTGGGGGCAGAGCCCCGATCTCTCACAGCCGTCCTTTCCACTCGGGGATTATCGCTGCGATAGTGTCGATGTCGCTGATTTCGGCGGCATCGCGGAGCTGATCGAAACACTCCTGCCAGTTATCGGGGAACGAGAACGCCGAAAGCTGCTCGACAACATCGTCGATAGCTAATGTGTCGAAACATTCGAGAGCTTCGGAAAGCTGATCGAGGAGCGGTGAAATGTCGTCCTTTGTCGCCGCAACAAGCTCCTTCTTCTCCTCCTCCGGCACGTGAGGCTTCAATATATCCTTCATCTTCTGATACATTTCGAGCATCGTGTCGGTCTTTTCCTTTATCAGCGCGACATTGCCCTCGTTGCCCGCCTTTTCAAGATCGGCGGCAAGATCCGCAAGCTCCATTGCTCCTATCTGACGGGAAGTGCTTTTGAGCGAGTGCACCTCGACGGTGTAATCGTGTATGCTGCCCGCTTCATAGTGCTTTCTTATGACCTCGGTCTTTTTGTCGATCGCGGAGTAATATTCCTTCATTACCGTCATGAACAGATCGATACTTCCGAGCCTGTCTATCGCGGTCTTTGTATCAAGCCCGTCGATAACGATGTCGGGCTGGAGCAGCTTCTTCTCCTCGGCTGCCTTTTCGGCTTCCTCGGCTGAGATAGGCACTATCTTCGCTTCGGGCAGCCACTTGTGGAGCTTGGAGGTTATATCCTTCAGATCTATCGGCTTCGCTACAAAGTCGTCCATGCCCTCCGCAAGGAACATCTCCTTCGCACCGCTCACCGCGTTCGCCGTGAGCGCGATTATCGGTACGCCGTCGTACTCGGGCATAAGACGGCGGATTATGTGCGTCGCCTCGATACCATCGACCTCGGGCATCATGTGATCCATGAAGATAACATCGAACTTCATGTCGTTCATCAGCTCTATCGCTTCGCCCACGTTGGTGGCAAGCTCAACGTCCATTTGCAGCGGTTCAAGCAGCCCCTTCGCAACTGTGAGGTTCACCGCGTTGTCGTCAACTATCAGCACCTTCGCCTCGGGAGCTACAAAGCTGAACGTCTCGTCCTCAGATGTATCTGTGAACAGCTTGATGTCACTGATACCCATGGCATTGTACAGCCCGAGCGAATACACAGGCTTGCGGATAACGCGGACATTCGGCAGCATTATGGAACTTCGGCTCGCATAATCCGCCACCGCAAGACACATGATCTCGCTGTGCTTTTCAAGATAGTTGAGCAGCGCGTTCGTAAGCTCGTTCTTGTCTATGATAAGGAAATCGGGTTTATAGGTCTCAAGATCCGCACAGTTCTCCACCTCTATGTAGTCCGCGCCGATACGTTTCAGATCAACGAACAGCTGATCCTTGAAATACTCATTGCCCGAGCGCACCACCACATTGAGTTTTCTGTCAAGCGGCGGCACAGACGGCATCTTATCGACGATTTTCTGCGGTATCTTGATGAAGAACGTAGTACCCTTGTTGTACACGCTGTCGAAACGTATCGACCCGCCCATGAGCCCTAAAAGCTGCTGGGTTATGGCAAGTCCGAGACCCGTACCCTCAACATTCCTGTTGCGCTTGCTGTCCACCTGCTGGAAGGAGTTGAACAGCTTTTTCTTGTCCTCGTTCTTGATACCGATACCCGAATCCTTGATGTCGATCTTGAGTATCACCTGGTCTTCACCCTCGAACTCACAGTCGATCTTTAAGTTCACAAATCCCTTGCGGGTGAACTTGACCGCGTTGTTGAGAATGTTTATCATTATCTGATGAATGCGGAAGTTATCGCCGTACAGCTTTCTCGGTATGTTCGGCGAAATATCCATGGTGAACTCGATGTCCTTCTCGCCGATACGGGTGTTCACGATGTTCGCTACGTCATTCACAATTGACAGCGGCTCGTACTCGTCGGGAATGATCTCCATTTTGCCCGACTCGATCTTCGAGAAATCAAGAATATCGTTTATTATGACAAGCAGGTTCTTGCCCGCTACCTTTATCTGATTTACAAAGTTCCTCGCGTTCTGGGACATTTCCTCTCTCAGCGCAAGATCCACCATACCGAGCACAGCGTTCATAGGCGTTCTTATCTCGTGGCTCATGTTGGCGAGGAAGTCGCTCTTCATGCGGGAGGCTGCCTCGACCTCGCGGTTGGTCTTGTAAAGCATATGGTTCTTATATGCTATATCCGACAGAACGCCCGCTATGGTATAAAGCGAATGCGCCGCTTTGTCTATGGTCTCCTTGTCAACGATCCGCACATCGTGGACTGCCTTTACATACTCGTCGGGGTCTATGCCGAGTTCTTCGGCAGTACGACGGAACTCCGACAGCACCGGCGCTGCGGGAAGCACCTGACCGCCGATGAAGCTGCCTATCATCTTGCCGCCTGCCATTATGGGAGCCGCAAAATCCACCAGACCCGCATGGCAGTAGTACGAGCATGGCTGACCGCTTTCAAGGGTGAGCTCCGCGCCGTGCTTGTCGCACTCGAAACACTTCATGCAGCCCATGAGCGAACGGCGGGTATATTTCATGCAGAAATCCGTGAAGTTTGAGCCCTGTGTCACAGCGACACCGTTCTTGTCCGCAGTAAGCGCCGCCATTCCGGTCATCTCGGAGAAAGAGTCCTGAATACGCTGAAGGGTATCTACATCTATAAGGTCGGTGAGCTTGAGGTCTTCTTCTTCAATAGCAACGTTCCTGTTATCTTCCATTGTCAGTTCTCCTTTATGCAAGGTTAGCTATGGTTGCAAGCAGCATCTCCATGTTGATAGGTTTGAGCAGGTATCCGCGGGGCTTCAGAGACATTATCTCCTCCACCTTTGCACGCTCGGAAACGCCCGTAAGGAAGCATACGGGTATCTTCGCGTATTTCGGATTATCCTTCATCATTCTGAATATCGCTGCGCCTGTCATTATCGGCATCTCATAGTCAAGGATCACAAGATCCACCTCGTTCATGGACAGGAAACGCTCCACCATTACGCCGTTGAGCATGGCGGTGACATCGTACTTGTCCTCAAGCGCCGTCTTTATCATTTTAAGTATTGTTCTGTCATCGTCAACAACAAGTATCTTCTTTCTCGTATTGTCGTTTACCTGCGTCTCGTGTCCCTTTTCAAGATATGCTATGACGCTCAGGGCAATGTTGTCGGAAGATATGGGGCGGCGTATCAGCAGGTTTGCGGTGTGAGGGTGGTTCTGCTCAAAGTCCTCACACTCCTCGCGCTTTCCTATCACGATTATGGGAGCTTCGTTATAGTGGGTATTTGTCTTGAGCCGCGGTATCTGCGTTATAGATTCGCTGTACGCGGACTCCATGAACACAATATAGACATCGGGCTTTATGAGCTCAAAGTGATTGATCACATCTTCCCAAATGTCGGTAGTTGTGACCGCCTGGAAATACTTCTGGGTGTAAAGAAAGAAATCCTTTATTATAGCGGGGTTTTCGCCCTGATTTATCAATACCTTATATTTCGCCATTGCTTTGCGCCTCCGTCTTAACTGTATTTTCATCTCGCTATAGAGATACACAGTTTATTATATCACATTCAATACGTTTCGTCAACATTTGCGTTATTTATTTGTTGATATTCGTATATTCTGCACAAATTTCAAGTGCTTGTTATGAAAGATATACTAATTATACCCGTCAACAGACATAAAAAAGCTCCCCCTGTTATTTAAACAGGGGGAGCAGAATTATTGATATTTGCGGAACCGTCCGTTCATTGCTCAGACGAGCTCGATGATAGCCATTTCAGCAGCATCGCCGCGTCTCGGACCCTTCTTGATAACTCTTGTGTAACCGCCGTTTCTGTCGCTGTACTTCGGAGCGATCTCATCGAACAGCTTCTTGGAAACTGCCTCCTTAGTAACATACGCAAAAACCTGGCGCTTGGAATGAAGATCGCCCTTCTTGCCGAGAGTGATCATCTTCTCCGCTTCGCTCTTAACTTCCTTAGCTCTTGTAACGGTAGTTTCGATCTTTCCGTTTTCGAGAAGGAATGTGACCATAGCTCTGAGCATAGCTTTTCTGTGATCGGACGTTCTGCCCAACTTTCTCATTGCCATTTGGTACTCCTTTCCGACGGGTCACGCCCGTCTTATCACGTAATGAAGGTCTCGCCGCGGCGAGTTGCCCTCATGCTGATGTTTTTTTCTTGACGTTTGTGCTTGTTATCTGCTTTCGTATCGCGGAATATCAATCGTCGTCCATTGTCGCGAGGTCAAGTCCGAGAGAATTGAGCTTCGCTCTTACTTCCTCAAACGACTTCTTTCCTAAGTTCCTTACCTTCATCATCTCTTCGGGAGACTTGCTGATAAGGTCGTCCACCGTGCTTATACCCGCGCGCTTCAGACAGTTGTAGGAACGAACCGAAAGATCGAGATCCTCGATAGTCGTTTCGAGAACCTTCTCCTTGTTCTTGTCGTCCTTTTCAACCATAAGGTCGGGCTGGGTAAGCTCGTCCGAAAGGTCAACGAACAGCGCGAGATGGTCGCAGAGGACTTTTGCAGCGAAGGAAACCGCTTCCTTTGCCGAAATAGTGCCGTCTGTCCAGACCTCGATTATGAGCTTGTCATAGTCTGTCTTCTGTCCGACACGTGTGTTCTCAACACTGTAATTTACCTTGAGGACAGGTGTATATATACTGTCAACCGCTATCACGCCGATAGCAGGCTGGATAATGGATTTATTCTTTTCCGCGGAAGCGTAGCCTCTTCCTCTGTCGAACGTCAGCTTCATGTGCAGCTGAGCGCCTGCGCTGAGGGTTGCGATATGCATACCGGGATCGAGTATCTCGATCTCACTGTCTGCCTTGATGTCTCCGGCTGTGACCACGCACTCGCCCTCTGCATCTATGCAGACGGTCTTGGGGGATTCGCCGTACATCTTTGCGATCAGACCCTTGACATTAAGGATTATCTCGGTAACATCTTCCTTTACGCCCGGTATGGTCGAGAACTCATGCTGAACGCCGTCTATCATTACCGATGTGACCGCTACGCCCGGCAGGGAGGAAAGCAAAACGCGTCTCAGGCTGTTGCCGAGAGTATTGCCATAGCCTGCCTCAAGAGGCTCGAGAATGAACATACCGTACTTTCCGTCCGGCTTAAGTCTGGCGATCTCTATTTCGGGCTTTTCGATTTTTTCAAGCATTCCTTGACCCTCCTGCTGTTATTGCACCGGAAAGGGGTTGACCTTTCCGGCATTTGTGTCCTTGGTTTTAACCGTTTACGAGGGGCATTTTAATTCATCAGAGATCTTGAATTTATGATTGAACAAGGCTGCCCCGGTCAATTTTAAATCCCGGTGAATACGCACGACAGGCGGCGTATTGAAAAGTCTGACCGTGAATTAAAAATAACCGCACCATTAGCATTATATGCTAAAAAGCTATTACTTAGAATACAACTCGATAACAAGCTGTTCGTCGATCTCGTAATCGATCTCGTCACGCTGGGAAGGTCTGAGCACCTTTGCGGACATAGCTTCCTTGTTCACATCAAGCCATTGAGGGATAGCTTTGTCATGGTTGATATCAGCGATCTGCTTGAACTTCTCGCTCTTCTTGCTTCTCTCGGAAAGTGCGATAACGTCGCCTTCCTTGATACGGTAAGAGGGGATATCCACCTTTTTGCCGTTTACTGTGAAGTGACCGTGACCTACAAGCTGTCTTGCTTCGCGTCTTGTGATCGCAAATCCTGCTCTGTAAACGACATTGTCAAGTCTGGATTCAAGGATCATGAGAAGGTTGTGACCTGCGATGCCCTCTTCCTTGACTGCCATTTCATAGTAGCGATAGAACTGCTTTTCGAGAACGCCGTAGATGAACTTCAGCTTCTGCTTTTCCTTGAGCTGGAGTCCGTATTCGGACACTTTCTTTCTCTGGTTCGCGTTCTTGTGTCTCTTGGTTTCCTTCTTGTTTGTGTAGCCGAGTGCAACAGGGCTTATATCAAGAGCCTTGCATCTCTTGCTTATTGGTGTTCTGTCAACTGCCATATTAACCTCCGTAATTGTTTCAAAAAGTATCGTTTTTGTGCAGTCTGTCGGGCTCTGCCGAATATCAGACCGCGAGCGACTCCGAGCATATTACCCGCTCGGGTTTTACATCAGACGCGTCTTCTCTTGGGCGGACGGCATCCGTTGTGCGGGATAGGAGTTACGTCCTTTATCATACGCACTTCAAGTCCTGCAGCCTGTAAAGCTCTGATAGCAGCCTCACGTCCTGCGCCCGGACCCTTTACATATACCTCAACTGTCTTCAGACCGTGATCCATAGCAGCCTTTGCAGCAGTTTCAGCTGCGGACTGTGCAGCAAACGGAGTGGACTTTCTCGAACCTCTGAATCCGAGCTCGCCTGCGCTTGCCCATGAAAGCGTATTGCCCTGAAGATCGGTGATAGTAACGATCGTATTGTTGAAAGAAGACTGGATATGTGCCGAGCCGTTTTCAATGTTCTTTCTTTCGCGGCGTCTGCGAACGACCGGCTTCTTTCCGCCTTTAGCCTGTGCCATTTATTTACCCCCTTTATGATTACTTCTTCTTGTTTGCTATTGTCTTCTTGGGACCCTTGCGTGTTCTTGCGTTGGTCTTTGTTCTCTGACCTCTGCAGGGAAGTCCCTTGCGGTGGCGTGTGCCTCTGTAGCAGTTGATCTCGACGAGTCTCTTGATGTTGAGCGCAACATCACGTCTGAGGTCGCCCTCTACCACGTAATTTCCGTCGATGACTTCACGGATCTTTGCTTCTTCGGCTTCCGTAAGGTCCTTGACGCGGGTGTCGGGATTAACGCCTGCTTTTGCGAGAATATCATTAGCGGATTTTCTTCCGATACCGTAAACGTATGTGAGACCGATCTCAACACGCTTTTCCTTCGGGAGATCCACACCGGCGATTCTTGCCATAATCTTTTCCTCCTATAAATTTCAGAGCTCTCAGCCCTGTCTCTGCTTGTGCTTAGGGTCTTTACAGATAACCATTACCTTACCCTTGCGCTTGATGACCTTGCACTTATCGCACATAGGCTTTACCGAAGGTCTTACTTTCATTGTTTAAACCCTCCTTTTAAGGTTTGATCACTTTGCTCTCCATGTGATACGTCCTTTTGTAAGGTCGTAGGGTGACATCTCGACAGTCACCTTGTCGCCGGGAAGTATTCTGATGAAGTTCATTCTCAGCTTCCCGCTCACGTGAGCAAGTATCTTATGTCCGTTCTGGAGCTCGACCTGAAACGTCGCGTTGGGCAGCGCTTCAAGTATCGTTCCTTCAACTTCGATCACATCTTCTTTAGACAAGCTTTATTCACTCTCCTGTACTGACTTATCTTCCGGCGTGCCGTTCATCGCTGCTGCGAGCGCGCGTCTCAGAGCCCTGTCCGAAACGCCCGACGCTCTTACCTTTTTTCTTGTTGCCGTAAGGTGCATACGGTTTTTCTTCTTCGGCTTCGCTATGGGTCTTTCCTTTCCGTCCGCTACGAGCACGAAGTCACCCTCATACCCCACGACGGCGAGCGCCTTGCCTTTGTCGCGCCCTGCCCTGCTTATTACCACAGTTCCCTTTGCAAGCTCCATAAGTACACCGTTAATGCGATTCAAGCGTCATGATGATCGGCTTATCGTTCGTGATTGCGACACAGTGCTCGAAATGAGCGCTGAGCCGTCCGTTGGCTTCCACTACCGTCCACTTGTCTCCGAGCACTCTTACCTCGGGCGTGGTCTCGTTGACCATTGGCTCGATGCATATCGTCATGCCCGGTACAAGTCTCGGGCCTCTTCCGGCTTTGCCGAAGTTCGGCACCTCGGGGTCTTCGTGCATTTCCGTTCCTATCCCGTGTCCGACATACTGTCTTACAACGTGATAGCCGTTGCTCTCTACGTACTGCTGAACGGCAGCGGAGATGTCTCCCACGCGGTTGCCCGCGACTGCCTGTTCGATGCCCTTCCAGAGCGCTTCCTCTGTGACCTTGAGAATTCTCTCCGCGGCGTCGCTCACCGTACCGACCTTGAACGTGCGGGCGTTGTCGCCCTGCCAGCCCTCGAAGAGCGTGGTCACGTCCACGGTAACGATGTCTCCCTCTTTGATGATCTTCTTGTGTGAGGGTATGCCGTGAATGAGTTCCTCATTCACCGATATGCAGCAGCTGTTGGGAAATCCCGCGTAGCCCAGCGACGACGGAATCGCACCCTTGCTTACTATGAAATCATGAACGATCTTATCGAGCTCCCATGTGCTCATTCCGGCTTTTATCGACCTGCCTGCAAGCGCGAGCGCCTGAGCGGCTATCTCATTTGACCGGAGCATCTTCTGAAGCTCCGCCGATGATTTGATCTTTATCATTCGTCTTATCCTTCTATTGCTTCAAGAGTGAGCTTTGCGGTATCGGCGATACCGTCCTGACCGATAACGGTCTTGAGCTTGCCCTTTGCGGAGTAATAATCCTTGAGCGGAGCGGTCTTTTCTTTGTAAGTCGCAAGTCTCGAAAGCACTGTCTCGGGCTTGTCATCAACTCTCTGCACTACCTTTGCGCCGCAGCTGTCGCACACGCCTTCCACCTTAGTGGGCTTATGCTCGATGTGGTAGGAAGCGCCGCAGCCTTCGCAAACTCTTCTTCCGGAGAGTCTCGCGCAGATCTTGTCATCGGGAACATATATCTCGATGACCTTGTCGATATTCACGCCCATAGCGTCGAGAGCCTCTGCCTGTGCGACAGTTCTCGGAAATCCGTCGAGAATAAAGCCGTTCTTTGCGTCGTCCTTGGCTATCCTGTCTTTTAAAATGCCGATAACGATCTCGTCGGGAACAAGGTCGCCCCTGTCCATGTACTCCTTGGCTGCGAGACCTGTGGGAGTGTTGTTCTTGACCGCTTCTCTGAGCATATTTCCCGTAGATAATGCGGGTATTCCGAGCTTTTCGCAGACGATCTCCGCCTGTGTTCCTTTTCCTGCGCCGGGAGCGCCTAAAAAGATCAGGTTCATATTTTCTCCTTCTGTCATGACCGGTATTTCTGCCGGCAGATTTTTTATTCGAGGAAGCCCTTGTGATGACGCATCATCATCTGGCTTTCGAGCGAACGTACAGTTTCAAGAGCAACACCTACTAAGATCAGCATTGTTGTACCGCCGAGGGAGATGTTGATACCGGAAAGCTGTCTGAAGATTATCGGGAAAATAGCGATGAACGCGAGGAACATCGCGCCGATAAGCGAGATCTTTGAGAGCGAATTGTAAATGAAATCCGCTGTGGGCTTGCCGGGACGGATACCCGGTATCGCACCGTTGTTTTTCTTCAGATTATTGGCGATCTCCACAGGATTATACTGGATCGCGATGTAAAAATAGTTGAACGCGATTATGAGTATGAAGTAGAGTATCGCATACAGCCAGCTCGACTGACTGAAAAGTCTTACAAAACCGTCCCAGAACGTATCGCCGTCACCGAATATACCGAAGAACGAGCATATCGTCTGAGGAAGTGCCATTACCGACATCGCGAAGATGATCGGCATAACGCCTGCCATAGCAACCTTGATCGGAATGTAGGAGGACTGACCGCCGTACATCTTTCTGCCGACAACGCGCTTTGCGTACTGAACGGGGATACGTCTTTCGGCGTTCGTCATCAGTACAACGAGACCTATCATTACCACGAAGATCACCGCTACTACCGGAACGAGGATAGCGTTCTTCATGTCAACAGTCATGGACTGCACCAGCGAGTAAGCCGCGGTGGGCATTCTCGCTACGATACCCGCGAAGAGTATCATTGAGATACCGTTTCCGATACCCTTTTCGTTGATCTGGTCTCCGAGCCATATAATGAGTGAAGCGCCCGCCACGAAGCATATTACGATCGTAATTGCCGCGAGCACACCCTCAAAGCCGTCGGTGTACTTCACCGCGCCTCTTGTGTTGAGCAGGAAATAAAAACCTATCGCCTGCATTATCGCAAGACCGAGCGAAGTAAATTTGGTTATAAGGTTCAGTCGTTTACGCCCCTCATCGCCTTCCTTCTGCATCTTCTCAAGTGCGGGTATCGCTACCGCGAGAAGCTGAATGATAATGGAAGCGTTGATATACGGGGTAATGGACATTGCGAGAAGCGTACCGTTCGAGAGCGAGCCGCCCGTCATGGTATCGAGGAACCCGAGTAAGGATTCATCGCCCACAAGGTCGGAGATAACGCTCATATCGAGGAACGGAACGAAGATGTTCGAGCCGAAACGAAAAATAACGATGATAAATAATGTGTATAAAATCTTTTTGCGTAAGTTGTTATCCTTCCACGCGTTGCGAAAGACTTCAAACATTATACCACCTCAGCCTTTCCGCCTGCCTTCTCGATTTTTTCCGCAGCAGCTGCGGTAAACTTGGAAGCCTTAACGGTAAAGCTCTTTGTGAGTTCGCCATTGCCGAGGATCTTGATACCGTCATATACCTTCTTGATAAGACCGCAGTCGATAAGTGCGGCTGCGTCGATCTCAGCACCGCTCTCAAAGCGTGCCTCAAGGTCGGATACATTCACGGTAGCGTACTCTGTCGCGAAGATGTTGTTGAATCCGCGTTTCGGGATACGCATAGCGAGCTTGGTCTGACCGCCCTCAAATCCGGGCTTGACTCCGCCGCCCGAACGAGCCCACTGACCTTTATGACCCTTACCTGCCGTCTTGCCCTGACCGGAACCGTGTCCGCGTCCTATGCGCTTTACCTCTTTGGTTGCGCCCTCAGCAGGAGATAATTCGTGTAGCTTCAATTGTTACACCTCCTATTTTAGTCTATGACCTCAACGAGGTACTTTATCTCGTTGATCTTACCCTTTGTAGCCGCGTTATCGGGCTGCTCGGTAACGTCGCCGATCTTTCTCAGACCGAGAGACTTAGCAGTCGCGATGTGGCTGTCCTTACGGCCGATCAGGGATTTTACAAGCTTTATCTTCATATCCTGTTACCGTCCTTTCAGCCTATGATTTCCTTAACGGTCTTGCCTCTGAGCGCTGCGACCTGCTCTGCGTCTCTGAGGGATGCGAGTCCTTCGATAGTAGCTCTTACCACGTTGCAGGGGTTGTTGGAACGCAGGGACTTTGTACGAATGTTCTTGATACCTGCCATTTCAACTACCGAACGAACGGGGCCGCCCGCGATAACGCCGGTACCCTCGGGAGCGGGTCTCATGAGAACTGCGCCTGCACCGAACTTGCCTACGATCTCGTGGGGGATCGTTGTGCCCTTGAGGGATACCTTGATAAGGTTCTTCTTGGCGTCCTCGATACCCTTGCGGATAGCGTCCGGAACTTCGTTCGACTTACCGAGACCAAATCCTACGATACCGTCCTGATTTCCTACAACTACCAGTGCGGAGAACTTCATGATACGTCCGCCCTTGACGGTCTTGGATACACGGTTTATCGCAACGACTTTTTCGGAAAGTTCATACTTTGATGCATCTATAAGTGCCAATGCTTTTTCCTCCTATATTAATCAGAAATTGAGTCCGCCTTCGCGAGCACCGTCTGCAAGCGCTGCGACTCTTCCGTGATAGATATAGCCGGAGCGGTCGAATACCACGTCGGTTATACCCTTATCCTTTGCTCTTTCTGCAAGAGCGAGACCTACCTTCTTTGCTGCCTCGCAGTTTCCGCCGTACTCGGTGAAGCTCTTCTCATTGGAGGAAGCCGCACAAAGTGTAACGCCTTTTTCATCGTCGATAAGCTGGGCATAGATGTTCTTTGCGGAACGGAAAACATTAAGGCGCGGGCAGGCTGCTGTACCGGAGATCTTGTTTCTTACTCTCTGGTGGCGCTTGATCCTGTTCTTGTTGCTGTCTATATGCTTGATCATTTAATATCACTCCTTATGTTTTATTTCTTGCCCTTACCGGCTTTTCCCTCTTTACGACGGACTACTTCATCGACATACTTGATGCCCTTGCCCTTGTACGGCTCGGGGGGACGCTTGCTTCTGACTTCAGCCGCGAACTGTCCTACCTTCTGCTTGTCGATACCGGTGATGATGATCTGGTTGGGCTGCGGAGCCTCTATCTTTATATCATCGGTGTCGGATACGATAACGGGGTGAGAGTAGCCGATGTTGAGAGTAAGATCCTTACCCTGCTTTGAGCATCTGTAACCTACGCCGTTGATCTCGAGCTCCTTCTTGAAGCCCTCTGTAACACCGATGACCATGTTGTTTATGAGTGTTCTTGTAAGACCGTGGAGAGAGCGGTTAGCTGCCTCATCATCGGAGCGCTCTACCGTGATCTGTCCGCCGTCTGCGGTTATTTTCATTGAGGGCTTGAACTCCTTTGTGAGTGTGCCCTTGGGTCCCTTTACCGTTACTGTGGAGCCGTCAACCTTAACCTCTACGCCTGCGGGAACAGTAATGGGGTGTTTACCTATTCTTGACATTGTCTGTTCCTCCTTACCATACAAACGCGAGGATCTCGCCGCCGACATGGAGCTCTCTTGCCTTCTTGTCGGTCATGATGCCCTTGGAGGTGGATACGATAGCGATACCGAGTCCCTTCATTACCTTGGGCATATCCTTGCAGTTCGAGTAAATTCTTAAACCGGGCTTACTTACTCTGCGTAAGCCTGTAATAACCTGTGACTTGTTCTCCGTGTACTTGAGAGTAATCCGTATGATACCCTGCTTATTATCCTCGATAACGCGGAAGTTCTTTATATATCCCTCGTCAACAAGGATCTGAGCGATCTGCTTCTTTACATTCGAGCAGGGAACATCTATCGTGGGGTGCTTTGCCGCACTCGCATTGCGGATTCTCGTCAGCATATCGGCGATAGTATCAGTGATCTGCATTTTCTGCTTCCTCCTTAATTAATTGATGTAAAATTACCAGCTTGCCTTCTTGACTCCGGGGATCTGACCCTTATAGGCGAGTTCTCTGAAGCAAATTCTGCAAATTCCGAACTTACGGAGATAAGCATGAGGTCTGCCGCATATTTTGCATCTGTTATAAGAACGGGTAGAAAATTTTGCAGGGCGCTGCTGTTTTGCAACCATTGATTTTTTTGCCATGTCTGTTTCCTTAACCTTTCTTATTTGGCGAACGGAGCGCCCATAAGCGTGAGCAGCTCTTTTGCCTCTTCATCTGTTTTAGCTGTTGTTACAAAGTTGATATCCATACCGCGGATAGCATCGATCTTCTCATAATCTATTTCGGGGAATATGAGCTGTTCCTTGATACCTACGCTGTAGTTACCTCTGCCGTCGAACGAGTTGGGGTTGATACCTCTGAAGTCACGAACACGGGGAAGTGCGATATTGAAGAATCTGTCGAGGAATTCGTACATTACCTCGCCTCTGAGAGTAACCTTGACACCGATGATGTTACCCTCTCTGAGTTTGAAGTTCGCGATAGCCTTCTTAGCGCGGCAGATTACGGGCTTCTGACCTGTGATCTGGCTTAAGTCGCCCATGATCGCGTCAATCTTCTTCTGATCGTCCTTTGCTTCGCCGCAGCCGACGTTGATGACGATCTTATCGAGCTTCGGAGTTTCCATTACGCTCTTGTATCCGAACTTCTTGAAAAGTGCGGGAGCAACGGTCTCCTTGTAATAAGTTTTCATTGTTGACATTTTATTTTCTCCTTACCGACGGAAGCCGGATGCCGCTTACCGGTGAAGCTTCGGGAAAATCCGACCGCATCTCACCGGACGCTCATTTTTCCGACCGCTCCGTCAAGCTTCGTCAGATGTGGCTTAAAGCTCTGCTCCGCACTTCTTGCAGACTCTGATCTTCTTGCCGTCCTTAACCTCGCTGCCAACGCGTACGGGCTTCTTGCACTTCGGGCAAACGGGCATTACCTTGCTTGCATAGAGGGCACCTTCAGCCTTTACTATACCGCTGAGCTGACCCTGCTGTCTTGCCTTGACGTGCTTTGTCACCATATTGCAGCCTTCGACGATTACCTTACCTTCGGAAGGGGACACCTGAAGTACCTTACCGGTCTTGCCCTTGTCCTTACCGGAGATGATCTGGACCTCGTCGCCTGTCTTTACATGTAAATTATTCATGCTGTTTGTCC
>JAGBLA010000169.1 GCA_017635675.1 Ruminiclostridium sp.
CCGTTGAAGCCGTACCAGCCGAACCAGAGAATGAAACAGCCGAGTGCGCCGAGGGTGAGAGAGTGACCGGGGATAGCTTTCGGCTTTTTGTCCTTGTCGAACTTGCCGATTCGGGGTCCCACCATTGCCGCGCCGATTATCGCACAGACACCGCCGACCATGTGAATTGCACAAGAACCCGCAAAATCGTGGAAACCGAGCTGAACCAGCCAGCCGCCGCCCCATACCCAGTGCGCTTCAATGGGGTAGATCACAAGGCTGATAACGCCCGAATAGATGCAGTACGACAGGAATTTCGTGCGCTCTGCCATTGCGCCGGAAACGATAGTTGCCGCAGTCGCGCAGAACACGAGATTGAACACGAAGGGCGACCAGTCAAAATGAGCGTAGTCGGTGAATACGCCGAGGGTAGGCATTCCGCAGAACCCGCCGAGAACGTCCTCGCCCATCATCAGACCGAAGCCGAGAAGTGCGAACACGACGGTGCCGATGCAGAAGTCCATGAGGTTCTTCATGATGATGTTGCCCGCGTTTTTGGCACGGGTAAAGCCTGTTTCGACCATTGCGAAGCCTGCCTGCATAAAGAATACCAGCGCAGCTCCGATGAGGTACCAGATGCCGAAAATTTCGTTGTCAACCGTTTGAAGCATTTCGTTTACTTCAACCATAAGTCATCTTCCTTTCTTTATGCAAATGGGGCAAGACAGAGTTATCCTCTGTCAAGCCCCATTGCTTGTTTTTAGTTTCTACACATTTATTTCAGTTTGATTTATGTATCTTCTCTTCAAATTTGTTCTTTTCACCGCAGCCGCTCACATCTGCCGGATATTCTCCGGTGAAGCAGCCGTCGCAGATATCACAGCTCGTCAGCGCCTTCGCGTCCTCTACGCTGAGATATGCGAGACTGTCAGCGCCTATCGCTTCTGCAATATCCGAAACATCTGCGAACTTGCACGCGATCAGGTTTTCCTGCGAGTCAATGTCCGTTCCGAAGTAACACGGGAACCGGAACGGCGGCGAGGAGATGCGCACATGGACTTCCTTTGCCCCCGCGCTTCTGAGCAGTCCCACTATCCGGGCGCTCGTTGTTCCGCGCACTATCGAATCATCGACCATTATCACTCGCTTTCCTGCTACCGCGCTTGCCACAGCGTTCAGCTTTATGCGCACAGCGTCACGGCGTTCGGACTGTTTCGGCTGTATGAAGCTGCGCCCGATGTAACGGTTCTTGACGAAGCCGGTGGCGTAGGGTATGCCGCTTTCGGCTGAGTAACCGAGTGCCGCGTCTATGCCGGAATCCGGGACTCCTATCACGATGTCCGCGTCTGCCGGGGCAGACCTTGCAAGCGCCCTGCCCGCGCTCATTCGCCATTCGTGAACCGGCATTCCCTCGATCACCGAGTCGGGGCGCGCAAAGTAGATGCACTCAAACACGCAGAGACTTTGCCTTTTGCCGCAGTGCGTCTCTATGCTGCGCAGACCGTCGCTTCCGATAACCACTATCTCGCCCGGCTTTACGTCCCGGAGGACTGTTCCGCCCACGCTCTCTATGGCGCAGGATTCCGAGGCTGCAATATACCCGCCGTCCGTTTTGCCGAGAACGAGCGGACGAAACCCGTTCGGGTCGCGGAATGCGATAAGCTTTGTGGCGGTCATGAGCACGCAGGAATACGCACCCTTTATGTCGTTCATTGCAAGCTCCACGGCTTCTTCTGTTGAACCGCATTTCAGCCGCGCCGCGACTATGGAATAGGCAATAGCTTCGGTGTCGGAAGTGCCGTGAAATATCGCACCGTTCAGCTCAAATTTCCGCCGCAGCTGCTCCGCGTTGGTGAGGTTGCCGTTGTGAGCGAGGGACAAATTGCCCTTGATGTGGCGCACGACAAGGGGTTGGAAGTTTTCGGGACTGCCGCCGCCCGTGGTGGAGTAGCGGACGTGACCGACTGCGATATTTCCCGCGCCTAACGCCTGCAAGTCGGATTCACCGAAGACTTCATGCACAAGCCCCGCGCCTTTGCGGTGCCGCATTATGCCGTCGTCGCAGACCGATATGCCACAGCTTTCCTGACCGCGGTGCTGGAGCGCGTACAATCCGAGATAGACCTCGTGCGCCGCGTCAACCGTGTTTTTGGAATAAATTCCAAAGACACCACATTCCTCGTGTATCGAGCCGATCATCTTACATCAAACAGCAGTTCGCCGTAAGTGGGTATCGCCCAGTATTCCGCCGCCGTCAGTGTCTCCGCCTTGTCTATGTACTTGCGGAGTTCCGCCATTGCCGGGATAACATTGTCCTTGCAGACAAACGCGCTCTTTATCACATCTTCCTCATTCACCGCTTTTTCAAGCTGCGCTTCAAGCTCCGTGAGGGCGTTGTACGCTTTGTCCATAAGCCCCGAGAGTTGTGCGGAGATGTTCTTCTCGTATTCTGAGGTGATGTTGAGGTCGAGATCGCGGACGTACTTGCTGATGCAGGGGAGCAGGTCGTGATATGCCATATCGACCATTGTCCGTGCTTCGATCTTGATGAGTTTTTCGTAAGTTTCAAAAAGTATCTCGTTGCGGGACTTCATTTCTGCTTCCGAGAAGACTTTGTGAGTTGTGAACAGCGTCACATTCTTCTCGTCGAGCCAGTGTGACAGCGCGTCGGGAGTGGTCTTGAGGTTGGACAGCCCGCGTTTTTCCGCTTCCGCTATCCACGCGTCATCGTAGCCGTTGCCGTTGAAGATTATGCGCTTGTGCTCCTTTATGGTGCGCTGTATGAGATCGTGCAGCGCGGCGTTGAAATCCTGCTTGTTTTCGAGTTCGTCCGCGAACTGTTTCAGTTCCTCGGCAACTACCGTGTTCAGAACCACGTTCGAGCCGGAAACAGATGCAGCCGAACCGAGCATACGGAACTCAAACTTGTTTCCGGTGAACGCGAACGGGGAAGTGCGGTTGCGGTCGGTGGTGTCTTTCGGGAAC
>JAGBLA010000170.1 GCA_017635675.1 Ruminiclostridium sp.
GTCTTTCGTGAGATAAATGCTCATTCCGTTGAACATCATAGAGCTTGTCACACCTGTGACGATGTACTTGTTTTCAATGCCGTTCCCTTCGAGTATGACGCTGTCGCCTATATCAAGACCTTCCTTCTCGCACCTTGCGACGGTTACCATTATCTCATTGTCATGCTCCGGAAATCGCCCTCTTGTAAGGAAAATGTTCTCCGAGCCGCGGAAATCGTCAAAGACGTGCACAACCGCCTTATTTTCCGAGCCCTTGACCGGAATGCTGTCCATAAGTCCCCCCGCATAGGAAACGAACACCTTTCTCACTTCGGGCATTCCGGCTATCTCGTCCCTTACGGCGTAAGAGTCAACGCCGTTCATCAGCGTAACATCAACTGTGATGTCCTTTCCGGTAAGAGATATAAGTCCGCCGATGCCGTCCTTGAAGAAGTAAGCGCAGTTCATACAGAACAGTATAGCAATGCCCGAAATTATCACACACAGCATTACGCCGAGAGAAGACTTCATATCGCCGATAAAGCTCTTTATCGCAAGCGCAAGATTGATACCGCCCTTAGACTTTTCGAGGGGGAGGACATTCCTGCCGAAATGATGTGTTTCTATGCCTTTGCGAAGTGCAACGACCGGCGGGTATTTGCGAACCTTGGCCGCCTTTATCAGCGCTATCACGATCACAAGCGCAGCTACCGGCAATACCGCGATAAGCAGACCTGCAATATCAACAGAACCGTTCAACGTGCGCCCCATCATCTTCTGCACGCCGATGTTTATTAACGGGTCTGTGAGCAGCGCTATGATTCCGCCGAGAACGGAGCCGATACCGCCGCAGATCAGATACTCGCCGACATACGAGAGCGATATTTCGCGGGCTCTGTAACCGAGCGCTTCAAGCACGCCTATTTGCTGCATCTGATCCGCGATATCGTCCGATATCCTGTGGGTTATAACAAAGAGTGCCGACAGCATCGTTATCGCCGCGAAAAATGCTATAAAGTACAGATACATATTCAGGAACTGAAGCACAGATCCTTTTTCGCCGTCAAAGCTGAAATTGTTTGAATTACTGTCGATGTTTTCATACGAACTTTCCGCACACCGCCGGATAAGATCCGCGAAGCTGAACTTTTCTTCACAGTCAAAATAAAGTGCGGTGTATTTGCCGTCGCCCCCGTCATTCAGGAACATTCCGAGCATAGCGTAATCACTGTCGGACACCACGCACTTGTAGCCGTTTCCGCCGGATGTCATCAGCCCGCTTCCATAAAAGCCCGCGATCTTAAAATCGTGGTGTACGCCGTCAAGGAGTATCGTGAAGGTATCACCGGGCTTGTAATCATCGGTGATATTTAAAGATACCGGAAGCCAAATAGGGTGATCGAGCTTTATGATCTCGTCATCGGGAAGCTGTTCCCGCTTTACAAAATATTCTATTTTTCTCTCTGTCTTTTCGGTCATGAATATAAAGCTGTAGGAAAGAATTTCGCCGTCCCTTTCCACCTCTTTTGCAAGCGCGGCTGTCAGCTCCACCTCAGTGACATCGTGAACGCCGGGCATATTTTCAAGTATCGTGCGGTATTCGTCGCGGTAGTGTTCGTACTTGACAGCAGCACAGTAATGGGGTGAGCCCGAGACAGCAAAGCTCTCGTCAAAGCTGTCGCTGATCTTTGTCAGGTTCATCATGAATACAGAGAACATGAGCGTTGTTATCATTGTGAGAAAAGCGATAGCGGTCGCTTCTTTTCTGTTCTTTTTCAGATTGAACAGAGATAATCTTAATATTTTCATATTCTCACCCCATTACCAGCCCATAGTTTCGAGGAAAGCCGCAAGTCCCGCGCGGCGCTCCCGATTATCGTCCTCGCCGTAGGGCGGCATACGGTAGTCGCCGACGATCCCGCCGTCCCGCAGGTACAGTACGCGGGTCCCGCGGAGCGCGGTCTTCATGTCGTGCGTGACCATGACTATGCTCTGACCGTTTTTATGTATTTCGGTAAAGATATCGAGCACGTCGCGGCTCGACGCGGAGTTGAGAGCGCCGGTAGGCTCGTCTGCAAAGAGTATCTTAGGGTCGTTGATTATCGCCCTCACGATGCCCACACGCTGCGCCTCGCCGCCGGAAAGCTGATTGGGATATTTCTTCCAGTCGTCCTCATTCAGCCCGACTTTTTTGAGAAGCGTCTTTGCCTTGTTCACAAGCCCGGAGCTGTTCTTCTGCACTATCAGCGCGGCGGTGAGAACATTGTCGAGCACTGTCTGATTTTCGAGCAGATATACGCTCTGGAACACGAAACCGCAGTTCCCGCGGCGGAATACCGCCAGCTGATCGTTAGAGTAGTCCTGTATCTCGGTATCGCCGAACAGCACCTTTCCGAGCGTCGGCTTATCCATACCCGAAAGCGCATACAGCAGTGTGGATTTTCCCGAGCCCGACGAGCCCATTATTACCGTAAGGTCGCCTTCGATAATATCAAGATCGAGATTTTTGATAACGTGCTGCTGTGTGCCGCCGTTTGAAAAAGATTTGCAGAGTTTTTCTGTTCTTAAAATAGAAGAAGCCATGTATAACATCCTTTCCCGCAGTTTTCTGCCGTTCTAAGGATATTATACATGACTTCCGGAATTATTTCCATAAAAAATTCTTGTGAAATTCTTAAATTTTTCTTAACTGAGGGGAATTACAAGAGTTATAGCCAGTCCGTCACCGTTGCTTTCCGCGATAAGATCGCCGTTCATTTTCTGCATAAGTGTCTTTGCTATGTACAGTCCGAGACCGTTGCCGTCCGTGCCGCTGTCCGTCCACTGTCTGCCACGGTAGAATTTGTTTGTGATAAGGTCGAGCTCATCGACGGGAACGCCTTGCCCGTGATCCCGTATTCGCATTTCAAGAAAGCCCTCGGACAGCCCGTAACCTATCTCTATCACGGTATTTGCGTATTTGTAGGAATTAGAGATGATATTACCGATGACCTGTGACATACGCTTCGTGTCGATATGCACGATAACGGTGGGGACTTCGCCCATGACCGCGAGTTTCCTGTCGTCGCAGCTTTTAACAATGTCAGCAAGTACAGCCGCATTTTCGTCACAGCAGTTCACCTTGAATTCTCCGAGGTCGTCCAGCGTTGAAGCGAACAAGTCGCTTACGAGCACATCTATCTGTTCCGCCTTTTTCAGTATGCCCTCAGCATCCTCGGACATTTTCTCCATATCGTCCTTTACAAATATTATCTCATTTTCTGCGGTCTCCGACTTCACCGAAAGCCGCATTTGCAGCAGTTCCGCCGCGAGCTTTATCCCCGTGACCGGAGTTTTCAGATCGTGGCTCAGCGCCGCGACAAGCTCCCTCTCCTTCTTCTGCAATTCCAGCTCCCGCTTCCTTGACTCCGAAAGCTCCTCGCGCATAATATCGAAGCTCTCCGAGAACGCACCGAAGATGTTGTCCCTGTCCATTTCAAGCGGCTCGTCGAGCCTGCCCGCGGCAACGTTCCCCGCGAATTTCTTCATTTTTATGAAAGGCGTGATGATGTTCCTTTTTATATATACGCCAAAAACGATCATACCGATAAGTATGACAGCGCAGCATATACATACGCCTGCGATAAACCGGACACGCAGCGTTCTGTAGCCGTTTGTCCCGTCATCGAGCAGTATAACGCTGCCCCACACGCTGCCGCCGTCCGTGAGATAACGATACGGATAACGCTGCATTATCGCAGCTTCGACCGACAGCTTTTCAATATCTTTATCGGTATGCGCGTACAGCACATTATCCGTCGTGTCAAGTATCACAAAATCCGCGTCGAATCCGGAGATTTCCGGTATGTTCAGTTCCGAACGGTGGGCTTCGGCAGTCCGCGCAATGTCATTGAGCACGACTATCCTTTCGCGGGAGCCGCTGTCCGCAAACAGATCATCACCCGAAGTCAGCAGCGCTAACAGTATTACTCCGGCAAATATCATCACCGCCGCCGCTGCCGCAATTCCGATATACCTTTTCATTCGCTTTTCTCCACAACGTACCCCACGCCCCATACGGTCTTTATTATAGCGGGATCCTTCGGGTCAAGCTCTGTCTTTTCTCTTAGGTGGCGGATATGCACCGAGATCGTGCCGTCTGAGGTGTACTCGTCGCCCCATACGTTTTTGAGCAGCTCGTCCTTTGTTACAACTCTTCCGGTGTTTTCCAGAAGATATACAAGCAGCTTGTATTCCATTGCCCGAAGTTCCTCCGGCTCTCCGTCAGCTATCAGCTTGTGCATTCCCGTGTCGAGGTACACATTGTCGCGCAGATATATCCTGCCGTCCTCGGAAACGCATGCGCCGTCAGAATCTGACACTCCCGCCGCAGCCGCAAGCTCTGCCGCTTCTTTTGCTTTTTCGTATCTGCCGAGTATTGCCTTCACCTTTGCAAACAGCACATTCAGAGTGTAGGGCTTTTTTATGTAGTCGTCGCCGCCGATGTTCAGCGCGATTATAACATCATCATCGCTCGTTCGTGCGCTTATGAACAGTATCGGCATATCGTAACTCCCGCGTATCTGCTTGCACAGCTCGAAGCCCGACCTGTCACCGAGATTTATGTCGAGCAGCAGTAGCGATATATCGTGCGCATCCAGAAACTCCACCGCCGCGTCATAGCTTGTAACGTATGCTGTCCGCAAGCCGAGTATGTTGAAGTATTCCGCCGTCGAGCGTGCTATAAGCTCGTCATCGTCTATCATTAAAACCTTGTACTGCGTATCGTTCATAGCTTCCCCCGATGAGTGATTTCGTATATATATTACCACAAAAAGCCGGAAAACGCAATAGGATATGTTTTTCACCTTATGGGATAGTACACCTAAGAAATATACTATTGTATTGTAATAATCTGTGGAATACCAATAATATGGTGAACATTATTATTGGATTTTGGAGACTTCCTTACTGAGACAGTAAAGGTTCAATCCCCTCAATCAGATAAAAATATACACCGGTCGGAATTATCAAAAACAAAAGTAATACAGCCCACAACCGGCTTGTTTTCGCCGTTTGTGGGCTGTATATACTTTTTGTCTTGTAAAGATGGTTGGGCTGGCGGGATTTGAACCCACGGGATGAGGGAGTCAAAGTCCCTTGCCTTACCGCTTGGCGACAGCCCAATAAATATAAACGGGGCGTACAGCGCGGCTGAACGCCCCGTGTTTATCAAAGTTCGATCTTGCCGTAGAGCGAAGTATTCTTCTCAAGATCCACTGTCTCCTGGGAATACTCGACAGGCTCAGAGGGCGCGGGAGCCTGCTGGCGCTTGTACTCACGCTCGAAAGAAGTGGAGAAACCGCTTGACTGGCGATAGCTCTTGCCGCCCGAGAACGACGAGCGTCTGTCACGCTTGCCGCCGCGCTCACCCTTGCCGCCGTTGTACGCGGGCTTGGTATTTGAGGATATAACGACCTTCCTGAAAGGCTCCTCACCGATAGAATTGCTGTAAACGCCCTCTATCTCCGCGACCTTGCTGTGGATAATGCGTCTTTCGTAGGGATTCATGGGTTCGAGAGTAACTCGTCTGCCCTGCTTGAGCACTCTGTGAGCGGTCTTGACAGCGAGAGCTTCAAGTGTCTCCTTGCGCTTTGCCCTGTACCCGTTGCAATCTACCGCGATGCGGCAGTAGGAGTTCTCCGCCTTGTTGCTTGCAAGTATAGTGAGGTACTGGAGAGCATCGAGAGTTTCTCCGCGTCTGCCGATGACCACGCCGAGCTTATCGCCCACGATGTCGAGAACTACGGTCTCGTCAGTCTTGACTGTATTAATTGTGTAGTTTTCAAGTCCGAGAGCGTCGAGCACCTTTGCGAGATATTTCTGTGCATTCTTCACCTTCTCGCTTTCAAGCACATCTACCCCGTCCTCAGGAGCTTTTGTTGTCTGCTCGGGCATATCATCGGGTGTTATCTCCACAGTCGCGGTCTCGGCTGCGGGAGCGGCAGGCTCCGCCGCAGTCTCGGGTTCGTCTGCCGCTTCGGCAGCACTCTCGGGCGCGGCAGCCCTTATCTTATACTCGCCCTTTGTACCGAACAGTTTCTTTACAGGCTGCTCGATGATCTCGAATGTAATGTCTGCCTCGCTTATGCCGAGGGCGCGGAATTCATTTACAGCCTGCTCTTTGGCAAGCTCTTCGGTCTTGGCTGTGTATATCTTTTCCATTTACATGATCCTTTCTTTCGCTCAGAAATCGTCATCCTCCGGGGACTCCACATACTCTTCCCCATACTTTTCTGCGTCCGCTTTTCTTGCGGCTTCGAGTTTCTTTCTGTTCAGCTCTTTTATCTCTTTCTGCGACAGCTTTGATATACGTTCTGTCTTTTCTGTTTCATTGCCCTGTGCATCGACCGTGACAACGGTAGCTCTCTGCTCCTTTTCCGCGGCTCTCGCGTCCATTTTTGCCTTGGCTTCCGCTCTTATCTTGTCCGAGGGCCAGAACTTGTACATGATAAGGCTCTGGATAATTCCGAACAGGTAAGATATCGACCAGTAGAAACCTGCGCCGGCAGGTACGCTGAATACGATGAACAGCGAAACGAACGGCATCATGAAAAGCATGACCTTCATTGAGCCCTGCTGATTTGCGAGCTCGGGGTTCTGCTTTTCCATGAGGTACTGCTGAATGAACATCTGCGCGAATGAGAACACGAACGCGATTATCGGTATTATAATGAGCGAGTCGAACGCGAGACGCGGCTGCTCTCCGAGGTTGATGCCGAGGAAGTAGATGTTCTTGCTGAGCTTGTCGAGTCTTCCCGCAACGTCTTCATTTATCCCGGAAACACTTATGATAAGCGGTCTGTTGGTCTGGCTGCGGTCATAGGTGTTGAGGGCGCGAAGCTCTCTGTAAAGCGTCTGATCCGCGTAGTTCGCCGTTATCTGCTGAATAGCGGTCCTTATAGGATTTGAAAGGCGTGAGCTGTTGCCGTACAGCGACGCGAGCATATCATTGAGATTTGTCGCTTTCAGTATCGGCGCAAGCGCGTCAAGCTCCTTCTGCGTAACAACTACGCTCTTTCTCTCCTCGGTTACATCAAAACCGTCGGGAAGAACGATGCGGTTGCTTACCTTGGTGACTTTTCCGTTGTCGGCAGTCTCATCCTTTTCCACGTAAGTGAGGGTGGTGCCGTCCTTGATGAATTCAAGCACAGCGTCGTAATCCTCGGGGCTCGCCATGAGCGTCTGCGCGATATCGACCTCTCTTGACGCGCTTACAATAGCGTTTATATCATCGCCGCTGAAATGCTCCATGTGGGTCATGGGCTTGTAAACAACGTCGATGACGCCGAAAAGTATAACGAACGTGAGTATCATCGGCAGACAGCCGCCGGTGGGGTTATAACCCTCCTTCTGGAGCTTTACGAGCTCCTCCTGCTGTTTCTGCTGGTTGTTTTTGTACTTGGTCTGTATCTCGCGCACTCTCGGCATATAGAGCTGAGACACCGCGGTATTCTTCTGCTGTTTTAAGTTTATCGGGAACATTGCCGCACGCATGATAAGCGTGAAGATGATTATTGCCCAGCCCACGTTCTGTACGAGGGCATAGCACACCCACATCACATAACCGAGCGGTATTCCCACCAAGGTATATAAAAAGTTAATAATTTATCACCCTTTATTTTTCGTTTGTCTTTATTCTTGTTTCTCTTTGCTTTCCCTCGGGCGGAAGAAGCTGAACTCCTCCGGTACGGGGTCGTACCCGCCTGCATTGAACGGGTTGCAGCGCGCTATCCTCTTAACAGTCAAATAGCCGCCCTTGACAGAACCGAACCGTCTTATCGCATTGATCCCGTAAACGGAGCAAGTCGGATAAAACCGGCAGCAAGGCGGCTTTATTTTAGACAATGTGATTCTGTAAAGCTTTATCAGTCCGATCAATAGATATTTCATTGGTACATTGTAAGCGGGCGTTCAGCCCTGATTTTTCACAGCGTCTTTGCCTAAAAGAAGTGGTCTGAGCTTCAGCCTCATCGTACCGAGTATCTGTGTGGATTTCAACGTGGGAGTTTTATCTCTTGCCACGAAAATGAAGTCGAAGCGTTTGTCTGTCACTGCGGTAAGCTCATTGTCGAAGATACGGAAAGCTTCACGGATAACTCTTCGCGAACGGTTTCTTGCGACCGCGTTGCCGATCTTCTTGCCCGTCACGATACCGCACCTGTTGCGGCGGCGGTTTGAGGGCTTAAAGTAGCACACGAACCCATAGCTCGGGCAGGTGCTACCCTTTTTAAAAAGGTATCGGAACTCGCGGTCTTTCTTGATAGCGTAAAACCGTTTTGAGAATTTGCCCATTCGCTTAATATGTGAGCTGTTTTCTGCCCTTTGCGCGTCTTCTTGCAAGCACCTTGCGGCCGTTTGCTGTCTTCATTCTCTTTCTGAAGCCATGCTCGACCTTTCTCTGGCGTTTCTTAGGCTGATATGTTCTTTTCATGTCGATTACCTCCGTTTCAGATATCTTTGTGTTTTATTGCTCAGGGGTATAGTGCCCCCATAAAATACAGCTATATTATTATAAACAAATTTTCTCCCCTTGTCAAGAGGAAAAAAGCAAATTCCCTATTTTTTTGCAATGCGGGAGACTCTCAGGCGAAATTTCCGTAGGTTTTCACAAATTTCTGAGCCTCTATGTACTCATTCGCAAGCACTTCATAGTTCACATTGCAGGCGGAGGCATAGAACACCACGCCGTTCCAGTCGCCGTGTTCATAGCACCGCGAGAGATTGAAGATGTCTCCGAAAACGCCGCCGCCGGTGATACCTTCCTTTATCTCCTGGGAAACGGGCAGGTCGGCGAGAGCTCGTGTAAGCGCCGCTTCATCGTTGCTTCCCGTGACTATGGAGATAAGACCCATAAGGTAAACCTCGTTGCTGCGGGAGCCCACTCCGCCGCCGGAATTGCGGGAAATGCGCTCACAGAAACGCGCCCTGAACAGCGCGAGCTTGAGTATCTCCGCGGGAGAGTTGCGGTTGAGTCTCTGGAGACCTACGAGATATATCCATTCCTTGAGCCTGTCGATACCGAGCATGACAAGCGCCTGACGCACTGTCGAAACGGTGTTGCCCTTGTCGGCACAGAGCTGATTTATGACCTTCAGCAGCTTGATGGTAAGCACGGGGTCGGTGGAAATGACTGCCGAGATGTATTCGATATTGGGGTCGGGGCTGTAAAGCAGGGCGAGTATCTGCAGAAAAGTCTTTATCATCGGACCGCCCGAGCGCTTGGTCTCAAGCACGGGACGGGAGAAAAATCCTCCATATACATAGTCCACATCTATCTCGCGGGCGAAATCATAGTGCTCGGGCTCCTCCACGTTATCCGCGAGAACCCGCTTGCCGCGCTCATGGCACTTCTTGACCGTGTATGCTATCTCATCGCTGTCGGCGTTGATGTCGAATCTTAAAATATCCGCAAAGTTGAAAAGCTGCTCATTATCCTCGTTGTAAAACACTCCCGAAAGCGCTATCGTATAGCCGAGACGTTTGAGTCTCATGCACTGCTGGAGCGTTACGGGGTCCGCCAAAAGCTCCGTGGGCAGCTCGATGACGAGCCTTTCTTTCAGAAAAAGCTCATGGAAATTGTTGTCGAGCAGCAGAGGCGAAAAGCGTATATATGCTATCTTCTTGTCGAAAAAAGCGTCCATGTTCCTTTTGATGTAATCTTTGGCATCCTCGATGTCGGAATTGTTCACGAGCGATTCATCGCCGGACGGATTTCTCTTGCTTGCAAAGGAGTACAGCATCTGATACATATCTGTACCGCCGCTCTGATTGAAAACGGCCTGCTTTGAAATAAGAAAGCCCATTTATCGTTATCCCTTCTTTAGGCTATGCCGCACGATGCGGCGCTATAAGCAGCGATGCAAAGGTTGCGCGCGCTATATTTATGTGGCATAGCCCTTTTTTCTGTCTTTAAAAACGCCGGTCAATGACAAAGCCTGCCGGCGCGTATATCACCACTCGATGTCCTCCACCGGGGTGGGGTGCTCATTTATCACCTCGTCTATAACTCTGCTGTTTTTAAGGTATATCACTCTGTCCGCCATGGGTGCTATCGCGGAGTTATGCGTAACAAGGACTACGGTCATGCCGCGCTCACGGCAGGTATCCTGCAGCAGCTTTAGTATCATCTTTCCCGTATTGTAGTCGAGCGCGCCCGTAGGCTCGTCGCACAGCAGCAGCTTCGGCTTTTTGGCAAGCGCTCTCGCAATGGCGACGCGCTGCTGCTCACCGCCCGAAAGCTGGGCAGGGAAGTTGTCGAGCCGCTCGCCGAGACCTACCTGTTCGAGTATCTCGGCGGCGGGAATGTAATCCTTGCAGGTCTGTGCCGCAAGCTCCACATTCTCCTTGGCGGTAAGGTTCTGTATCAGATTATAGAACTGGAATATAAAGCCTATCTCGTATCTGCGGTAGGTGATGAGCTCTCTGCGGTTATACTTCGCGATATCCTTGCCGTCTATCATCATGCTGCCGCTGTCGGCGGTATCCATGCCGCCGAGCATATTCAGCACGGTGGTCTTGCCCGAGCCCGACGGACCCAGCACGATAGCAAGCTCGCCCCGTTCGATATCGAACGTGATGCCGTCGGAGGCGTTGATGGTTATCTCGCCCATTTTATATCGCTTGTAAACGTCCTTGACGGAAACAAATCCCACAGTGAAGCTCCTTTCGCCTTACTTGAAAACTACGTCCTTCGCCTCGTTCATGTGAATGGTGCAGGGTCCGTTCTTCTGTGCCACCACGAGCTGGGAATTGTTTATCCTCACCGTAACGCCGGGGAATATGCCCTTCTTCACCTTTACGCAAAGGTCGTTGGTGTTCTCTATCTCATGCTCGATGTCGGATATGCGTTCGTTGGTCTCCTTGATAAGACCCATGTGACCGAACTTCGCCTTTATTGAACGTTTGAGCATATCCTCTCTCTCGGGAGGGAGCCCGCCCGCCTTTTTCTGCTGTTGGAGCGTGGTGACTACCATGTCGAGCTGCTGGAGCTGGTTCTCATAGCCCTTGAGCTGCTTTTTGAGCTCGGTCAGCTCCTCCGCGAGCACCGCCACGTTTCCGAGCACGATAAGCGTGCGCACGTAGGAATCCGAGCCTATGTAATTGACCTCGATATCGGACAGGCAGGTGTATTTTCCGCCCACGATGACGGACTTTCCGCCCACAACGCTCAGAGGACCGTCGCACACAACGGTGCAGCCGACAAAGCTCTGCGCCTTTATCGAGCCTGCCGCGGTTATCTCGGAGTTCTCTCCGAAGTTGACGGAGATATCTCCGCCCGCCTTCACCTTCGAGCTCACGAAACCGAGCTTAGCGGTGATGTTGCCGTCAGCCTCGATAGTCGCGCTCGTTACGTTGCCCGCAATGGTTATGTTGCCGCCTGAGCGCACCACAAAACCCTCGTTGACATTGCCCTTTATGGTGATGTCACCGATGAAATCTATATTTCCCACGGAAAGGTCGATATCGCTCACCACGAGTTCCTTGTCAACGACGAAGTGATCTTTGTTCCAGCGCAGGTTGCCCTGTATCGCCGACATGAGATGCTCGCCGTCCTCGCTCAGCACCACGCCGTTGCCCACCGTTATCTTCGCGGGCTTGCCAGGGTACTGGGGAAGCTCGATGCCGCGTATGTCACGCCCGGGCGAGCCTGGTGTCTCGGCAAATATATCGGCTATGACCGTATCCTTTTCGATATTCTGGATAAGTCCGAGGTCGCGGAAGTCAACGTTTCCGAATTCGTCCGCTTTCATCTGGGCTCCGCTCTTTCTCTCGAAATGATACACAAGATAGCCGTTACGCCCGTCAACAGGAGGGTCGCCCGAAGCCACGAGCACACTTAGCCCGCCGTTGGTAAAGGCTTCCTTTATGGCGTCTTCGTTGATATTGTATCTGATACCGTTGAGTGCGAGCTGTTCACGCACGGAAGCGTCGGTGGCGGGTCTGCCGCCGTTCTTCTCGGGCTCAATGCTAAGTCTCGCGTTCATGTATTTTTCGTCGATCTCAAGCTTGATCACAGCATCAATAGGGTCTGCCATACACGTCATCTCTTTTCATTGAGTATTTCATCATGCGCCGTAATAAGGCATTGCATAATATATCAATTTATTATATCACATATTTTGAAATATTTCTACAATTTTTCAAAATTATTTTCAAACGAATGTAGAAAAAATCACAAAAAATTTAAGCAAAAGCACTAAACGGAGTTCAAAGCTTCTCTATTTTTGCGAACGCCGCCGCAAGCTTCTTGGTGCCGCCCTCGTCGAAGCTTATCTCAAGCAGAGTGTCCTTGCCGAGCGGGGACGCGGAGACTACGGTACCCTCACCGAACTTGCGGTGCTTTACGCGGTCGCCTGCCGAGAAGCTCTGCGGGGCGCCCGATGGCGCGGAGGCAGGCTTTGCGGCTTTCGCGGCTGTGATGTCCTGGAGATATGTGGACTGCTTCCTGCCGCCGTAGGTGCGCTCGTTCATCGCGGCGGCGCGGGCGGTCTTGTCGCTTACCTCCACATACTGCGAAGGTATCTCGTTTATGAACCGCGACACCTTGTTATGCTGGGTCTGACCGTAAAGGAGCCGCTGCTCCGCCGTGGTGATGAACAGCCGTTTCTTGGCGCGGGTTATCGCCACATAGCAAAGTCTCCTGTCCTCCTCCAGCTCGTACATATCCGCAAGGCTGCGATAGCTCGGGAAAATGTTCTCCTCCGCGCCCACAATGTAAACGTTCTCGAATTCAAGCCCCTTTGCCGCGTGCATGGTCATGAGCGTCACGCGGTCCTGGCTGTCGTCGTACTTGTCGATGTCGGATATCAGTGCCACCTGCTCAAGGAAGTCGAACAGCGAGTGGCTTTCGGGATTGTCCTCCGCAAAGGATATCATCGAGGATTTGAGCTCGTTGATGTTCTCAAGTCTTCCCATTCCCTCTTCGCCCTGGAGCATCAGCATCTCGCGGTAGCCCGACTGCTCAAGTATATCGTCGAGTATGTCGGTGAGCTCCCGCTCCTCTGCCGTGTCGATAAGCTCGCGGAACATTCCCGCAACGGGTTTAAGCAACTTTGCCTTCTTCGTGAGGGACGCGAATTCCTCGCTTCTCTCCATTACCTCCACGGGCGATATGCCGCAGGCATTGGCTACGTTCTGTATCTCAGCCCATGTGGTGTCACCTATGCCGCGTTTGGGCTCGTTGATTATGCGCCCGAGCCGCACTGCGTCGTTCGGGTTGCTCACAACGCTCAGATACGCTATCATGTCGCGTATCTCCTTGCGGTCATAGAACTTCGTGCCGCCCACGATGACATAAGGCACACCCATTTTGCCGAGAGCAAGCTCGAATGACTGGGACTGAGCATTGTTGCGGTAGAGTATGGCATGGTCGGAGAATTTCGCGCCGTCCTTCGTGCGGTTCATGATGTCATTGCCGACAAACTGCACCTCCGCGCGGTCGTCGCTGAAACGGAGCACCTGTATCTTCTCGCCCTCGCCGAGGTCTGACCAGAGGTTCTTGTCCTTATGCTGGGTATTGTTGCGGATAACAGCGTTCGCCGCGTCCAGGATATTGCTGGTGGAGCGGTAATTCTGCTCAAGCTTTATCACCGCGCTCTCAAACTCGTCCTCGAACGAGAGGATATTCTCGATAGTCGCGCCGCGGAAACGGTAAATGGACTGGTCTTCATCTCCCACGACGCACAGGTTGCCCTTGCCGCCCGCAAGGAGCTTCACAAGCTCGTACTGCGCGCGGTTGGTGTCCTGGTACTCGTCCACCATTATGTAGTCGAAGTGGCTCTGCCAGTATTCAAGCTCGGCGGAGGACGTACGGAACACCTCCACGGTCTTCATTATGATGTCGTCGAAGTCAAGAGCGTTCGCGGCTCTGAGCCTTGCCTGATAATCGCGGTAAACGTCGCGGATTATGCCGAGCATATAGTCCTTCTCGCCCTTTTCATTGGTCACGGGGTAGTTCTCGGGGGTTATGAGCTTATCCTTCGCAGCGGATATGGCACCCATAAGGGTCTTGGGCGGGAAACTCTTGTCGGAAAGGTTCATGGCTTCGAGCACGCTCTTGATGACGCGCTTGGAGTCGTCGGTGTCGTAGATGACGAAGTTTTTCTGATAGCCGACGCACTCTATGCTCCTGCGGAGTATGCGCACGCAGGTGGAGTGGAACGTGGACGCCCACACGTCGGCGGCTCCCGGCGCGTTCATGTTTTCAAGACGGGTCTTAAGCTCCTTCGCCGCCTTGTTGGTGAACGTCACCGCAAGTATCTTCCACGGCACGGCACGGTCATGCCCGAGGTGTGATGACAGCCATGCCGTCACCTCGGGAGTGCTGCCGAATGTGCCTGCTATGTATGCTTCAATGAACTTCACATCGTCCGCGGAAAGCTCGGGAGCCGCGGGACAGTGATACGCGTCGCCGAACAGCAGCAGATTGGCTATCCTGTTGCAAAGCACCGTGGTCTTGCCGCTTCCTGCGCCCGCGATGATGAGCACAGCGCCGTCTGTCTTGAATATCGCCTTTTTCTGCATATCGTTGGCGCGCTCGAAGAACTTTTCAAGCGCTTTTCTTTTGAGCTCGTTGTTATCCATAATTATCCTTTCCGTTTAAACACAAAAACAAGTGCAGACCCGACGCGCCTTTCGGCGCGTCAAGTCACACTCCACTGAATGGTTCTCTGTATATCTTATGTCGGTCAATCGGTCGTACCGGATGCCGCGGCAGGCAGCGACGGAGTGCTCACCGTGCCGGAGGAGCCCGCCGCGGAGCTGCCGTTTATAGCAACGAACGGGTTCGCGCTGTCGCTCATCACCTGCGGAAGAATGCCGTTCCACTTCTGTATCGTGTAATACTCGATATAGTTTGGGCTGCTTGCGAGCTGCTGCTCGATAAGCTCGATGGACTTAGCCTCAGCCTCCGCGATAGCCACCTGGCTGTCCGCGTTAGCCTTTGCCGCGATAACTATCTGCTTTGCCTCTTCTTCCTTTTCCTTGGTCTTGTTCTCCATTTTGAGAGCGTCCTGTGCAGCTATGACCTTTTCCTGGATAGATGCCTCGAACGCGGGGTCGAAGTTGAGGTTCTCGATAGCGAACGCCGTAACGATTATGCCGTAAGGGCTGAGCACGTTGGTAAGTTCCGTCTGTATGGAGTTCTGGACCTGTGAACGGGACTGCACAAGGTCTTCCGCCTTGACCTTGCCGATAGCGTCCTTGGCTATCTTCGCCACGTTCGGCACAAGAAGCTTGTTCTCAACGTTGCTTATGCCCGTGTCACGGATTATGCTCGACAGCATTGAGCTTGAATAGCGGTAGTTGAGCTTTAGCTGGAGGTCGTTGACGCTCTGGGTATCGCTTGTGTATGCGTCCGCCACTACGGAATATATCTGGTCGCGGATATCGACCTCCTGTATCTCCTCAACGAAGGGTATGCGGAAGTTGAGTCCCGCAGAAAGGTCGTCCTCGATTATGCGTCCGAACTGGTATTTTACTCCGATGAAGCCCTCCTGCACGATAGTGAAGCAGTTGAACAGCACTATCAGTATCGCCACGATAATTATGCACACGACCACGAGGGTGCCTTTGCCCTTGCCGCTGCCCTTGCCTGTATTGTCCTTGCCTTTTCCGACGTCTGTAAATTTGAATTCAGCCATTTTTATCTCCTTTTCCCGAACCGGAAAACTCCGGAAATGCCGTTTGATAAGTAAATGTCATTTACTGTGATTTTATAATATCACAATTTTATTTACTTGTCAATAGTTCTGAGGTAAATTTAATTTACATTATTTATACCTTATGTTAAACCGCCTTATTTTTAAGCAGTTTGGAATATTTGTCCTTCGTTTCTATCTCAGGAACAGCTATGGTATCGCGGTTGCGCATCTTTTTCAGAGCCGCCGTGAGCATAAGCTTTATGCGGTTTATCTGGTTGACTTCGGAAGCGCCGGGGTCATAGTCCACCGCGATGATGTTCGACTCGGGATTGCGCCTGCGAAGCTCGCCGATAACGCCCTTGCCCGTCACGTGGTTGGGCAGGCAGGCGAAAGGCTGCATACAGATGATGTTGCTTACCCCGCTCTCAAGCAGCTCAAGCATCTCCGCCGACAGGAACCAGCCCTCGCCCGCGATGTTGCAGGTGGAGACTATGCCGTCCACCAGCCTGCGCATCTCGCGTATTGGCGTGAACCCGCCGAACTTTGTGCCTTTTATAGCGTCGATGAACGGCTTTTCAAGCCTTTCGAGAAGCTGTATCGCCTTGTTGCTGAAAAAGTATCTCGCACCCGACACGGTGAGGAATTCCTTGCGGGAGTTGGCGTGGTCGCAGAAGAAGTAGATGAACCCCATAAGGTCGGGAACTACCGCCTCGGCGCCCTCGGATTCGAGGAACCGTACAACGTCATTGTTCGCGGCGGGGCTGTATTTTACGAGTATCTCGCCCACTACGCCCACGCGCGGCTTTTCGATGTCATGCACGGGAAGCTCGTCAAACTCCCTGACCATGCGCTTAAGGTTCTCGCGGTAGCGCTTGAAGCTTATGTGCCTGAGGTCTTTGCGCAGGTACTCGTTCCACTTCTCGTAAAGCCTGTCGGCGCTGCCCTTTTCCACCTCGTAGGGGCGCACACGGTACAGACAGCGGCATATCGCGTCGCCATAGACCACGCCCATGAACGCGCGTATCGCAAGCGCGGGGGTTATCCTGAAGCCCGGCTGCTTCTCAAAGCCGTTGAAGTTCAGCGACAGCAGCGGAGTATCGCCGTAGCCGCCGTCCGCAAGCGCTTTCTTTATCATGCTGATATAGTTGGTGGCGCGGCAGGCTCCGCCCGTCTGGGTTATGAGCAGCGCCGTGCGGGACAGGTCATACTTCCCGCTTTCAAGCGCGTTCATGAGCTGACCGACCGTGAGTATAGACGGGTAGCACGCGTCGTTGTTGACGTATTTGAGCCCCGTATCGACTATCTGTTTCGAGTAGTCTTTCAGCACCACGAAATCAAAGCCCGAATATCTGAACGCCGCTTCGAGAAGCTCGAAGTGATACGGCGCCATCTGCGGCGCGAGTATGGTGTAGCGCTTCTTCATCTCTTTCGTGAACACAGGCTGGCGCTTATAGCCCGTATATACCTTGTCCGACTTGTAGCCCGTGCGCTCGCGCTCCTCCATTACGGATATGAGCGAACGCAGGCGTATCCTCGCCGCGCCTAAGTTGTTCACCTCGTCTATTTTCAGCAGCGTGTACATTCTTCCGCTGCCCTGGAGTATCTCCTGCACCTCGTCGGTGGTAACGGCGTCAAGACCGCAGCCGAAGCTGTTGAGCTGCACGAGCTCAAGGTCGGAGCGCGTGGAAACGAACGCAGCCGCGTTATAGAGCCTGTTGTGGTACATCCACTGGTCAACCACGCGTATCGGACGGGGAAGCTCGCCCAGGTGCGCTATGCTGTCCTCGGTCAGCACCGCGTAGCCGTAGCCGTTGATCATCTCGGGTATGCCGTGGTTCACCTCGGGGTCAACATGGTACGGTCTTCCCGCAAGCACGATGCCCTTCTTGCCCTCGGCTTCGAGCAGCTTCAGTATCCGCTCGCCCTCCTTGTGAACATCCTCCTTGAATCTCGCGTCCTCGGCGTAAGCCTTCGCAAGCGCCGTGCCTATCTCCTCGCCGCTTATGCCCAGCGGGGAGAACTCCTCCACCACGCGCCTCGTCATAGCTTTCTTGTCGTATATCGGCAGGAACGGGTTCATGAACCGCACGTCCTTGTCGCGAAGCGCGGGGACGGAGTTCTTGATGACCTCGCTGTATGTCGCCACAACGGGGCAGTTATAATGGTTGTCCCCCTTGCCGCCGTTGTCCATTTCGTATGTAAGCGAGGGATAGAATATGAATTTCACGCCCTGTCCGAGCAGCCATTCGATGTGACCGTGGGAAAGCTTCGCGGGGTAGCATACCGACTCCGAGGGCATGGTCTCGATGCCCATGTCGTATATGTCTCGCGAGGAACGCGGCGACAGCAGCACGCTGTACCCGAGCTCCGTGAGGAACGTGAACCAGAACGGGTAGTTCTCGTACATTCCGAGAACTCTCGGGACACCGACTACGCCGCGCTTTGCCTTTTCGGGGTCAAGGGGCTCGTAGTGCTCAAACAGGCGCTTGTACTTGAAATCATACATATTCGGCAGCGAAGCCTTGCCGGCTCCCGTACCCGCGCCGCGCTCACAGCGGTTGTTGGTTATGAACCTCTTGCCGTCCGAGAACTTGTTTATCGTGAGCAGGCAGTTGTTGGAGCAGCGTCCGCAGCGCGCCGTGGACTTCTGTATGGTGAAGTTCTCCAGCTTTTCGGGGGGAGATATCGTGGAGCCCGTGCCGTCGTCGCGCTGCATAGCCACGAGCGCGCTTCCGTAGGCTCCCATAAGCCCCGCCTTGTCGGGACGCACCACCTCGCGCCCGCAGGTAAGCTCAAAGGCGCGCAGCACCGACGCGTTCATGAACGTGCCGCCCTGCACTATTATCTTCTCGCCCATTGCTTTCGGGTCGCGTATCTTTATTACCTTGAACAGCGCGTTCTTGACTACCGAATAGGATAGTCCCGCGGAAATATCCGCCACCGACGCGCCCTCTTTCTGAGCCTGCTTTACGCGGCTGTTCATGAACACCGTGCAGCGGGAGCCCAGGTCAACGGGGTGATCGGCTTCAAGTCCGATAGCCGCGAACTCACGGCTGGTCATGCCGAGAGCGGCTGCAAAGTTCTCGATGAACGAGCCGCAGCCCGAGGAGCAAGCCTCGTTCAGCAGTATGCTCTCTATCTCGCCGTTCTTCACGCGCATACACTTCATGTCCTGACCGCCGATGTCGAGTATGAATTCCACGCCCGGCAGCACACGCTCCGCCGCCTTGTAGTGCGCCATGGTCTCTATCTCGCCGTAGTCCGCGCCGAGAGCGGCTTTTATAAGGTGCTCGCCGTAGCCCGTCGCGGTCACCTTCGCGATGTACGCGCCCTCGGGCAGCTTTGAATATATGTCTTTGAGTATGCCGATGACCGATTTGAGCGGGTCACCGAGGTTGTTGTTATAGAATGAATAGAGTATCTCCGCATTCTCGTTGATAAGGCACGCCTTTGTGGTTGTGGAGCCCGCGTCTATGCCGAGGTAGCACTTTCCCTTGTGGGAAGCGAGGTCGGCGGTGGGTATCACGCTCTTTGAATGGCGCTCAAGGAACGCCTCCTTTTCCTTCTTGTCGGAGAAAAGCGGCGCAAGGCGCTCGACTTCATGCACCTGAACGCTGCCGAGGTCGGCTATGCGCTCCTTCAGCACTTCGACGCTTATTGTGCGCCGGTTGTCGGCGAGCGCCGCGCCCGTTGCCACGAAAAGGTTCGCGTCGGGCGGGAATATCACGTCCTCAGGCTTCATGTCAAGTGTCTCGATGAAACGCTTTCTGAGCTCCGACAGGTAGAACAGCGGGCCGCCCAGAAACGCCACCTTGCCGCGGATAGGCTTACCGCAGGCGAGACCGCTTATGGTCTGGTTCACCACGGACTGGAAAATGGACGCGGCAACGTCGGACTTCTTCGCGCCGTCGTTGAGAAGCGGCTGGATATCGCTCTTTGCGAAAACTCCGCAGCGGGAGGCTATGGGGTATATGGTCTCATAGTCCTTCGCAAGCTCGTTGAGCCCGGTTATGTCGGTGTTCAGCAGCGCCGCCATCTGGTCGATGAACGCGCCCGTGCCGCCCGCGCAGGAGCCGTTCATGCGCTGTTCTATGCCGCCGCGGAGATATGTTATCTTCGCGTCCTCGCCGCCGAGCTCGATAGCTATGTCGGTCTCGGGGATAAGGGCTTCGATAGCCACAGCACCCGCCTCGACCTCCTGAATGAACGGTATGCTGAGCCATTTCGCCGCGTTGATACCGCCCGAGCCTGTCACGGCAGCAGTCACACTTTTGTCGTCCACGTGTTCGAGCCCCGCCAGCAGCACCTCTGCCAGCGTCTTCTTTATGTCGGAATAGTGTCTCTGATAGTTCTTGTAAACAAACCTGTTGTAATCGTCGATAACGGCTATCTTCACCGTTGTGGAGCCTACGTCAAGTCCGATATGGAGCATAGTTATCACCCTTACACATTATCGGCGCTTTTCAAACGCCTGTATATTATAGTATTAAAAAGCGTACACGAAGAATTACCCTTGGCAGGGTAATACAAAATATATTATACACCAAACTTCTTCGTTTTGCAACGTTTTTTTGCAAAATTTACCAAAAAAGTTTCTGGAAATCAAAAGCTCTCACGAAACTCAGGCTCCGTGAGAGCAGATGTTGTCATATCGTTTTCAGCAGGCACACGCACACCGCGCCAATACCCTTTCCCGCAAGCCCGAGCCCCTCCTCGGTGGTGGCTTTCACGCTCACCGCGTCATCGGTCACACCGCACGCCGCCGCGATGTTCGCGCGCATCCCGGCAATGTGGGGCGCGAGCTTCGGCTTTTCCGCGTTTATCGTGCAGTCAAGGTTCGATACCTCGTACCCCCGTCCGCGTATCATAGCGTTCACCCGCCGCAGCAGCTCCATGCTGTCCGCGCCTTTGTACTGCGGGTCGCTGTCGGGGAAGTGCTTTCCGATGTCCCCCAGCGCCAGCGCGCCGAGCATAGCGTCCATTACCGCGTGGACAAGCACGTCCGCGTCCGAATGTCCGAGCAGCCCAAGCTCGTACGGTATCTCCACGCCGCCGATGATAAGCTTTCTGTCCGATACGAGAAGATGTACATCATAGCCGTGTCCTATGCGAAGCGCGGGAACAGCCTCACGCGGCTCGGGCAGGTCCTCGGGCGTGGTTATCTTTATATTGCGCGGGTCGCCGTCGGTGAGCTTCACCCGCTCCCCGAGCAGCTCCGCAAGCCCGCCGTCATCGGTAGCGTCAAGACCCGTTCCGCATATCCGCCTGTACAGCGAGACTTCAAACGCCTGCGGCGTCTGTGCCGCCCTAAGTGTGCCGCGGTCGGGAGTTCCCGCCGAGAACCCCTCGCCGTCCGCTGTCTTTATCGTGTCACTGACGGGTATCGCAGGCACGGCGGAGCCGTACTTCATGCAGTCGTCATAGACCCGCCCGATAAGCTCCGCCGTGACATACGGACGCGCCCCGTCATGCACCATGACCATGTCGCCGTCGGAGAGCAGTCCCGCTTCGCAGGCGCACTCAAACGCGTTAGCCGCGGACTTCGCGCGGGTATCGCCGCCCTGCACGACGAGTCGGAGCTTCGTCACCCCGTACTCCCCGCAAAGACTTCTCACAGCGGGTATATCCTCCTCACGGGCGGCTATTACTATGCCGTTTATAAGCGGCGTGCCCTCAAAAGCAAGCGCGCTCTTTATAAGCACAGGCACGCCGCCGACAAGCATGAACTGCTTGTTGCGTCCGCCCATTCTGCGGGAGCTCCCCCCCGCGAGTATCAATGCTATGGTATTCATACGTCCTCTGTCACTTTGTCTTTATCCTGTATATCTCGTCCGCCCAGTTGTAGCTGTCGCTCATGTCCGACGGGATAGTCGAAACGTCCAGCCGCAGCGCGCTGAACAGCATACAGCTCGACCGCAGGTACATGGGTACCTCAACGGCGTAGCTCGTCATTATCTTGTCATAACACTTCATGAAAGCCCCGGGACGCTCCGCGCCCTCGGTCTCCTCCGCGCTCTTTATCAGATTTTTCAGCTTTGTTGAGCCGTCAAGCCCGTAGCAGCTCCCGATGTATATATCGGTCAGCCGTTCGCCGTTCCACGCGCCCGCCCATATCTCGTTGGTTTTGTTCTTCTGGCTTTCCCACATTACCGACGGGTCGGTGACGTCCACCACTTTTATGGTCAGCCCGATATCGCCGAGAAGCTCCGCCGCCTTTTTCAGCGTCATGTAGCACGGGTGGTCGCCCGTGCCGTTCCCCGCCGCCATTGCGGTGTATTCCATCGAGCCGCCGCGCGGAGCCGCTGTTATCTTGTCTCCCGTATAGGAATAGCCCGCCTCGCGCAGATAACCGAAGCACGCCTCCCTTACCGCGGCATAGCGCGCTTTCTCGTCCATTTCAGGCGTGATTATCGCTCCGCCGAAGCTGTCGCGGGAGTAGGGAATGACATAGCCGGGAGTGCTTTTCGTTATCTCCACGCCCTCGATATAGGGATAATCGGTGTATATCCCACAGCCGCCGAAGTATTCGTCAAGTGTCTCGGTCTTGTAGTAGGTTATCGCGGTGGCTATCGCCTTGCGCAGCGCATAGCTTCCGTTGGAGAAGCTGTCGCCCACCCGCACGGTATCCGCGTTTATGCCGATGTAGCCATAGCCCTCACCGATGTTCACCACAGGGTATATCTTCTCAATTGAGCGGTTGGCTTCTCCCACCGCCGCGTAGCTCTCGCCGGAGCCGTCGGACACGCAGATGTCGGCTGTGCCGTCGGCTATAAGCGACGCCGCCTCGTCGGGTCTTCCGTTGATGACCTTGACCGAGGAAGCCGCGGGAGCTCCCTTATAATAGTATTCGTTGGCTTTGAGCAGTATCCCGTCGGCATCGGTGCCGCTGACCGTGAACGGTCCTGCACCGAGAGGCACCGTGTCCGCGTCGGTGATGTGGGACGCGAGACCCTTCGCAAAGCCGAAACGGTCGTTCTCATAGCTGAACATCGAAGTGCTCCCATAGTAGTGCAGCGGAAGTATCACCATTTCCGACAGCGCCTTTTCAAGCTCGGCGCCGTTTCCCTTCACGGTGACGGTGACGACGTACTTGTCGCTGCGCACTATTCCGCTTATCATGCCCACATGGTCGGGGTCGTCACTGTCCGAGCCCGACCGCGAGATAATCCCGACGGCGATATTGAGCGCCTGCTCGTCAAATGTGTCGTCAACGCCGAATATCATGCTCGAAAGCAGGCGGTAATTCCCGCCGTACATATCCGCGATGTCGTTTATGACTGTCTGCTCGTCCTTTCCCTTTGAGGAATAGGAGCTGTCTATCGAATAGAAGAACGCGAAAAGGTCTGTCGCACGGGGGTATTTGTTGGTATAGACCGAGTAGGCGCTGTCGCCGTAGAACGACCGCACGTTGGCAAACTGCGCCTTCAGCGTCGGGAGAGTTATCTGCTCCCTTATAAGCTTTGCGGTCTCGGGAGAACTCAGAGCGCGGTCTATCTGCTCCTGGGTGATGTTGCCCGCGGTGCTGTTGTCGAAACGGTAGTTGAGCGCGCCGATTATGTTGGTATCCTGAAGCTGGACGCTGCCCGTGTAGGACGGGTCAAGGTGCAGATAAAGCGTGAATATCACATCGTCCGCGTCAAGCTCCTCACCGTCCGCGAACTTAATGTCCTGACGAAGCGCGAAGGTGTAGGAGGTGGTGTCGCTCACGCCGTCATATTCGGAGGTAACGTCCGCTATGCCGTAATAGCCGTACTGCCTGCCGTTGTACGCTTCGGTGCCGGTCATGCGCCCCGACTTTACGGGAGCGCCCGAACGTGTACGCCCGATAAGCGTCACGCCCGTGAGCTTGCGCATAAGCTCGTCCGCTGCCGTTTCTTCGGCGGCAAAGGGCGAATAGTTCTTGTTGAGCCCGTCCGCCGCGATAACGAGAGGGCGGTCTTCGCTTTTGGTCACGGGTATGTCACTCTCACTCGCGAGAGCTGCCGCGGAGGGTGCGGTCTCATCGGCTGTGACAGGCTCGGAGACTGTTTCAGCCGCTTCGGTGACGCTGACCGAGGACACGGTCGTCTGCTCCGCCGCAGTCGTGACATCGGTGACTTCGGGAGCCTGTCCGCTTCCGAAGCAGCCCGAAAGCATGGAGACACATACCGCCGCGGCTATGATATTCCTTAACTTTTTCAGGATAATACACTCCTTAACATCGTATCAAAAGCCGCGGATAAAACTTCGCGGCACACAGATATTATATACCAAAATCCCGCGCTTGTCAAATGTTATTGAGCGCCGCGCAGGGAAAGCGGGCGGGAATTGTCTGTTTTTGTCAGTCGGCGCGCAAGGCTTGACATATCCGCCGCGGTGTCGTATAATATATCTGCCGGGCAGACGCCCGTATAAACGGAGGTAAATTATGGAAATAAGACGAGCAGATATATCGGATACAGGCAGCTTGAACAAGCTTCTGCGGCAGGTGCTTGAGATACACCACGCGGGCCGCCCCGACCTTTTCAAGGGAAATGTAAAGAAATACACCGACAGCGAGCTTTCGGACATCATCAAGGACGACAAGCGCCCCATTTTCGCGGCTTTCGACGACGGGGAGCTCATGGGGTACGCGTTCTGTATCCTGAAGCACTTTCCCGACGACAATATCCTCACCGATATCCGCACGCTTTACATCGACGACCTGTGCGTTGACGAGAGCGCACGCGGAAAGCATATCGGGAAAGCGCTGTATGAACACGTGCTCGCATACGCGCGAAGCATAGGCTGCTACAATGTCACGCTCAATGTGTGGACCTGCAACCGGGGCGCAATCAGCTTTTACGAAGCTATGGGCATGAAAGCCCCAGAAAATAGGCATGGAAACTATACTTTGACACACTTTGCCAAATAACTTGACACACCGCATCAAAAATGTTATAATTAAAGGTACATTCATTCGCAAACCAACATAATTACATACAAGAAAGGATATTTACTATGTTTTGTGGAAAATGCGGAAGCAAAAACGAAGACGGCGCAAAATTCTGCTCGTCATGCGGCGCTCCCCTTATGACTGCCGCGCCCGCGGCGGCTCCCGTTCAGCCTGAGCCCGCTCCTGTGCAGCCTGAGCCCGCTCCCGTGGTGGAGAGCCAGCCTGAAGCCGCTCCCGTAGTGGAGAGCCAGCCCGAACCGGCCCCCGCCCCTGTGGTGGAGA
>JAGBLA010000171.1 GCA_017635675.1 Ruminiclostridium sp.
CCTAACGGGATATGGTATTCAAGCAGCTATAATTCCGTCATGCTGCATCACCCTCTCTTGATTGCATAAAAAAGCACCGGGCTTGATTTACAGCTCGGTGCTTTGAGATGAATGATTCTTCAGGCTATACCGCGCACGGTGCAGCGATGAAAAGACCGCGTAAGCCTGTTTGTGCGGTATTGACTATGTACTTTCCCCAGCCGGAGGCGGGGAAAGTACATAGTCAAACCATTTGATCGTCGGATAGAATAATTAGTTGTTGCAGCATGACAACTTACAGACATTTTGTCAGGAACGATCATCGGCAAAGCAATGTATATGTGTTTAAACCCTTTCCGTTTATCCGGAGCAGCCAAAAGAGCATTTCATTATGCTGTATGATTTGACCACTGCTTTTCACTGTAACTACACGATATGGACGTGCCATTTCCGTACATCCGTTTCCAATAGCCAAAATGCTCTGAACCGCTTAATATGCGGCTCAGAGCCTTGTTATATGTGCTTTCGGCTTTCTCAGCCGTTTACGATAAGCGATACATTATCGTAATATGAATCCGATTCCGAGCCTTCCAGATAGAATGTGTACAGCGAAGCTCTTGCTTTCGCTGCGCCGGAGGGTACCGACGCAGAAACGCTCATACGGTGCCATTCCGAATTGCCGCTATCCTTTTCAGATGATGCCTTGCTTATGACACTTCCGCCCGCGTTCAGGAACTCGATCATCAGCATACTCTCATCTGCGTGTCCGCTGCGGTATGCACGGTTCATAGCGGAAAGGGTCGCCGTTCTTCCGACATAGCTGCTGATATTTATGTCCTGATACATTCTCGAGCCGTCTGAGCCGGTAAATCCCTTTGTGCAGAAGTAGTAGGAGTCGTATGCTTCTACGCCGTCATAGTTACTGTCGGTAGTCCATTTTCCGTCCGGAGCCTGCCAGCCGGTCATTCCGTCAGCAGCGTTACCGTTGGTGAGCAGATTTCCCGCTGAACTGCCGGAGTTTGCACCCGCGGTATAGCTGAATCCGAGGACTTCGATAGTCTCCTCCTGGCTGGTTATCGTACCGGAGTATATCTGTTCCTCGTCGCCGACCTGAACGCGGACTGTCCAGTTCGTTGCCTTGCCGGGCGTTCTGTCCTCATAGTTATAGACGTATATCCAATACTCGCCGCTCACGGGGTTTGCAAAGAACGCGTTCTCCAGCGGGTTTGTCTTGATATTGCCCTCTCTGTTCGCGTCGATATCAAAGACACCGCCCTGCGCGCTGGGATTGCCCCACCACAGCTCGGAGCCGTTCGGGGTAAAGATATGCAGATCGAGGTCGTCCTTGGAATCCCACAGGAGCGAAATGGTAATTTTTCCGTCACCCGCGCCCTGTCTTGTGCGCTCGTCCTGTATGCCGCCTGTTGTGCCGCCGGAATTTCCGCCTGCGCCCGGAAGCTCACTGCTCCACTCACAGATGAAATAAACGGAAGCAGTTCCGTAACCGCCGTAACCGTCGACCCACTGATAGCCGCGCTCTCTGTTCATAAAGACGTAATCTTCTCCGGCACCGAGACCGTTGTTCGGCTCGGGATCTCCGGCAGAACCGCCAGGGTACCATGCCGTATAATTCCACGGCTCACCGTTGAGCCAGTACCAGTTGCCCTCCGAACCGTAATCCGAGCCGCCTATCCAGAAGTCGCTGTAATCTACCCGCGCCGCGAGCGAAGCAACAAAGTCCTGTTCGCCCTGTGAGGTGATAGTTGCAAGATAACCGCCTATGTTTTTGCAGTAATCGTTAGCTGCCAACGGGTCAAGCTCCTGTTCGATCACCGCGTAGGTATGACCGTTGTAAATTCCGGATACCGCGCCGTCGGGAATGCGTGCTGTCGTGCTTCCGGTATCGCCGCTCACGGGTGCGCTGCCGGAGATGTAGCCGGACGCGCTGCCGACATCCGAGGGCATAGCACCGCTCGTCCATTCATAGGTGTAGCATACGATCATGCTGTTGCTGTTTATCCTTATATTGATGACCGTGTCATCTTCGTCCGTGAGGTCGTCCGGCTTATCAGGGAAGTCGCCTTTTACAGTCAGAGTTCCCTCGGGAGGATAATCCGTTCTC